>NZ_CACSIS010000004.1:0-312111 GCF_902705905.1 Klebsiella sp. 18074 | reverse complement strand
TCAGAACCCTGAAAAGCAGTCTCCTGGATAACGCGCTGGTGCAGAGAAGCCGGAAAGTTGACCTGCTGGAACAGGAGGTATGGGGGATGTTACTGGCCTATAACCTGATATGACGCGAGGCAACAAGGGCGGCGGAGAAACATAAGAAAGCGCCCTCAGAAATAAGCTTTAAGTTCGCGTTCCAGTTTATCGCGACGGAAATGATAGTACTGGGAAATACGGTATCGCCGGGAACAATCCCGAGACGACTGGAGCACCTGCGAGGAAATCTGGAGGCAGTGTTCATAACAAAACGCCCCCGACCATCAAGGCCGAGGGCGGTAAAAATGTCAAAAACCCGCTATCCGGTGAACTCCCGTGCCGCTCCGGCGGGGTTTTTTCTGCTAGTTGCGCAGTCGAGGCGCCTGAAGCTGTTGGCGAATGGTCCTTGCCAGCTCGTCCATTGACGGCTGCTCCGGATGCTCATCGCTGGGCTCGCTGCTGAGCTGCGCTTCGGCAAGATAGGTATGAACGGGCTGACCATCCTCATCTTCCATCACCACATGATACCAGGGCAATGCCCGCAGCTCGTCGTTGGCCGCAATTTCGTCCTCCGCCGGCTCTGCAAGCGAATATTCTGGATCGATATCAACGACCACGCCGAGGAAGCCTAACAGAGTATGGCGAACCTGCTGGCCGATACCGAATTTGCTGGCAATCATAGGCACCTCCTGGGAAACGTGATTACCTGCGATATGCGGGCAACGTTGCGTTTTTCAAGTTACATGATGCGGCAGGCAAACCCTTTCAGATACAGACCTTCCGGGTAGGTTGCGATCACGGGATGGTCGGCCGCCTGGCGGAACTGTTCTATAAATTGTACATCACGCCCGGCGTCAATTGCGGCATCGGCGATGATTTTCTGAAATAAATCGGTTGCCATCAGACCCGAGCAGGAGAAGGTCAGGAGGATCCCGCCGGGATTGAGCAGCTGGATAGCCAGCATGTTGATATCTTTGTAGCCGCGGCAGGCGCCCATCAGCTGGCTTTTGTTCTCAACAAATTTCGGCGGATCCATCACGATTACGTCGAATTTTTCATTCTGATCGCGATACTTACGCAGCAGCTTAAAGACATCATCGCGGACAAATTCAGCTTTGGAGAGATCGAGCTGGTTCAGTTCGATATTCTGCTTCGCCACGTCCAGCGCTTCCTGAGAGGTGTCCACGCTGATTACCTGACTGCAGCCGCCCATCAGGGCAGAAACGGCGAAACCGCCGGTATAGGAGAAGCAGTTGAGGACGCGTTTGTCGGCAACATAGCGGCGGGTCGCCAGGCGGCTATCGCGCTGATCGAGATAGTAGCCGGTTTTGTGGCCGCCCTGAATATCCACCAGCAGCTGCATTCCGTGCTCGGTGATGGGCAGCAGCGCAGGCGGCATTTCGCCAGTAACCAGGCCCTGCGCCAGATCCAAACCCTCTTTTTTACGTACCGCGACATCGCTGCGATCGTAGATGGAACAGGTCGGGAACAGCGTTTGTAGCGCGCTAACGATGGAGGCGCGCTGATATTCTGCGCCAGCGCTAAGCAGCTGCAGAACGAAAAAATTGCCGAAGCGGTCGATAGTCACGCCCGGAAGCCCGTCAGACTCGCCGGCAATCAGACGATAGCTGTCGAGACCATCGCGCTCCGCCAGCCATTCGCGCCAGGTTTGCGCCTGCTGCAGACGGCGTTCGAAAAAGGCAATGTCGATTTCCTCGTTGCGGTCAAAGCTCCAGACGCGAGCGCGGATCTGCGACGACGGAGAGAACGCGCCGCGAGCAAGCCATTTCCCCTGCGAATCAACGATATCGATAGTTTCACCGGAACGGGCTTTACCTTCCATACGGGCGACGGCGCCGGAGAAAATCCAGGGATGGCGACGCAGCAGGGATTTCTCGCGTCCTTTGGTCAATACTAAGCGGGGGAAAATGGAATCTGTCATGGGGCTACCTTTAGCAACGGGAATGTCGGCACCGAAAAATGGCGCGTAGGTTAGCACATGTGGCCGCCGCAAGCACCATGCCCGCTGTGCAGGCAGGTGAGCGTTTCGGCACAAAACACAGGCACTTTGGCACAATAAAAATCACCCGCGGATCTTACAGTGTTTTCCTCAACCCAATGGAGGAAAATGCAATGAAAACAGGATTTGGCTTAACTGTGGTTTTACTGTTAGCGACGTGCGGCAGCGCGGCAGCGGCGCAGTTTCAGGTCACCAGCGGCGATATGCGGGATGAAGGGAGCCTCGCTCAGGTACATTGGTTCAGCGGTTTTGGCTGCACTGGTGGCAACGTCTCTCCGCAGCTGGCCTGGCAAAATGCGCCGTCGGGGACGCGAAGTTTTGCCGTAACCGCCTACGATCCGGATGCACCAACCGGCAGCGGCTGGTGGCACTGGACGGTGGTGAATATCAGCAGCAGCGTGACGAGCTTAGCCGCTGGTGCCGGAGATAAAAACAGCGCTAAACTGCCGGACGGAGCGGTTCAGGGGCGCAATGATTTTGGCTATGCCGGTTTTGGCGGCGCCTGTCCGCCCGCCGGCGATAAGCCTCACCGCTACCGCTTTACCGTGTGGGCGCTTGATACGCCGACATTACCCATTGATGCCCAGGCCAGCGGTGCGCTGGTCGGATTTATGTTGCACAGCCACGCTATCGCCAGCGCGCAGCTGACGGCAAGGGCAGGGCGCTAACCCCGTAAGGATGGCCAGATGCAGAATATAAACTTTCGCCATAATGCCTTAACCGCGGCGGAAATTACCTCCAGGCGCCTGTATAAATTGCATCGCGTGACGCTATTTACCCCCGCTCTGTGCCGGGTCAATCGCGGCAGCAAAATTATCGTTCAGGGCGTTAGCCAGATGCTGGCGACGCCGCAGCAGCTGATTATTCTGCCCGCCGATCTTGAGCTCGAGGTGATTAATCAGCCCGATAACGGGCTGTTTTGCTCCGATCTGCTCTCTCTGACGCCGGACCTGCTGGCGGATTTTAAAGCCCGCTATATGAGCGAGCCACAGCCCGGGCGACTCACCTCCCTGTGCGCACCGGCGACCCCGGACCTGTTATTTATGTGGCAAAACGTCCTGCAGGCGGTGCGCAGCGGGCTGTCGGCGGAGCTGCAGTATCATCAGGCTATGGGGCTGCTGCTGGCGCTGCATCAGGCGGGCTACGCCGGGCCGCTGCTCAATGAGCGCCAGCAGAACCTGAGCGGCCAGGTGCGGCAAATTATCATGCTGTCGCCCGCGCAGGCCTGGAGCGTCCCGCGGGTGGCGAAGATGCTGTTTCTTGGGGAATCGACGCTGCGCCGTCGCCTGCAGCAGGAAGATCAAAGTTTTCGCCAGATTGTTGAGGAGGTGCGTATGGCGTATGCCCTCGGCCAGCTACAATCGACCTCATTACCGATAGGTGAAATCGCCCTCAACAGCGGCTACCAGTCCGGCTCGCGCTTCACGGCGCGCTTTCGCCAGCACTATGGTCTGTTGCCGAAGCACGTACGCTAGCCAGAATTTGCTATTCTCAGCGTAGAGTTATTGGCAACAAAGGAGATCAATCATGGCGACACTCTGCACGATGGCATGGGTATATGGTTCAGTTCAGGGAGTTGGCTTTCGCTACACGACGCAGCGGGAGGCGTTACGCCTGGGGCTGACGGGCTACGCGCGCAATCTTGACGACGGCAGCGTAGAGGTTTTGGCCTGCGGCGAGGCGGATCAGGTGGCGGCGCTGGTGAGCTGGCTGAAGGAGGGCGGGCCTCGCAGCGCGCGGGTCGACCGGGTGCACACCGAGCCCCATCAGCCCACCAGAGAGTGGCAAAAATTCTCCATTCTGTACTAGATGCATTTCACCGGTTTGGGCAGCCCGGCAATTTTCGTTGCCTGTTTGGCGGGGCCTTTGGGGAACAGGCGGTAGAGATAGCGGCTGTTGCCTTTCTCCTCGCCGAACTTATTTGCCATCGCCTTCACCAGCATCCGAATGGCCGGCGAGGTGTTGAACTCCAGATAAAAGTCGCGGACAAAACGCACGACCTCCCAGTGCTCAGTCGACAGGACAATACCTTCCCGCTCGGCGATGGCGGTTGCCAGGGCTTCGCTCCAGAGGGTGGTATCCTTCAGATAGCCTTCGCTATCGGTCTCAATTTCATTGCCTTCAAAGATAAACATAATTCTTCACACACCGCTAAAACTGGCGGCAGTTTAGCAAAAAAAAAGGCCCCGCATAAGCAGGGCCCGAGAAGAACGCGAGAGAGATTAGTCTTTGCTGGCGAAGCCCAGAATGCTGAGCAGGCTGACAAAAATGTTGTACAGCGACACGTACAGGCTCACGGTGGCGCGGATATAGTTGGTTTCACCGCCTCGGATGATGTTGCTGGTTTCAAACAGGATGGCGCCGGATGAAATCAGAATAAACACCGCGCTGATTGCCAGATGCAGAGCCGGCAGCTGCAGGAAGATATTCGCCACCATACCGATCAGCACCACCACTACGCCTGCCATCAGCATTCCGCCAAGGAAAGACATATCTTTGCGGGTCGTGAGCACATAGGCCGAGCAGCAGAAGAACACCAGCGCCGTACCGCCCAGCGCCAGGCCGATCAAATCTCCCATGCCTGCTGACAGATAGGCGTTAAGCATCGGCCCAAGGATATAGCCCAGGAAGCCGGTAAAGGCGAAGGCCGCGAGGATGCCCGACGGCTTGTCGGCCAGCTTATAGGTCAGGAACATCAGCCCGTACATGCCGACCAGGGTCAGAATCAGCCCGGGAGACGGCAGCATCAGGACCGTGCTTGCCGTTGCCGTAATAGCAGAAAATGCCAGCGTCAGGCTGAGCAGGAAATAGGTGTTCCGCAGAACTTTGTGCGTGCTGAGCAGCGATGAACGGTCACGCGACGACGTAATTATACGATCCATGAGTCACTCTCTTATGACAGATGTTGTTAATAACGAAGCATAAAAAAACCACGCCAGAAGCCATAGTGCTTTTACCCATCTTTACTTAAACCTCAGCGCTTATGACCAGCATATTATTCTGATAAATGACGATAAGGCGGCGCGTTTGTGTGTTTGGCGTCAGGAGTCAGATCGGAATCTGATAGGTCACTGAAAAATATTGCGTTATGGCGATTCTATGGCTAAGTGTGGAGAGGGTACAAATGAAGCACTACAAAGGCAAGGGATATGAAATTACAAAAATATAACGACATCACGCAGGCGCTACTGATGGTGGGTTTACTCGCCGCAGCGGCGCCGACTCTCGCTGCACAGGTCCCGGCCGGCACCGCGCTGGCGGAGAAGCAGGAGCTGGTCAGAAATAACGGCAGCGAGCCCTCATCGCTGGATCCGCATAAAGTCGAAAGTGACGTTGAATTCAACATCATCAGCGATCTCTTCGAAGGGCTGGTCAGCGTCTCTGCGGAAGGCGAGATTCAGCCTCGTCTGGCGGCGAAATGGGAAAACAAAGATAACACCGTATGGACGTTCCATCTGCGTCCGGGCGTCACGTGGTCAGACGGGACCGCGATTACCGCCCAGGATATTGTCTGGAGCTGGCAGCGGCTGGTTTCCCCGGCGACGGCATCACCCTATGCCAGCTATCCGGGCAATATGCATATTGTGAATGCTCAGGATATCGCGCAGGGTAAAAAAACGCCCGATACGCTGGGCGTGAAGGCTATTGATGACGCCACGCTGGAAGTCACCTTAAGCCAGCCTAACGCTGCGTTCTTGCCGATGCTGGCGCACCCGTCTCTGGTGCCGGTTGATAAAGTGCTGGTCAATCGCTTCGGCGAGAAGTGGACTAAACCGGAGCATATGGTGACCAGCGGCGCCTATAAGCTGTCCCAGTGGGTGGTGAACGAGCGCATTGTGGCCGAGCGCAATCCGCGCTATTGGGATAATGCTGACACCGTCATCAACAAAGTGACCTATTTACCCATTAGCTCCGAGGCGGCTGACGTTAACCGTTATAAGGCGGGAGAAATTGATATCGTTTATACGGTGCCGATTAACCAGTTTACGCAGTTGAAAAAAACCATGGGCGATCAGCTGGATGTCTCCCCGCAGCTGGCGACTTACTATTACGAGTTCAATACCACTAAGCCGCCGTTTAACGATCCGCGAGTGCGGCTGGCGCTGAATATGGCGCTGGATAAAGACATCATCGCAGAGAAGGTCCTGGGGCAGGGACAGCGTCCGGCATGGTTAATTAGCCAGCCTGATATTGGCGGCGTAAAGCTGCATAATCCGGACTATGCTGGCTGGCCGCGCGACAAACGTATCGCCGAGGCAAAAAAGCTGCTGAGCGAAGCCGGTTATAATGATAGCCACCCGCTGGTGTTTAATTTGCTCTACAACACTTCTGAATCGCATCAGCGTGTGGCCATTGCCGCCAGTTCGATGTGGAAAAAAAACCTCGGCGTTGAGGCGAAGCTACAAAATCAGGAGTGGAAAACGATGCTCGACACCATGCATACGCATAATTTTGATGCGGTACGCTACGCGTGGATTGCTGATTACGACGATGCTGCCACCTTCCTCAATAACTTCCGCACCGGCGATAGTGAAAACACCAGCCAGTACAGCAACCCTGCGTACGATGAAGCGTTGCGTAATGCGGCCAAAGCGCCGGACGTGGCCACCCGCGGCAAATTTTATCAGCAGGCAGAGGATCTGTTGGGCAAAGATGTCCCGGCAGTCCCGGTTTACCACTATGTCCGTACGCATCTGGTGAAGCCGTGGGTAGGCGGATTTACGCCGGATAAGCTGGGGTATTACTTTACCCGGGATATGTACATCAAAAAACATTAACGCCGGGAGGGCGGTTGGCGCTGGATTTCTGCGCAAACCGCCTGATTTTCAGACGAATAACACGGTTTTGTTTGTTTTTAAGGCAGTTGAACAAAATCGTGCTTTACAGCCTGAATAGAGGTGTTTATAGTGCGCCCCATACCGGAAGCGTGGCCGAGCGGTTGAAGGCACCGGTCTTGAAAACCGGCGACCCGAAAGGGTTCTAGAGTTCGAATCTCTACGCTTCCGCCAAATAAAACAAGGGGTTACCGAAAGGTAGCCCCTTGTTGCTTTGGGCTCTTGGTATAGTGTTGGTATATTCACTTGGTATATTCCGGGCCTCCCCCTCTTTAACTATCATATCTTTTACATCATCAAGTTTATTTTCTTGATAGACTATCTGTAATTTCTTGAATGGATTGGTCAAGTATGCAGATGCCTGGATTAAGTTACGCCCATATACATGATTTCTGTATCAACTCAGTCCAAAGCGTCGCCGATAAATTTGGTTGGGGGCTAGGATATGGGAGGTTACGTCCAGATGATCTCCGCTTGCTTCAGACTGGTGCGTATGGAGATTTGCCATGGGTATGGGCCTTTGAGCAATACGGCAATCCGCTAAACGAGGACGTGCTCGACCTCTCAATGAGAATCAAAGGGATTGATGATGCATTCCCTGGTGGAGCAGCTTTATGTCGGATTGATCAGCGTCGACATCGGTTGGAAATTTGTATGGTGGAAAACTTTCTTAAAGGCAAAGATAGTCCGTTGACAAAGCGAGTTTGGCTATCCACACTGATTTTTGCTCACTCGATGGCAATGGCGACCAAGCATGACGAAGTGTACATTATGAATCCGAAGACTCGTTATCTACCGCTATACAGAAAATTCGGATTCTATGAGGATGCGTTTTGCATGCCACATTTATGTGCGGATCTCGTTGAAATTGAACAAGCCATTACCGATGAGATGACACGGAACATAGCTCGCTGAAAAAGTGCTTTCTCAATTTCTCGCATTTCCGCATTTTTCGTTGATTAGCAATTTGATAAAAATTTCCGCAAACCTTATACTGCAACCAACATGTTGACGTATCCGTCAACTGATTACGTAGTCATAAGGAATCGTCCCATGAGAAATCAAGAAGCTAAGTTCGATGTCGTCGATACGCTGGCCTTGATTGCACAGGCAACACAGTTCTGGCAGAGCTTGGATCCTCAAAAGCTTGAGGATATGTGTGACGCCGAAATGGATAACTCTGGTGCTCCTATAGAGCATAAAGCTGCCTGATGATATCGTTTCTTTGATTGAGCCCGCGACAGCGGGCTTTTTTGTGTATGTACTAATCTGGCTTATCTAGCGGAGGTACATCAAGAGACGGTGTTACTTTCACTTTTCGGTCGTATGTTGTTACCTGAAGTTCTGTCTTATGTCCGCTGAATAGCTGTTTGTCTCTACTACTACCCTCAAAGTCTGAAATCGCCTTTGCCTTGATATCATGAAAGGTACCGGGGATTGTTCGCCCCAGTTTGACTTCAGCTCCCCGCTTCGCATCATTCCACCATGTATTAAACGTTTTCCTGTTAAGCCTGCCACCTGATGGACTTGGGATCACGTAACCTGCAGTTGACCGGCCAACTAAATGGAGCTGAGCCATTTCGATTGCGTTGCGTAGGCGAGGTGACCATTCTTTAATCTGCTTTTTCCCTGTTTTGTTCTGTTCAATGAAAATTCCGCGTTCCATCAGGTCTGACACTTTTAAATCAAACACATCACCTTCACGTGCTGCGCACAAATATGAGATCTCCATTGCTACTTGAATCTCTGTGCGCGCATGCTGATAAATAGCTAGATAGTCCTCATCTGGAATGTATACATCTCTGTCTATGAGCGTAAATTTCCGGATGCCTTTACATGGGTTTCCTTTCACATACCCCCGTTCAAATCCCCAGCCATATACCCGAGACATACTGGATACTTCCTGATTAGCCTGGTTCTTGCTGCTTACGCCTCGACGGTCCATATAAATACGAACTTGCTCGATCTTTATATCGTCTGCTTTGACCTTTCCAAAAACCGGTAATAGCCTCCGCTCATGTTGCTGGTAGTCTTTCTGTGTTCGTTGCGCCAACTCGGTGAAGGTCGGGCTTTCCAAGAACATCCCCCATAATTTGGCGAAGGTCATAACGTCATGTCGTTTGGCTTTTTCTTCCTCGTATTTCCGCCAGAGCGCGGACATTGTTGTATCCCGGATTTTCCCAAGGGTGATGCTTATTTTTGTTCCCTTGGGCTTCCACACATAACTATATTTATTTTTGGTAACCCTGGGTGGCAGCTGTGCGTCCGCCGGATTTTTTCGTGGTCGTCCCATAAATGGCGTCGAAATTTGGTTCCGTTGCAACATACTCATCAACCTTTGGTAATTCAGTAATGCTCGGTTCCAGATATCTACGCAAAACTATTGGCCTGTTTCTCCCATCCGTAGTGAATGGGATGCCATGGCAGCGAAGTTGCCGCTGCTGTTCCGTGTAGCGTCTGTAACCAGTGATTTCTTCTATTTCCGCCGGTGACAGTGTTAGTGTTTGCATGGCTATCACCTCAGATAGCCAGCCAGTTAAAATTAACCGGCTGGTGGGGTTATCTCTGAAAACGAAAAATCAGTTTTTAATCAGGCGCTGCCAGATAGCAGAAACGTACCGTGCCTGGTGCTGTGCATCCGCCAGCGCGTTATGCCGGTCACCTTCAAACGGGATGGCGGTTTTAGGATCGATACCAATGGCTCTGCCGAGTTCAACCATCGTTCTGACGTCGCGGTCGTTCCAGTAGTCCCACGGACAATCGAGGCAGGCGAGATCAAATGACGAACGCAAAATGGTGTTATCGAATGTGGCGCCATTCCCCCACACCTGCGCTTTTTTGTGACCGCCAGTGACGTTCTCTTCAACAAAGTCAGTAAACATGAGCAGGGCATCATCCAGCTTTATGGCGTCATCATTGACTATGGCCGAACGTGCTTCAGAGGATTGTTTTAACCACCATATGACTGTTGATGAGTCAATCTCAGCACCCCACGAAACAGCAGATTCAAGGCTGACCACTTTGTAAAAAGTTTCGCCGAGGATCCCTGTTGCCGGGTCAAATAATACAGCACCGATGGAGACGATAGGGGCATTAGGTTTTTTCCCCATAGTTTCCAGGTCCACCATTACATGAACATAATCAGTGGCTGATTCTTCATCATGTTTATGATGACCGGTTTCAATATTCACGGCAGTTGACGTATTACCAGGCTCAGTGTTGCCTGTAGTGTCCTCAATTGCCGTTTCGCCTTCTGATACCTCAGCAGAACCCGCGGCTTCATCACTGAAAGTTTTTTCCATCGGCACATGACTGGTGGTCTCCGCAGTTGCGATTGGTTTGGTGAGATCTTCCTTAACCCATTTAGCATCGTTAGGATCGCTGATGCCTTCCACGCATTCACCGCGCCCCGCGGCCAGTTGTTTACCAACCTCATCAGACACATTTACTTGTGTGGCTGGTGCAGCTGGCATAGGTGAAGAAGATCGACCACACGCAATATCAACGATTATCTCGTCAGGATGTGCGTGATCTGTTTCTGTCATCACCTTGTTCAAGTATTCGCGATGCGCAACTTTGTCCAGGTAAAGCTCATCTGGTGTGGTCTTTACTGTTGCGATGTTGCAGGCACGGGAATAATCGTGCCCACCAGGCATCGACATGAATAGCTCCCTGGTCGCAATAAACTCTTTGTTGTCATATTTGTTCATCATGCTGTTCGCCTGAATATCGACCTCAAGCGGAACGTTATAGATATCGAACTCTTTTTCTCGTGCGATGAGCCCCAGAGCTATTTCGTACTCCATACCCAAAATGGTTAATGGAGTCAGGCGATCAGTAGCATTTCCTCCGCCGGCATTGGCACCTGAAGGGGTTAGATTGACTGACATAATGCAGTTGCCATTAGCCCATTCTTTAACAAGAATGCCGCGGTCAAGGTGGCTGGTCGCAAACCATAATTTAGCGAATTGGATCTGCTTGCCCAGTTCGTGGCGCTTACCAGCCGGGAACACTTTTTTCATTGCGCTGGTAAATTTCCAGATCCCAGGCATGTCGTATGACTTGATATCTGGCACATTCTCTGCTGCCAGAATCAGATTCTGGACAGCACTGTTATCGACATCCATTTCTAACGCGGAAAGGGTATGACGGCGTGGGGCGTCAATGTGATAAACGTGGCTATCTTCTGACGTATATTGCGCCAGCAGCTGAGTGCGGAAAGGCATTGTTGCGAGGGGGTGTAATGCTGCATCGTCTGCATCGTCTTCCGGCGTCGGTTCTTCTGCAATCTCTTCAGGTTCAGGTTCAGGTGCGGCAATTTTTCCCCAGGTGATCCCGTCTTCACCGCCAAGTTCGTAGCGGTCGCACCAGGTATCATCCAGCACTCCTTCTTCAGGAAGATCATCAACGATAAACCAATGGGTGCGGGTCGGCAGCTGGTGGTCGGCGCCGCGGCCAACAGCAATGCCAGCATCTTCCAGGATATTCAGGATTTCACGTTCGGCACGTGAGTCGGATTTTGCAGGGAACCAGCAAAAGAGGCTTTTGGCATCTGCTGATTTTGCTTTTGCTTTTGCTTTGACAAGATACGCATAGTTGTTCATTGCGTTCGGGCTCCTTTGGATTGTAAGATACCCGGCAGCTGATGGCAGCCGCCCTGGTGGTGGTCATTGGTCAAAACTCGATTCCGGAAAGCTTTGGTCGGCTGACCGGGTACTTAACCCGCCTTGCGCGGGTTTTGTGCTTTATGGGCCATGGTCATTGATTAAAACTCGATTTAAAAATTTACTGCCGGCTGTTGGTCTTCAGCCGCGGTGAACGCTTGCTTATAGGGCAAACACTGGCCATTAACGTGCTGCTCTGTGGCAGCTTCTGAACAAATACTTTCCGTTTCATACACGTCGATCAGAACATCAGAGCATTCACCGGTCAGCGAGCAGACACCGATAACTAAGGCAAACAACGTGCTCATGCGTTTGCCTCAGGATCCCCTTTCTGAGCGAGGAAGTAGCAGAGCTGGCGAATCCTTGCGGTGAACCAGCTAAGGCGTATAGCCTGTCGGCCTGTTGCTACACGAGCGAAATCAACCATGTGACAAACTCCGTAAGTTTTTTTGAAACTGAAGCCCAAAAGATGAGCCCGATAACTACCGAAATGACCATAGAGCAAATGCAGTTCTTACTCATTTCAGCCCCAGCCTTAACGCGGCTAACGGTACTTGCTGACTAACCACTGGTCAGGCTTTGCAATGCAGTGCCGGGTGCCTCCCGGTGACGGCAGTCAGTTAACAACTACCGCCGGCAGCTTCTTTTCCACCCCACCAGGGAAACGGTGGTCTTGCTTTAACTGAGCCGCGTGCGCATAGCCGCATTCACCGCATTGCAATGCCCGTTTTGTGTAGGTCAGCTTTAAAAGCCAAAATGCGAAACTAGTTGGGCTGTGATTCCGGAGTCGATTTAGCTGTTGTGCTACGCGATAGTGCTGCTACGAACTCAGCGAAACTTAAAGCCTCTTCACCTACAGCAAGACTTTCGAAATATTCTTCGTATGCCTTATCCATAAATCCCCTCGATGCCTTGTAGCCGGCCAGCTGAACGTTGAAACCTGCTGCGCAATGATTGATGTCATCTCATCCGGTGTTTCTATACCGCCGGCAGCTACTTCGTGGGCGTCCTGCCTCGATGACGTGTTGCAACAAAATGATATTCACATAATGTGAGTTTTGTGTCAATACGAAGTGTGAAGTTAAAGGGCGTAGGAAGAGCCACGCTTTAAAACATGGAGTCGGTGGGGTTGTACGATATGGTCTTAGAGGGCGCTATTAGTCTGCGGGCTTGAATCTTCCACGCAGATAATTTTCAACGTATTCATCAATTTCCTTTAAGCGCGTCTCGAACAAATCGATCATTCGCTCTTGCTCGGACTCAGGTAATTGCTCAAAAAGGCTGAGAAGTTGTCTTTGTTTCTGAGGAAGTTGCTCCCCACCGTTTTCTTCATCCCCGAACATTATGTAACTCGGTGATGCATTTAGGTGCCTTGCTAGCAGGATCGCATCATCAGCACCAATGTTCCTTGTGCCTATTTCATAGTTAGCGACTCGAGAGGAGGTAGACCAGCCACACAGCTTCGCCAGCTGAGCCTGACTCATCCCCTTATTCAACCGTAAGTTACGGACTCTTTCGCCGATCTTTTCTGCAAGTGTTTTCATACAGTGATTTTATCACGCAAGGTGATTTCCTGTTATTCACGAGTTGTATTGACATTGACTTCACGATATGTGAATAATGCTTTCGCACATTAGGAGACGTTTATGAACTTAATTTCGATGTATCGAAAGCAAGGGGGCTTGTCTCAGCAGGCGCTCGCTCAGCAAATCGGTTGGGGTCAATCAAGGCTTGCAAACTATGAGGTCAATACGAGAACCCCAAGTTTGGCTGATTCACGAGCGATCATATCGGCATTAAATGCCTTGGGCATCGCTTGCTGCCTGGATGATGTATTTCCACCTCAAGATGAAAAGGGATAACCATGCAAACCATCACATTTGAAAATATTACCTCCAATAATGGCTTTTCACTGAAAACGGAAAATCAGTATTCACCTCGACGCCGGGACAGCATGAAGAGTCGATCCATCTTTGAGGCTGTTCAGGAATGGGAGTCAACCTTACCCGGGCGCGCACAGGAAACTATTGCGCAGCTGGTGGACGAGCAGTGGGTAAAACAGAACGGGAGAGGGATCAGTGTCAACAAGCAGAATCTCTACCGCTACCTGAAAAACGAGAGCAGTTCAGAGAAGTACACCAGCTATGTCATCCAGCTTTCGGCTGCGATCGCCGAAGCCATGCCGATAGAGATCGCGCGCAAACATGGCTTAAAACGAGGCTTAACTGAATCCGAGCTGGTGGCTAATGCAATCAAAGAGTGCAGCGAGGCGCACCAGGCAAAATTGCTGGGCGCGCCTTTGCAGAAATTAGAACGAGAAATACGGGAGGCAGCAATTGCGCTATTTAACATGCTCCCTGCAGATGCGGCGGGACCACTACTGGCGAGCATTAGCGCCGTAGCGCCGCAGTTTTTTTAATCGAGTTTTTACCAATGACTATAAGCCCGATTATCTCGGGTATCAGGAGTAAACATGGCAGCGCTGCCCTACATGCAACTTTACATTGCTGATTACCTGGCGGACACCATGCATCTGTCAACTGAGGAACACGGCGCCTACCTGCTGCTGATGTTCAATTACTGGCAAACGGGGAGGGCGATCCCTAAAAGTCGGTTATCGAAAATAGCGCGGCTAAGCAACGACCGTTGGTCTTCCGTTGAATCCTCGTTAAAGGAGTTTTTTAACGACAATGGTACCGAATGGGTTCACGAGCGCATTGAAAGAGATCTTGAGATGGTGCGTTCCTCTCAACGTCAGAAATCTGATGCCGGTAAAGCCTCAGCAAAAGCAAGAAAAGCCAAAAAATCAACGCCAGAGCAACGGGAAGGTAACGACCGTCCAACGGTCGTTGATAATCCGTTGGAACAAGATGGCAACGGCAATCCAACTAATAAAGATCCAGATATAGATACAGATCTAAAAGAAAACCCCTCTCTACGCGGGAGCGAAATTCCAGATGTTCAGGAGCCGCAATTTCTCGCAGGCATGGATATCCCCATCGGTAAATTCACGATGCATGAAAACTGGCGACCATCGCAGGACTGGCCACGTCTGGCAGCCACGTGGGGAATATCGCTTCCTGAACCGGCTTACCTGCCGACTGAACTGGCTGAGTTTACCGCCTACTGGGAATCAGAACGGAAGGTATTCACACAGGTCCAGTGGGAACAGAAGTTTGCCCGTAGCGTCGTGAACGCCAGAGCTAAACCCAGGCCACAACCAGTAACCGGAGGTAACGGCAATGCAGGACTTCAACCAGTTAACACCGCATCCCGGGCAGTCCAGGAAATTCAGGCAGCCAGAGAGCGCTGGGTTCAGGAAAACGGACTTACTGGCGGCGGACACGGCATGGAGGCTCTGGACGGTCATGGGGGAAATATTTTCGAACCGCTGGACCCAGAAGAACGGGGCGGCGCCGTCGGATATGTGGATTGCCCAGATTGGGTCGATGACTGATGCGCAGATCACGCTGGTTTGTCGTCAGTGCATGGAGCGGTGCGCTATGGGGAACACATGGCCACCGGATCTGGCTGAGTTTGTAGCGTTGGTTTCCGAGAGCGGGGCAAATCCGTTCAATCTGACCTCCGAAACGGTCATGACCGAGTACAAACGCTGGCGTAACGAATCGTACCGCTACGCTGGCAGTGACAAATATCCGTGGAAACAAGACGTGCTATATCACATTTGCGTTGAGATGCGGCGAGCTGGCGTAGAGCGCCAGATGACAGAGAAAGAGCTACAAAAACTGGCAGAGAAACTACTGACGAAGTGGACAAAGCATGTTGCCAACGGATTCACCATTCCACCGATCCGCCGGCAGCTTGAAGCACCACGGCATCCACCCGGGCCGACACCTGCACAGATTTTGATGGAAGAGTACAAACGCCGCAAAGCGGCAGGTTTAACCAAGTAAGCGAGTTTTGACCATGACCAAAAAATCTAAAGAACGAGTTACCCAGGCACAGATGGTAATCGCCATCGTGCACAGAACGCCTGAATGCGTCCTGCAGGATGTTTGCGATGTACTTGATCTACCCTCGAGTTCCGCGGGTAATCTGCTACGCCGCCTCCATGCAGCTGGCAAATTACGGCGCATACACAACGGCACTCAGTATGTTTATCGGGTGCCTGTAGGCACTGAGATCCCAAACGTTAAATTGCCTGAGCCGGCCATCAAAACTACGCCGGAGAAAGCTCAGCAGGTGAACGATGCCATCATTCTGGCCCGCCAACTTGAAGAAAAAGGGCTATACCGCCGCGCGGCGACGACTTACACAGCCATTCTAGGAATGGTCAGCAATGCTAGCGAGTTGTGGAATATCGCACGCCTGCGCAACCGCTGTCTCCGCAACGCGGCGAGGTGCTGATCATGGCTAATAAATCACGCGAGCAACAACAGGCTAGTGTCCGGAAAATTATTGAGTTGACCCGGGAGAAGGGCCGGCTGACGGTCAAAGAGGCCTGCGGCGAGTTGTGTATGTGTCGGGATGCGGTAGGCAGGCATTTTCGTGCAGCTGCCAAAACCGGAAAAGTGATCCGGCATGGTCACCTTGGCCTGTTCCGCGACCAGCGGGCGGCCATCGATTTTGACCTGTGCAGATTTGACTATCGGAAGAATGCAGGAGCAGCCAAATGAGCATCGTTAAAACCCATACCGGTACCGTGATAACGAAAGATGGCCCAGAGCAAAAGCTTCTGCATGAAACCCCATCAATGTGGGTCATTGGGAAAACCGAGTGCTACCGCAAAGACACCGGCAGACGCAGATCCAGTGACCGGTAACTATTCAAATCGCCCGTTTGGTAAGCTGGCTGACAGTATATGGGGAGTGGCTACTGCTAAAGAAATTGAGAAAATTCAAGAGGTCAATCTATAGCTGCGACTTTTTTGATTGTAAAGCCTTCTATGAGACATCCTGCCGGCCAGCAGAAAGCTGGAGGCCGTTAATCCATATTCTCTGCGCTGGGTTGACAGGGGACTTAATGTTCTAAGGGGGGCTTGATGAATGGCGATCATAAACTTGTTGGTCGATGCATGGGCACACAGTACTAACCGGATGCAATTTGTGAGTAAATTGTTTAGAAAAATCATGTGCGGGTTGCTCTCTTAGACCGCAGCAATACTAGCGTAAAATTTTTGTTTGGAATAGACTTAGGTCATCAAGCAGCGCACATTTGATGTGGGGACTCACTGTCAAGGAGATGTAATGAATAAAATATTCAATAATTATCAAGTTAATTATTTTACAAACAACAATGATGTTTCAGCAACGCCTCCTGTGTTAGGTATGCTATTAGACAAATTGTCCTCGCTGTCATTATTACCTATGTTTGCGCAGGAAGTTAATGCGTTTACCGGAGAGAAGCGACAAATAGTAATTATGACTGATGCTGAGCAGTCCTTTAAAATAGAATTTCCGGCTCATAGTGTGATTTTCTCAAGTCCTAATGCGGATAGTGAAGATTTTTTTAGAAAAGTTGAGTCCGCTATAAAAGCATTGAAAAGTATCTTTCCTGATAAAAAGTCAAATAGATTGGCAGTTTTACAATCTTCCTTTTATACAGGAGGGGAAGAGAAATATTTAGATTTATATAGAAAAATATTTACGCATCATAAAGCTAATCCAATTGAATGGGAAAATAGAATTGTCGAAAGGGGACCCTTTGATTCTTCTGGCGAGATTGCGAACATGGTCAGTTCTGTTAGAAGATGTATGATACAGTCCCCTATGATAGCTAATGGGAATTTTATAGACGTTATTAACTTTGAAGTGGATACCAACACAATTCCTGAAAATACAACAAATAGATTCGATTTTACTTCATCGATATCCGTTTTGAGATGCTTATTGAATAAAAACAATGAATTAATGAATGAGTTCTCACGTTATACTGATATGTAAAGGTTGCGTATGTATATTATTAATAAACATATGATTGGTAATGGGAATGAATCAACCTCAAATTTAGATCTATCTAAAAATGAGGTCTCATTGAGTGAAAGTTATTTTAAAATTTATAGCGATGTAAGCGTTTTTTCTAAAAAAAATAACGAGCAATTAAAATTCGTAGATAACCATATCAGTTCTAATAACCAGATTAGAGTTGGAAAGCGTTCTACTAGGTTTGACTCAGGTGCTTTTGAACGTGAAGTTAAGTTAAATATAAACATGCTGTTAGATCTCCTTAGGTCCGAGGATTATATCGAAGGGGAAATAACTAAATGTCAGCTATTTCTTGAGTCTTTATACACTAAGGAGTCACATGTCTTTTCTGAAGTATTTCAACAGGCTTGGTTAAGATTATATAATGATAGTTATGAGTTGCGTAAATATCTTTGTATTGCTTCATCATTAGACTATGAAATCCTCAAGGATAAGGCAGATGTTTTAATTTTGGGTGGAGCCTCCCATAAAGACTATCTTGTAAATGAAGCATCCTTAAGAGCCGCTGAAGCATGGTCTGACCCAAGATTTTTGACTTACCTTAAAGGAATCAGAGAGTTTGAGTTTGATTGGTTGAATGATTATAAGAAAAGCGTTATAGATTATCTGGAGCATTTATAATGAGCTATCTTTTAAGAAAAATATCAATCTCGAAATGGCAGCCAAATCTTTCTCTTCAGCCTGAGAGCTATACAGCAGATGCAATAACTGGATGTACCAGGACTAATAAAAACACACTTTCTGTATGGAGTTCAGAAACTTTGGATTTTAACTCGGAAGATGTTGAGAAATTAATTGTTGCCTTGGCCACTACGATGCAAACTCCCGATGCTATTGATCTTATTTGGCTTGAATCTGGGTGGCTTCAAAACGAAGGTGTGACAATTGTTGAAACAATAGGTAATAGCAAATTTAGTGATGTAAATCATATGCATAGGGATTTATCGTATATAAATAATACGTCCTTATCTAAGGTTGGACAACATATCGTTGAGCAATATAATAAAGATAGGGGACTCTATTATAAACGCATTTCTCGGCCACATCTAATTGCTTTAATGTCAAAGTGGGTGAAAGATAGACAAGTGGTAAATTTAGATGATCTAAATGAGAAATGGCAAAAGGTTTTGGTTGCTTGATGAATTTTAATTAGATGCAGATACTACAAGTATCTGCATTATAACATATCGATGAAATGATTGATTTTTGTATGACATGTTTCCTAGCCAAAGTTAATCTTAGTTTTTTCTGTAGGTGGATTAGTTCCTGTCTTGCAAGTAAAATACTTCATTTTCCAATGCCCTCAAATTTAATACATTCCCCATCTTTAACCCATTTTTTGCGGTCCTGCTAACTTATCTTCCATCATGTTAACAAAACGGGTGTGATTTACATTCATGCAGCGCTTTGCTGTAACCATGTCCTACAGCGGTTTACTGAGTTAGCGGTGTGGCTAGCAACCGGAAATGTGTCAGCAGAAAGAAATCGTCGTTTAATAAAACTCTATTAATTCAACCCGCTACGGCGGGTTTTGTGTCTGCACTCCTGACAAAAAAGTAACAGTTTGTGCCTTTAAGATGTTGCTCATTGAACGAGTTGGGTGTACTGTTTATTTATACAGTATATCGAATGGGGTAATACTATGAAAATCGAAGTAACCATCGACAAAAATAAAAAATTGCCTGATGGCGCGGAGCATGCGCTTGAGGCCGAGTTACTGCGGCGTTTAAATCAAAAATATGATGGCTGCAAGTTAACTATTCGCCGGGCTGGGGCTGACGGGCTCAGCGTGTTCGGTGGCATAGACGGCGATAAAGAAACTATCGAAGTGATTCTACAGGAGACATGGGAAAGCGCAGGCGACTGGTTTTATTGAATTACTGCATGGATGTTACCGAGTTTGTTGAGGGGATTTTGTAGTGGGAAAAAAACAAGAAATGCCGAACACCGGCTATGTAGTTATCAGATGCGATGATGGGGTAATAGTAGCCCGTCTCAAATCCTTTCCCGTATGTGATCGTGCTTTGATGTATCGCCGCGGTGATACTGTTTCGTTTATGCCACTACAGCAAGATGAGATCGTGGGGACTCTCTCGTTATTTGCGCAGATGATAGAAAAGGCGAGGTCTGGGGCTGGTTACCAGGTTCCGTCAGGTTCTGTTAAACTCCAGTCATAGGCCTGAACAACCTATACCTGCTGCGCCACGGAGAGAAACCATGGCGCTAAATATTGCAAAACCAGAAACAAAAAAGACTGGCTGTCATAACGACAACGCTGGTCTTTCTTCATTCCAGAAACTGACCCCACGCCAGCAGGAGGTGTTTGATCTCCTCGTTGCGTTCATCACAAAGCACGGTTATCCGCCGACGGCCAAAGAGCTGTCAGATCTTATTGGTGCTGCGTCTCCTAATGCTGCCGCCGAACACCTTCGGGCATTACGCAGAAAAGGATTCATCACAATTGCTCCAAACATGTCCCGGGGTATTTCTATCGTCGGGCAAAAAGAGCCATCACTCGCCGTGCAGCTGCTTCAGGAAATGGTTCATAACGAACCGGGATCACGTGAGCGCGCCATTGAGTTCATCCGGCTGTATGAGGCCCAGCTATGAAGAAAAGCTGGTTTCAGCATACAGGTCTGACGGAGTCGCAGGCAGTCGAGCTGGTGGCGCGCTATCGGAAAGCGAACTACCGGGCAGAGAAATGCCTTTCCCGTGATTTTGTATCGTGGGAAGTTAGCGTGTTTTTGCCTGAATCAGAACAGGAGCCCCGCGCCGACAGAACCTTCTTACAGAAAATGTGGAGAGACTGATGCGGGCGCTGCTTAACGTGGATATTGCCCGGCATTTGGGCGTGGTATTACTGAAGCCCGGAAGCGAGTTAATGGGGCTTTTTGGAAAAGGGCGCGTACTGGTGGAGATGCCGCCGGCTGATTTGGATTCTATACCGAGCGGCAGACTGCCGGATGCACGGCAACCGCTCCGGGATGACACCGGGGTCAGACCTTTTTTTGTTAATGAGCGCGTCATCAAAGCAGCTGGTGGGATAAACGCGATGGAGCTCTGGCTAGAACGCGAGGTCCAGCACTGTCAGTGGCCACATTCTAACTATCACCACCAGGAACTGGTTAATTTCAGGCATGACCCCGGCGCGATACGGGCATGCTGGCACTGCGATAATGAACTACGCAATCAGACCGTACAAACACTCGATAGTCTGATGTCGCAGAACCTGGCTGACTGGATTATTGGTACAGCGCTGAGTTATCTGGGCTACAACAAAGAGCGGATGCTATCTCTCGCAGAGCTGTGCTGGTGGGCGGTGTCCGTCGGCGTTAGTAGCGAAATTACAGAGGAGATGGCCCGTCGTTCTCTGAAGCTGAAGTCGGAAGAGTTTCAATCGGTTTACCGGGAAAGTGAGTTGACTCCATCGGTGCCGGCCACCAGCATTCTGGTGGAACGGTTGACCCCATTACCGAAACGTTCCCCAGCACCGGCCCGGGAACCATCTTCCCCAGTTATTGGTGTCCTGGTGGATCCTGAAGCACCCGCAACGTTTTTCGCTCGCCCAAAACGTATTCGCTGGGAGTCTCCGCATTTTATCGCGTGGGTAAAAACACAACCCTGCATGTGCTGCGGCCAGCCAGCCGATGATGCCCACCATCTGATTGGCTGGGGGCAGGGCGGAGTAGGTACGAAAGCTCACGATATTTTCACGCTACCTTTGTGCCGAAAACACCACCGGCAACTACATCACGATCCTCTTTCATTCGAACGCGAATACGGCACTCAGCCGGCGCTGATTATCAAATTGCTGGACCGGGCTTATGCGCTCGGCGTTCTGGCGTAAGGAGAAGACAGAATGACACCACGTCAACGCCGCATTCACCACACAGGGTTAGAAACACTCGCCGGTGCGCCCCGGAAAAGCTGGCTGGGACGATTTACGCCACTGGCTCATATCCAATCTGCATGGATTAAATCACTGCTAACAGTCTGGGGGGAATGTGTCGGTGGGAAAACACGTGCACAGTATCGTCTGGAGAATTGCGGTCGTTTCTTCTCGGACGTTATAGATTCATGCTGGTCAGATAGTCAGTTAACCCGCATTACCGATGCAATTGAGCAGGCGAGGAGGGAGGGGTTTAGAGGAGAGCAGGCAGCAGCGCGCGCCCGGACAATACTATGGGCCATGCCGCTTAAAGATATGATTGACGAGTCAGAGCGCCGGGATGATGCGGATTTTATTGAAGAGGTCATGCTTGAGACGTTTAAAACTGACGATCCGGTTTATCTCGTAGGAATGCAGTTCTACACCACCAGAAATAAGATCTCCGATATTACCCGGGAATTGCAGCTGGTGGCGCCATGGCTGACGAACGGCGAAGCACGTAAGCGGGTGCGCTGGTGCCTGGAGATATTCAGGGCGAAAGTTTTTCTGTCTGTCAGACGAAAGATGAAGGATGTATAGCTACTCCATTTTTAACAAAAAGTGCTCTTTTATTTGCTTGTAGTTGAAAACGGGCCAGAAAAGTTAATAATCCATTCATGCTTGGCAGAGCTGCGCCACTCGGCAGCGTTAGGAAGCGACAATCTGAACATAACAAAAACCCCGCCATCGCGGGGTTTTTGCTTTCCGGCGATACGACAGAGGTATTCACGAGATGCATTGCATCAGTACCCCTGTCACATCGTCGTATGGCATTGATTCTCTGATGATCAAATGTTAATTTTTAGTTGTGATGAATCCCCCTAAGCGGAGGGACGTAAACAGCACTTCCAAGACTGGAATTAAAAGAGCGTGGGTCATGGATGCTGTCCAAAGGCTCACCGGGAGGCACCCGGCATCACACTCTTACTGAATAATTCCTATAGGCTCACCCTGCTGGTGGGCCTTTTCTTTGGGCGAAAAAAAAGCCCGCATTAGAGAGCGAGCCACCCAATCAGGCGAATGTGGTTATGAATGATCCAGGCGTCTTTGTACTGGATTTTTTGATGATAATTATTCCCACTTAATAAGTAAACCACCCACAAACAGGGCTACGTATCTTCGTGGCCTTTTTCATTTGTGCCGCCAGAACGTCACTCACTCTGTGTGTTGTCGTCAATCCATCTGGCGGCCTTTTTCTATTCACACAGCGCCGTCCGTCATCTACGGAGGTGAGGCTATGACCAAAATGAGCACCATTTACAGCAGACTCTCATATGGCACCGGGACCGCATTAACGGGCTGCGGTATTTCAGCAAAGGCGTATGCCGATGTATCGAAAACTGAGGTATGGATTTTGGCCGACAAAGTGGTTGGTATGAGCCTGAGTGACTGGGCGATTGTTGTCGGTATTGCATGCACTGTCATTACCTGCGGCGTGAACTGGTATTACCGACGCAAGGAGCGGGAGGATCGGCTGAATGGCAATGTCACCAGCGCTAAGGAATAAACTCAGTTCGGCCATGCTGGCGCTTATTGCTGCCGGTGCCTCAGTGCCAGTGTTGATGGATCAGTTCCTTAATGAGAAAGAGGGTAACAGCCTGACGTCATACCTTGATGGCTCTGGTATTTGGACTATTTGCCGCGGCGCCACGCGTATTGATGGTAAACCCGTCACGCAGGGGATGAAGCTGACCCAGGTTAAATGCGACGAAGTGAATGCCGTCGAACGTGATAGAGCTCTGGCGTGGGTTGATCGGAATATCCATGTACCTTTGACACCGCCACAGAAAGTAGGCATTGCCTCATTCTGTCCGTACAACATCGGCCCTGGTAAATGCTTCCCGTCTACGTTCTACCAGCGGATTAACTCAGGCGACCGAAAGGGTGCATGTGAGGCGATTCGCTGGTGGATTAAAGACGGAGGTCGTGATTGCCGCCTGACTAAAGGGCAAAAGAATGGTTGTTATGGTCAGGTCGAACGCCGCGATCAGGAAAGTGCGCTGACGTGCTGGGGGATAGATCAGTGAATGCAACCTACTTGAAGCCAGCTATTGCCTTTGTGATTGCAGCCGGAGCTTTCGTTGCTGGTTCAGTCTGGAGCGATCGGGCATGGGAAAAGCAGTGGGCGGAACGTGATAGAGCCGAATTGGATCATGAAGTGAATGCGCAAATCGCCGCCCGGATAATTGAACAGGGGCGTCTGATCGCCCGGGATAAGGCCGTACTAGATGCTCAAGCTCAAACTACAGCAGCTCGCGTTGCTGCCGCTAATCTCTCTGGCACTGTTAGCCAGTTGCGCCAGCAGGCAAAAACCCTTGCCACCCGCCTGGACGCCGCAAAACACACCGCAAGTCTTGCCGCTACCATCAGAAGCCAAACAACCGGCGCCACCGCCGGAGTGCTCGCCGACATGTTTGGAGACCTTGCAGAAGAAGCTCGACGGTATGCTGCAATCGCTGACGAACGATACACAGCAGGAATGACCTGTGAGCGTATTTATTACTCAGTCCTAAGTTCAAGCCCCACTAAGGGATAAATAAACAATTACCCTCTGTCGGGGATAAGAGAGAGTTCATGCCCCCACGTGCAAAACGCCCTTGCCGCCATAAAGGATGTGTTGCTGTTACGAACAACGCTAGTGGGTTCTGCGATACACACCAGCAGGAACATGCAGGTGAAGGCTGGCGGAACTACCAACCAGGAAAGAGCCGGCAGGACCGCGGCTATGGCCGCAGCTGGGAACTCATTCGTCCTAGAATATTTCAGCGAGACAAATACCTTTGCCAGAATTGCCGGCGCCAGGGTATTGCAATGAAAGCAGCCAGCATCGATCACATCATCCCAAAAGCTCACGGCGGTACAGATGACGACTCCAACCTGGAGGCGTTGTGCTGGCCATGCCACAGAAAGAAAACAGCAACAGAGAGAACGCGATGAGTAACCTGAATCTGAAAATTGAATACGTAGACGGGAAATTAGTGGCTCTGGAACGCAATGGACTTTCTTTCATGGATGTCGGAGTTACAGGGCTTTTTTTCAATCATACCCTCAAAACTACACCTCAGCTGAACATTGAAATGGGAGGGACTCCCGTCGATGAGACATCATCTCAGCCGAACCAGCACTCGCAAACGGATCCAGTGGTTTCAGTAAGCGCAGAGCCACCGAAGGAAGGTGAGCTCCTTCCATCAGTACCACAACCTAAACCTCACGGACGTCGCCGCCGTAACCGCCAACGGAGCCAATAATGTTTAACCGCAATGAGCTAACTCTCTCCATGTTCTACGCATCGAGCACCGACAATGACGGTAACCAAATTGCCGCCATCATGCTGCAGGTTAATAATCCTGAGTCTGTGGGCGTACAAACCAGCCAACTGCTTTGCGCCACTGACAAAGCCGGGAAGAAGACCTATTCCGTAGGCGAGCAGATGACGAAGAACGGCTCTGATCCGTTACTGGTTGCTATCGAAAATTACTGGCGTCAGAACACAGAGGCTGTGGTTAGCGATCTGCTGACTGACGTAGCCGATTTCATTGCTGGCGGTATGAATAATAATTCCACCTGGATTGGTTTCAATGGTCTGAAAGTATTCGAGAACGCGCCGTTGGAAACCCATCTTCCTGAAAGCGTGCTGCAGGCTGATGGTGCGCAGCAAGAATGACGACCTCCACCTCGACTGAGGCTGGCATCAGCCAGGGGTAGGGGGGATAAAATCCCTGACCCCTTTCGCGCTTCAGGACTGCCGCTTGAAGGACATTTTTACACGCCAGAAATAAGGATCTTTTTTCCGGCAGACTTCACCTATTAAAAGAGGAGTTATGGCTGGTGGAATTCGATCGTCTGGAGGGGGGAGGAAACCTGTTTTACCCGCCGGACAAAAAAGCAAGCTGACGCGCATCGCACCCCCGGCTGAGTTAATGGGGGAGGCGGCTGTAAGAATATGGAAAACCCAAAGCAAAATTCTAATCGAAAGAGGTGTCTTTGAACTTGAGGATGCCCCTCTGCTCCTGGCCTACTGCAACGCCTTCCATCTGATGCTCGAAGCTGAAAAGTTACTGGCTGCAGGACTGACAACTGAAAGTGAAACGGGAGGATTAAAAAAACACCCTGCCGTAAACGTCAGAAATGACTCTGTTTCCCAGATTGCCCGTCTGGGCTCACTACTGGGGTTAGATCCGCTCAGCCGTATCCGAATGACCAGCGGCAGAAATGATCCGGACGATGACGGGAATGAATTTGATGAGTTTGACTGATGGCCACATATCCGAACGTCAATGCGGCGAACCAGTATGCGAGGGATATCGTTGGCGGGAAGATTCTGGCATGTCAGTTAACCATTCTTGCCTGCCAGCGACACCTTGACGATCTGGATCGCGCGAAGGATCCGAACTGGCCTTACCGGTTCGATAAAAATAAGGCGGAGCGTTTTCTCCGCTTTTCCCAAAAAATGCCACATACCGCCGGCGAATGGGCCCGCCGAAAATTAAGAATTGATTTTGAACCCTGGCAAAAATTTGCCCTGGGTGTGCCGTTTGGCTGGGTGAACAAAAAAAGCGGCCTGCGGCGTTTCACTGAGATCTATATCGAAGTTCCGAGAAAGAACGGCAAATCAGCTATTGCTGCTGCTGTCGGTAATTATATGTTCTGCGCTGATGGTGAACATGGCGCAGAAGTGTACTGCGGCGCCACGACCGAAAAGCAGGCATGGAAAGTGTTTGCACCGGCCCTGTTAATGGTGAAAAAACTGCCTGCATTGCGGCATAAATTTTCTATAAAGCCCTGGGCGAAAAAAATGACTCGCCCGGATGGTTCCATTTTTGCGCCAGTAATTGGCGATCCTGGTGATGGTGACTCGCCATCATGCGCCATTATCGACGAATACCACGAACATATAACCGACGCCCTGTATACCACGATGACAACAGGGATGGGGGCTCGTGAGCAACCCATTACGCTCATTATCACGACAGCAGGTTATGACATTACCTCGCCGTGTTATGAGAAGCGCGAACAGGTGGTGGAGATCCTACGCAAAACACGCAAGGGCGAAGAGAATGAGGGTATTTTCGGCGTTATCTATGGTCTTGATGATGATGATGACTGGACTCAACCAGAATCACTAATTAAAGCCAATCCCAATTACGGGATATCGGTAAAAGAAAATTTTCTTCGCGCAAAACAGTTACTGGCGATTTCGAACCCCAGTCAGACTAACAAGATTCTTACCAAGCATTTTAATCGCTGGGTAAGTGCAAAAACTGTCTTTTACGATTTACAGAAATGGATGGCTGCCGCTGACAAACGCCTGAAATTGTCTGATTTTGCCGATGAAGAATGTTGGCTGGGGATAGACCTCGCGTCAAAGGTCGATCTTAATGCCGTCATTCCTGTTTTTCGTCGTGATATTGAAGGCATTACCCATTTCTATTGCGTAGGGGCAATGTTCTGGGTGCCTGAAGACACCGTCTATTCTGTCGATCCCAAACTTAAGCATACCTCCGAACGTTATCAGTCCTTTGTGGGTCAGGGCGCTTTAATTCCAACTGATGGGGCAGAAGTTGATTATCGGCTGATTTTCGAGTCAATCCTGCAGTTACGTCAGAACGTGAAAATAGCCCAGTGCCCGATCGATCCTTATGGTGCCACTTCCTTACGCCATCTGCTTGAGGAAGAGGGACTGGAGCCCGTCGAAATTAGACAGAACTTCACACATATGAGCGACCCAATGAGAGAGATTGAAGCTGCACTGGCATCGGGTCGATTCCACCATGACGGAAATCCCATCATGAACTGGTGTATTCAGAACGTTGTAGGCCGCTATTTGCCGGGCAGTGACGATATTGTTCGCCCAACAAAGGAGGGGAAACAAAACAAGATTGATGGTGCGGTTGGTTTAATGATGGGCATAGGGCGCGCCATGCTGAACAGCTCAGTCATCAAATCTGTCTACGATGAGGAAGATATAGCGTGTTAATTGCAATTCTGAGTTTCATTATCGGCCTCGCCGGGGCTGTATTGATGTCTGCCGGCGCCTGGCTGTTTTGTCCGGCAGCGGGACTGATAACCGGTGGCATTATTTGCATGGTCTGGTCGTTTTTAATCGCCAGAACGGCGGTTGTCAGCGCTAAAAATGGGGGAGATGATGTTCATTCCCCAGATGTTTAGAGGACAAAAACGGTCTGTATCAGGGGGCGGCTTCTGGGAAGCGATGCTGGGCGGCGTTAGTTCAAGCCAGAGCAAAGCCGGCATCATGATTACGCCTGAAACCGCGCTGGCACTTTCAGCGGTGCGGGCCTGTGTAACCCTCCTGGCAGAGTCTGTCGCGCAGTTGCCTGTCGAACTTTATCGACGAGATAAAAATGGTGGGCGGCAACGTGCGACAGACCACCCGATTTATGACCTGATTCACTCCCAGCCCAACAAAAAAGACACCTCATTCGAGTATTTTGAGCAGCAGCAGGGGCTGCTGGGGCTGGAGGGAAATTGCTACTCGATCATCGACCGCGATGGAAAAGGCTACCCGAAAGAGCTGATCCCGATTAGCCCGAAAAAGGTGATTGTCCTGAAGGGGCCGGATGGGATGCCGTATTACGAAATCCCGGAAATCGGCGAAACTCTGCCAATGCGCATGATGCACCATGTGAAAGTGTTTTCACTGGATGGCTATATCGGCACCTCTCCCATTCAGACGAACGCCGACGTTCTTGGTCTGAATCTGGCCGTTGAGGAACATGCATCGGCGACATTCCGGCGCGGTACAACGATGAGCGGGGTGATAGAGCGTCCGAAAGAGGCCGCTACCATTAAAAGCCAGGATGCCATTGACCGCCTGCTGGCGAAATGGACCGAACGCCATTCCGGTATCCATAATATGTTCTCTGTGGCGTTGCTGCAGGAGGGCATGAGCTACAAACAACTGTCGCAGGATAACGAGAAAGCGCAGCTGCTACAGTCGCGCCAGTGGGGTGTGGAAGAGGTTTGTCGCCTCTACAAAATCCCGCCGCATATGGTGCAAATGCTGGCAAAAGCGACCAACAACAACATCGAGCACCAGGGCCTGCAGTTCGTGATGTATACGCTGCTGGCATGGTTGAAGCGCCATGAAGGCGCTCTGCAGCGAGATTTGTTGTTGCCCAGCGAACGCCGTGACTTGTATATCGAATTCAACGTTTCCGGCTTACTGCGTGGCGACCAGAAATCGCGTTATGAGTCCTATGCGCTTGGCCGCCAGTGGGGGTGGTTGTCGGTTAACGATATCCGGCGTATGGAGAACCTGCCGCCGATAGCCGGAGGTGAAAAATATCTGACGCCGCTGAATATGGTCGACAGCGCACAAATCATCCCTGGCGATAAAAAGCCGACGGCGCAGCAGATGTCAGAAATCAACACCATCCTGTCCCGATCCTGAATACCACCCGCAGCGCGGGCTTACCTGGTAAAAACCATGACAACGAAACAAATTAACCTTCCGCACCTTGCGGAGTTGGTCTTTGGCGTGCCGCATTACGTATCACGACAAACGATGGACTCTGTAAAGGCGGTATTAATCCCCCGCATCCAGGGAACGGTCGAGAACACTGGCATCCAGTTAGCTCTGGACCCGGAGAAAGCACCAGCATCGGAGCAGGTACAGCCAGCCGGTGGCGTGGCCGTTATTCCTGTCCACGGATTGCTGGTAGCTCGTCGTGGGCAAATTACGCAGGCCTGCACAGAGCTAACCAGCTATGAGCGGATACGCAGCCAGTTGAACGCGGCATTAAACGATCCATCAATCAGCGAAATCGTGTTGGATATTAATTCCGGAGGCGGCGCGGCGGTGGGCTGTAAAGAGCTGGCCGACTATATCTATCAGTCTCGCGAGACGAAGCCCATCACGGCGATAGTGAACTACAGCGCTTATTCAGCCGCGTATTTCATCGCGTCGGCCTGCAGCAAAATCATAGTCAGCCAGACCAGTGGCGTAGGTTCTATCGGCGTGATTATGGAGCACCTGGATACGTCGAAGCTGGAAGAAAAAATGGGGCTGACATTTACCACGATCTTCAGGGGGGATAACAAAAATAACGGTACCCAGCATGAGCCGCTGAGTGAAGAGGCGCTGGGTATGTTCCAGGGGATGATCGATGAAATGTACGAGACGTTTACGGGTTCGGTTGCGGAATATCGCGGCCTTGGCCAGCAGGCTGTAATCGAAACGCAAGCGGGTCTGTATTTTGGCCCTGGTGCCGTTTCAGCAGGGCTGGCGGATGAAATCTCAGACCCTCAGTCGGCGATCAATGCTATTGCGGCGAAGTACAAAGCGCCTCAGAAAGCCAGTTCTATCAAGCTGCAGGCGGCAGCGATGGACCTGCAAACCCAAATGTAACCCGACGCAAACGCGTCACTACCAGAAAGCAGCCTTTGGGCTGCTTTTTTTATGTCTAAAAAAGAGAGAAAAACAATGCCACAGATTGAAGAATTGCGTCGTCAGCGTGCGGGTATCAACGAACAGGTTCAGGCCCTGGCAACCATTGAAGCGAACGGCGATACGCTGACGGCAGAGCAGCTTACCGAATTTGCGAACCTGCAACAGCAGTTCACCGATATCAGCGCCAAAATGGAGCGCATGGAAGCGGCAGAACGTGCAGCCGCGGTCGTCGCGAAGCCGGTTAAAGCGACCCAGCATGGCCCGGCAGTTATCGTCAAATCAGAGCCAAAGCAATACACCGGTGCCGGGATGACCCGCATGGTGATGTCTATTGCAGCGGCGAAGGGCGATCTGCGTGATGCGGCTGCGTTTGCCGCTGAAGAATTGAATGACCAGTCCGTATCAATGGCCATCTCAACGGCAGCGGGTTCTGGTGGCGCACTTATCCCGGAGAACATGCAAAATGAGGTCATTGAGCTGCTGAGTGATCGCACCATTGTCCGTAAGCTGGGTGCCCGTTCTATCCCACTGCCTAACGGTAATCTGTCGTTGCCGCGCTCAGCTGGTGGTGCAACGGCCAGCTACACCGGTGAAGGGAAGGATGCGAAAGCGTCTGAATCAAAATTCAACGACGTAAAACTGGCTGCAAAAACCATGATCGCGCTGGTACCGATTGCGAACCAGCTGATTGGTCGTGCTGGTTTTAACGTGGAGCAGCTGGTCCTGCAGGACATTCTGACCGCTATCTCCGTGCGCGAAGATAAAGCGTTTATGCGTGATGACGGTACCGAAGATACGCCAATTGGTATGAAGGCGCGCGCGACGCAGTGGAATCGCCTGCTGCCGTGGGAAGCCGCAGCAGAGATCAACCTTACAACGGTTGATGAATACCTGGATAAGGTTATTTTGATGGCGATGGATGGCAACAGCCTCATGATTAAGTGCGGTTGGGGTATGTCTAACCGCACCTACATGAAGCTGTTTGGCCTGCGTGACGGCAACGGGAATAAAGTCTACCCGGAAATGGCGCTGGGCATGCTGAAAGGCTATCCGATCCAGCGTACCAGCGCGATCCCGGTTAACCTGGGCGAAAGTGGCAAAGAATCGGAAATTTACTTTGCCGACTTCAACGATGTTGTCATCGGCGAGGATGGCTCCATGAAGGTCGATTTCTCCAAAGAGGCAACTTACAAAGATGCCGAAGGTAATCTGGTATCCGCCTTTGCCCGTAACCAGTCTCTGATTCGCGTTGTTGTTGAACACGATATCGGTTTCCGTCACCCGGAAGGGTTGGTGCTGGGTACCGGCGTCCTGTTCTAACCTATCCATCCACAGTAAATAAGGCCCGCATATGCGGGCTTTTCTGTTTCAGAGGCAGGAGGTAATAAATGGCAGGTAAAACAACGAAATCCGCAGCAGGCAAAGATGAGACAACGACTGATGCATCCCTGAATGCTTCCGGCACGAGTGGGGCTGCTGCTGAAGTGGCCAGCCGTAATACCGGTGACGACACCGTTGGTGCCGACGGTGGTAGCGGTGCGGAAGGCGGGGAAAGTACATCGGGGAGCGATGCCGACGCGCCCGTGGATGGCCCGGAAAATACCGGCACCAGTAAAAGTAAAAGTGAGCCGCAGGCCCCAGCGGAGGTAAAAGTGCCAGAACGTAAAGCCGTTGTGTTCCTCGGTCCGTATAGCCGTTATTCGCGTGGTGATATCGCGTGTTTTGAAAGTGATCACGCGGACGAACTGGTTTCTCGCCGCATTGCGGTATGGCCGAAAGATGCCAAACGCGCGATGGCACCGAAACCGGGAGATAACGACTTTGATACTGACATTGGTTGAAGTGAAAACCCAGCTTCGCCTGGAGTTGGATTTCACGGAGCATGACGCCATGCTCATGCAGATGGTTAATGCCGCACAACGGAGCATCGAGCGTGATTATTACTGCAAGTTAGTCACCAGTGATGAAGAGCTGCAGGCGCTCCCGGAGACGGTACGCGGATTCATTGCTGATGAAGATATTAAGCTGGCCATCCAGTATCTGGTCAGTGATGCATATCTGAATGGCCATACCGGGCAATGGCTGGAAACTACTGCTGTGAAACATCTCCTTTTCCCTATTCAGGAGCATACCGTATGAGCCTGAAACCGGGAGAGATGAACTGTCGTATCGCGATCGGCTATATCCAGTCTGGGCGAGGGCCGCTGGGTGAACCGCTACCGGAAACGCTGGTCGAGGTGGGAAAAGCCTGGGCGAAAGCTGAACTGGTATCGGGGCGAAAGGTCCGAACGCAGGATCAGGAGCAGGTGGTGGAAACCCGGTTATTTACGGTTTATCCGGGGGTTCTGGTCGATTTGGACTGGAAAATCACGACGAAAGATCTGGTTTACACCGTCCGGAATATCGATCGCAAAACGGACCAGATTATCATTACGGGGGAGGCGGACGGGCGGCATGATAGAACTGGCGATTAAAACTGCGCTGGAGCGTATCACCGGCCTGAATGCTTACCCGCTGCTGTTGCCGGATAACGAGCAGGAAGGCGTTACGTTTCAACGAATTTCAGACCCGGAGATGTACGCGGGAACACTGCGAACCGGACTCATTTCAGCACGATTTCAGGTGACGATTTACCGGATTGACGACTACACCGACCTCCTGCAGATGGACAAAAAAATCTGGTCTGAATGGAAAAAAATCGTGCATGGCCAGCTGGAAAATATCCCGGTTCAGTTCATTGAACGCAGCGGCATCCGGCAGGACAAAATGACGTTGACGAACCGCCGCAGTCAGTACCGCCTGATCCGCGATTTCATCATTCACTACGCGGAGGATACGTCGTGATACGAATGGAAGTGAAAGGGCTGGATGAGCTGGAGCGGCAGCTGATAGCCCTGGGAGAAAAAGTCGGTACGAAGATTTTGCGTGATGCTGGCCGGGAGGCGCTGAAGGTTGTTGAAGAGGACATGCGGCAGCATGCGGGCTTTGACGAAACGTCGACCGGGCAGCACATGCGGGATTCAATCAAAATCCGCTCTTCTACCCGAAAGGCCAAAGGGAACGCGGTTGTAACGCTCCGTGTTGGCCCCAGCAAGCAACACTATATGAAGGCGCTGGCGCAGGAGTTCGGCACGGTTAAACAGGTTGCAGACCCCTTTATTCGACCTGCTCTGGATTACAACGTCCAGACAGTTTTACGCGTCCTGACCGTGGAAATTCTAAACGGCATTCAAAACAGGTAGCGACCGCTACCGATTCATATAAGAGAGAACAATCATGGCTGAGAATCAGACATCGCCTGAGTATGCAATGCTGCCGGCAGGCACCATTGTGAAATACGGGGACCCCGGCGCGGCAGCCGCAGCGCTGAAACCTTTGGTTAACTGTAAAGCAGTGGGGGCTATGGGGCAGACCGGCGGTTTTGTCGACTGCACCACACTTATCGACAAGCAAAAACAATCCATCAGCGATCTGCCGGATGGCCCGGAGAAATCATTGGGCTTTATCGACGATCCGAAAAACACCGACTTTGCCGCGCTGCTTAACGCTGCCGATGCGCGTAAAACCATCCAGCTTTACGTTGAGCTGCCGAACGGACGAACGTCGACGATGTTGCTGGCGCTGTCTGGCTGGCAGATGAACGAAATCGCGGCACCAGCGAGCGAGGTCATTCAGATCACCGTCCAGGGAAAACAGAACAAAATCACCTGGGGCACCGTTGCAGTTGGCGGCGAATAAGCAGCATTACTATCCGTAACAGACAGCCACCTCCGGGTGGCTTTTTATTTTTAAGGACGACCCGTGAAAGATAAAAATTATGACCTGTCCGCGCTTAAATCCGCGCTGCTTAAATCAGTCCCAACGGTAGTGAAAACCGAATTGTTCGGCGCAACGGTCTATATCCGTCGCCTGACGGGGGATGAACTGATTAGCTACGAAGAAACAATGGCTGAGGCCGCAAAAACTGGCGTACCGCGTGAGGCATCGGAGCATTTAATTCAGATTGTCATCGATGCGCTGGTTCAGCCGGATGGAACCGCTATTCCCGATGAATTTAAACCCACGGCAGCCGAGTTGCTGAAGGCCCACGAAAACCCCGAACTGCTGGAAGCGGTGGACAAAGTGAAACGTCACTCCATCGGGACGCTGGAGGAAGCGGAAAAAAACTAAATGACTCGCCCTGGCTGGAGCTGATTTTCTGGCTGGCCGACCGCTGGGGCGAGCCTGACCCATCCAAAATCGCGGCACTTCCGGCAAACACCCTGTACCACTGGCGCGCCTTCTTCCTGAAACAAGGTATTTTCCGCCGTCCTGGCGATGAAAATGCGCCTCCTCCCAAAACCACACCTGCGCCATCCCGGACGACGATTAATGATGAATGCGCGGCAGTCATGAGGGCATTAATGTAATGGCAGACGTCGCATCTTTAGCGGTCGGGCTGCACCTTAACGCAGCCAGTTTTAAATCCCAGCTTCTGGGCGCGTATGGCGATGCGGAGAACCAGTCAAAACGGTTTAACCGCAATGCCCAGGCGGACGCGAAAAAGACGGAGGACGCCTATAAGAAGGTTGGCCTGTCGATATCCGGGATGGCCAGCAGGCTGGCGGGGCTGGCTGGGGCTGGCCTCTCTGTCAGCACGATCATCACAACGTCCAGGCAATACGGACAGGCATTATCAGACCTGCAGGCGATCACCGGTGCGACCGCCGGTGAAATGAAAGCGCTGGACCTGGCCGCGCAGGATATGGGGCGCACGACAGAGTACAGCGCCAGTCAGGCCGCTGAGGCGCTCAAGCTGATGGCATCGGCTAAACCGGAGTTGCTAAAAACGTCCGATGGCTTACAGCAGGCGACTAACAGCGCCCTGACCCTGGCGCAGGCCGCCGGAACGACGCTCCCGGATGCGACAAAAACGCTGGCGTTGTCGTTAAACCAGTATGGTGCGAGTGCGCAGGAGGCGGATCGTTATATCAACGTTCTGGCCGCTGGCGCGAAGTATGGCTCATCCGAAATCACGGATACGGCAGCGGCGATTAAAAACGGCGGTGTTGCCGCTGCGCAGACTGGCGTCGGTTTTGAGCAACTGAATGCGGCCATTCAGGTTCTGGCTGAGCGTGAAGTGAAGGGCGGAGAAGCGGGAACGGCGCTGCGTAACGTCATCCTGAATCTGGAAAAGGGAACAGATAAAACCCTCAAACCTTCGGTTGTTGGCCTGAGCCAGGCGCTCAATACGCTGGCAGGCAAGAACCTTTCAACGGCCCAGGCGGTGAAGCTGTTTGGCGTGGAAAACCTGAGCGCGGCTTCCATTCTCGTCCAGAATCGCTCAAAGGTTGATGAACTGACCGCCTCGTTAACCGGCACAAAAACGGCGCATGAGCAGGCGTCAATCAGGGTCAACAACCTGAACGGCGACCTGCTTGGGCTGAGCAGTGCGTTTGAAGGGATGGTGATTAAGATTGGCCAGAGCAGTAACGGTCCCCTTCGCAGCGGGATTCAGACCGCGACTGATGCGCTGAACGGCCTGGCGGATAACTTTAACACCGTCACCAGTATTGCGCTTTACAGCCTGATCCCGGTTCTGTCCACGAAGCTAACCGCAGGGCTTCGGGAAAATATCAGTGCCTGGCGGGAAAGCCAGGCGGCGGTAAAAGCGAGAGCGCTTGCCGATGCGGATATCGCCCGTAAAACACTGGATTCGACAGCCGCCATCCTGAAACAAAACGATGCCGAGTTTGGTCACTACCGGCAGATGGAGCGGACGGCTAAACAGTACGGGATGAATATCAGTTACCAGGACGAGTTTACCCGGCTTATCCGACAGGAAACTGAACAAACGAATCTGGCCAGCCAGGCGAAGTCTAAGCTGGCGGCAGCTAACCGGCAGGTGTCGATATCTGCCCGTGCGGCATCCGTTGCTGTAGGTCTGGCAAAAGGCGCGTTTAATTTAATTGGTGGCCCGTTCGGTGCCGCGATGCTGGCCGGTTCGGCCATTCTTTACTTTCATGAGAAAGCAAAAGAGGCGCGACAATCGGCCATTAATTTAAAAGACGCCGTAGTCGAAACCAGTGAAGCGCTGATGCGCCTCTCTCTTAATCAGTTAAATGTGAAGCAGTTCGACCTGAATGATCAGTATGAAAATCAGGTTGTTCAGCGGAACCAGTTGATAAAAGAGATTCAGGATGCCGACAGCCGCATCGATGGCCTCAAAAGCTTTGACCCCTTTGGCCAACTGGATGGGGTGACAAAAGACCAGACGCGAGCGCGGGCTGACCTCGATAGCGTTAATGAAGGATTGCGCAAGACAGAGGAAAATATCAAGCGCGTCAGTGACGCAAAAACACTGGCTCAGCTTGGACTATCCGGGAAAATAACGTCGCTGACTGACGATCTGAAAGGCGCGCTGAATAAGCCCGCCCAAGAGACCGGCGACGGAAATCCCTGGACCGGTGAGGGTGGTACCGGGAAAGGGAAGGGTGATAAAGCCAAACTTGACCAGTTCAAAACGCTGCGGCAACAAATTGAAGAAGCCCATGCCTCCAGCCTGGCCAGGATTAACCTGCAGGAGCAGGACAGCAACAGGGAGTTGAGGGAAGCGGCGCAGAAAAACGGAGCCAGTGATGCTGATCTGCAGCGCGCGCTCTTAATGAATGCGGAGAACTACCAGAAGCAGCGACTGGATCTGGCCGCGCAGTATTCACCCGCACAGGAAAGCTTACGTAAAGAGCAGGAGGTCAGCCGGGACCTTTCCGGGCTTTTCAAAGCCCGTCTGCTTACGGAAAAAGAGTACCAGACTGCCCGGATAACGCTGGCCAGAGAAACTGCGAAAGAGCTTTTGCAGGCGAAGGCCGATGAAATCGCCGCTCCTGAACTGGATATCGCCGGTGATGTTGATCCCCTGGTCGCGTTGAGCAATCAGTTAGCTCAACGGCAGGCATTACTGCAGGCGTACTACCAGGGCAGCGCGATCAGCAAAGACCAGTACGAAATGCTGATGCAGAAAGCGTCAAAAGAATCCGCTGATGCACAGTATCAGACCTCGCTGGAGCTGTATCGCTCGCAGGGTGAATTTCAGAGCCTGGCCGTTGGGTTATTTGAGACGACGTATGAGCGTTCAACCAACTTTTTAACGAGTACGCTGACACGAACTCAAAGCTTCAAGGAAAACATGGTTGGCCTGTTCTCCTCTCTGACACAGGCTGTCATTAAAAACCTGGTGGATATGGCCGCTCAGGCACTGGTTACCAGTTCCATCATGCAAACCATCATGGGCGTGGTAGGCATCGGGACCAGTATCGCAGGTGGGGCAGCTGACGCTGGCTCAGGAACGGCGATTCAGAATGCAGGCAGCAACTTCCAGTTTAACGCCAAAGGTGGCGTCTACGATTCCCCTTCATTAAGCGCTTACAGCAATCAGGTCCACGATACCCCGCAGTTCTTCGCCTTTGCTAAAGGCGCGGGCGTATTTGCCGAGGCGGGGCCAGAGGCCATTATGCCGCTGACGCGCGCCGGTGATGGCTCGCTGGGGGTGCGTGCGGTCGGCGGTGGACAGAATGCCAGCGCCACCGAAGGGCCAAAGGTCTGGATCTCTATCTCCGGTGATAAAACATCCACTGATAGCTCATCAGGTTTTGAGGAATTTGGTCAGCAAATTGGGTCATTCGTCGAGAAGAAATACCGCGAGCTGCAGGCGAAAGACATGCGTCCGGGTGGCGCTATCTGGAACGCCGTAAAAGGACAACGTTAATGACCATTGAGATATTTACCTGGAGTCCCCGAGTCAACCCTACGCAAACCGTCGATTTCCGTGTCAGAGAGGCGAAATTTGGTGACGGTTATACGCAGGTATCAGGGGATGGATTAAATACCCGGTCACAGGAATGGGAACTGAATTTTGTCGGTACCGAGGATTATATCCGCCCGATAAAGCAGTTCCTGGACCGGCACAAAGGTACAAAGTCATTTCAGTGGACCCCGCCTCTTGAAGATGTGGGGCTTTTCCGCTGCAAGCAATATAAACCAGTACCGATGGGTGGGGGGAACTACTCCCTGTCGGCAACCTTTATTCAGGGATTTAAACCATGAGCCTTAATGCAAATTACCAGAAGCTTGAGCCAGGCGATTCAATTCAGTTTCTGGAAATTGATGGCCGCGCGTTCAACATGGATGAGGTCTTGTATTTCCACGGCTATAACGTTCCGCACTCAGCCGAGGAAATTATCGCCGCCGGTGGCGATGAATCAGAATTGCCTGCCAAAAGTATCTGGTGGCAGGGTACCGAATATAAAGCCTGGCCATGCGAACTGGACGGTGTTGAATCCTCCACTACAGGCAGCGATGCACAACCGACGCTGCGGGTAGGTAACATCGATGGTTCTATATCCGCGCTGTGTTTGCATTATGACGATATGGCAATGGCGCGGGTCATCATCCATGAGACGCAGAAGCAGTACCTGGATGCGCGCAACTTCCCTGAAGGTAACGCCAACGCAGACCCGACGCAGGAAAAGCGCCAGCTATTTTTTATTGACGCCAAAAGCCTCGAAACCGATACGACGGTAGAATTTACCCTTTCAAGTCCGATGGATCTTCAGGGAATGATGATACCTACCCGGCAATATCATTCGGTTTGCACCTGGTGTATCCGCAACAAATACCGTAGCGGCGATGGCTGCGATTATGCCGGTACAAAGTATTTCGATAAGAACAACAAACCGGTCGATGACCCGTCACGGGATGTCTGCAACGGGACGCTCACGGCGTGCAAATTGCGCTTTGGTGAAAACAACGAACTACCGTTCGGAGGCTTCCCCGGTACCAGCCTTATCAGGAGCTGATATGCGACAGAAAACGATTAAGGCGATGCAGGCCCATGCCGCCGCTGACTACCCGCGCGAGGCCTGTGGAGTGATCGCGCAGAGGGGCCGTGTTGAGCGCTATTTCCCGTGCCGGAATCTGGCCAGTGAGTCGAATGATAATTTCGTTCTGGCCCCGGAGGATTACGCAGAGGTTGAGGACTGGGGAACGATCATCGGTATTGTTCACAGTCATCCAGATGCGACCACGCAACCCAGCGAACTGGATAGGGCGCAGTGCGATGCCACGCAGGTGCCGTGGCATATTATTAGCTGGCCAGAGGGTGACCTTCGCACTATTCTCCCGCGTGGCGAGCAACCCCTCCTTGAACGACCGTTTGTGCTCGGCCATTACGATTGCTGGGGGCTGGTGATGAGCTATTTCCGGCAGACCCACGGCATCGAGTTGCACGATTACCGCGTTGATTATCCCTGGTGGGAGAATGACTATCCCGAAAATTTTTACCATGATTGCTGGTATGAATGCGGATTCCGTGAATTTGATGGCCCGCCGCAGCCAGGTGACATGGTGATCATGCAGGTACAGGCCGATAAATGGAACCACGCCGGGATTTTACTGGAAGGAAATATGTTGCTGCATCACCTGTATGGCCATCTCAGCCAGCGGGTGCCGTATGGTGGATATTATCTCGACAGGACGATGAAAATCGTCCGATACCATTCTCTGTGTTAGTCTTTTGCTGAATTTTAACTAAAAGCAAAAGGGACGCTGATATGAAAAAAATTGTACTAGCTTTAGTGATTTTTGGAATGACTGGATGTGCAACGAAACCAGTAACAAATGAGCAGGCTAAAAATATACCTTCTAAACAAATTTTAAACTCATCGCTTCTTTCTAAAAAAGAAGGTACGGGTGAAGTGATCATAAAGCGAGATTCAGGTTTTATGGGAAGCGCTTGTATGACACGAGTTTATATTGATGGTAAAGAAATTGCTGATTTGGATACGGCGGAAAAAGTGGTGGTTTATCCGGTAACTGGTGAGCATATCTTTAGTGCCTGGCCGAAAGGGGTATGTGGTGGGGGGATGAGTGAGCAGTCAGGAAAAGTTACCGAAGATAAAACGTTAATGTATCGTATTGGATATGGGACCAATGGTGATTTTGGAATATACCCCACAGCATTTTGATTTACCTTTGTTAACGAAGGCCGCCAGATGGCGGCTTTTTTTGGGGGGGGGATAATGCAAGAAGTAATGACGCGAATTGAATTAAGCGGCTCACTAGGTAAAAGATTTGGGAAAACTCATCATCGGTTAATCTCTACTGTTCATGAAGCAGGTATGGCATTGGCAAAAACAATACCAGGATTCGAAAGTTTCATGATATCCAGTAAGGGGCGAGGATTAACATATGCAGTATTTAAAGATGAGAAAAACATCGGAATTGATAATTTAGGTTTTCCCGTTTCCGGTGAGGTAATTCGTATCGTACCAGTGATTATCGGGAGTAAAAAATCAGGCATTTTCCAAACAATTTTAGGGGCGGTATTAGTCGTTGTTGGTGCAGTTGTTAACTGGTGGACTGGTGGTACAGTAGGGACTCCTATCATGCAGTTCGGTGCGGCAATGGCGCTAGGCGGCGTTGTCCAGATGCTATCCCCGCAGCCAGCAGGCCTGGCCCGTAAAGAATCTCCGGATAACAAAGCCAGTTATGCCTTTGGTGGCGTGACCAATACTGCTTCACAGGGCTATCCGGTTGGCCTTCTCTATGGTAAACGGCGAATTGGCGGAGCAATTATTTCCGCCGGTATTTATGTCGAAGACCAGCAATAAATAATCAGTCAGTAATCTCTTCTAATTCAGGCCACCTTGCGGTGGCTTTTTTTATGGACGCGATATGGCAAATAACATAATTAAAGGGCGCAAGGGTGGCGGCTCCAGTCAGCGTACACCGACGGAACAGCCAGACGATTTACAGTCTGTAGCAAAAGCCAAAATTCTTATCGCATTAGGTGAGGGGGAATTTGCGGGAGGGTTAACGGGTAAAGACATTTATCTTGACGGCACTCCACTTGAAAATGCGGATGGTTCTGAAAACTTCCCAGGGGTTGTGTGGGAGTTTCGCCCAGGCACGCAGGCCCAGACATATATTCAGGGTATTCCCGGAACAGAAAATGAAATAAGCGTCGGAACGGAAGTTTCCAGTGTTACAGCCTGGACTCATACGTTTACTAATACCCAGCTTTCTGCCGTTCGTGTTCGCCTGAAATGGCCGTCTCTGATGAAGCAGGAAGACGATGGCGATGTAGTGGGGAATACCGTCAAATATGCGCTGGATCTGCAGACGGATGGCGGTGCCTGGCAGACCGTACTGCAAACAGCGGTCACAGGCAAAACCACCTCCGGCTATGAGCGAAGCCACCGTATCGACCTGCCGCTGGCGGGCAGCACCTGGACCCTGCGCCTGCGGAAAATTACGCCTGACGCCAATAGCGTCAAAATTGGCGATGTGATGACGCTGCAGAGCTATACCGAAGTGATTGATGCGAAGCTGCGTTATCCTCATACAGCCCTGCTTTATGTCGAGTTCGATTCCAGGCTGTTTAATGGTTCGATCCCTCAGATTTCCTGCGAGCCGCGCGGGCGTGTCGTCCGCGTACCGGATAACTACAACCCCGATACGCGTGAATACACCGGCACGTGGACCGGCGGGTTTAAATGGGCGTGGACGGATAACCCGGCCTGGATTTATTACGATATTGTTGTCGAGGAACGCTTTGGTCTAGGTAACAGGCTGACCAGCGCTAATATCTCAAAATGGACGCTATACCAGATTGCACAGTACTGCGACCAGTTGGTTCCGGATGGAAGAGGGGGCGACGGTACGGAGCCTCGTTATCTCTGTAACGTTTATGTCCAGGAACGCAATGACGCCTATACCGTGCTGCGCGATTTCGCGGCTATTTTCCGGGGGATGACCTGCTGGAGTGGCGAGCAGATTGTTGTGCAGGCTGATATGCCGCGCGATGTTGATTTCAACTATACGCGCGCGAATATTATCGGTAGTCCTCGTTATTCAAGCAGTACCAGTAAGGCCCGGTACACTAATGCTCTGGTTTCGTGGTCTGACCCGGATAATGCGTATGCTGATGCGATGGAGCCGTCCTTTATCCCGGAACTGGTTTCCCGCTACAGCTTTAACCAGCTGGAAGTGACAGCCGTCGGGTGTACGCGGCAGAGTGAAGCCCATCGCAAAGGGTTATGGGGCATTCTGACCAATAACAAAGATCGCATGGTCGAAATTGATGTCGGTCTGGACGGCAAAATCCCGCAGCCGGGTTACATCATCGCGCTGGGCGACGAACGTCTGGCCGGGCGAGTTAATGGCGGTCGTATCAGCGCGGTGAATGGTCGGGTCATCACGCTTGACCGGGATATCGATGCAAAAGAAGGTGATCGCCTGCATCTGAATCTGCCATCGGGGATTTCCCAGGCCCGGACCATTCAGTCGGTGAATGGTAACCGGCAGGTGACGGTCACCACGGCATACAGCAAGACACCAGAGGCGGAATGTGTCTGGATCGTCGAATATACCGATTTGGTGGCGCAGCAGTATCGAGTCATTGGCGTAAAAGACAATAATAACGCCACGTTTACCATCACCGGCGTGGCCCACGACCCGGATAAATTCCCGCGAATTGATACCGGTGCGATCATCGACCAGCGCCCGATTAGCGTTATTCCGCCAGGCAACCAGGCTCCGCCTGATGGCATCCTCCTGACGTCCTTCTCCGTGGTGAATCAGGGTATCAGCGTCGAAACCCTGCAGGCCAGTTGGGATGCAGTGAAAAACTCTATCGCCTATGAGGCGCAGTGGCGTCGCAATGACGGTAACTGGATTAATGTGCCGCGCAGCTCGACCACCTCGTTTGAAGTCAGCGGCATTTATGCCGGTCGTTATCTGGCCCGTGTCCGCGCAATCAACGCAGCAGAGGTATCGAGCGGCTGGGCCTACTCGGAAGAGAAAACTCTGACCGGGAAAGTCGGCGAGCCGCTGCCGCCGTTGGCACTGACGACCGCTTCATTGACCGCCGGTATCGAGATCCGCTGGGAGTTCCCTGAAGGCGCAGAGGATACCCAACGAACCGAACTGCAGTACAGCCCGGACCAGAGCGGAAATGGTGCGATGCCATTGACCGATTTAGCTTACCCTGGCAAAAAGTATCAGCAAATGGGCCTGCAGATCGCCACGCAGTTCTGGTACCGCGCACGGCTGGTAGACCGTCTGGGTAATGCCTCTCCGTGGACCGGCTGGGTGCAGGGAATGTCCAGCGATAACGTTGATGATTATTACCAGCAACTCGACGATGCGCTTAAAGGCTCAGATACCTATGAGGAACTGAATAAAGGTATCCAGGACAACAGCGCCGCCGCTGATGCTGCACAGGAAGCTGCAGACGCCGCCCAGGGAACCGCTGACCAGGCGGCGAAAGACGTTGCCGCCCAGGGTGCTATTGTCACGCAACAGGGCAAAGACCTGGCCACCAACATCTCCAAGACGAACGACACAACCAACAAGCTGGCGCAGGAAGTGAAGGATCGCGCTGCTGGCGATACCGCCACGGCGCAGAAAGCGGCCAGCGATACCGCTGCAGCGGTGGCGAAAGCAGAAACCGACGATGCCGCTCTGGCGAAGCAGGCCGCCGATAATCTGCTGAGTGCTAAACGCGAAGTCGAAGCGGCGATTGAGACGACGAACGTCACCATGCAGGACGGCTTTGACAGCCTGGCGCAGCAGGTCGCGTCGATTTCAGCCGGTACCGGCGAGCAGTTCGACAGCCTCAAAATCTGGTATTTCGACAAGGACAACGAGGGCTGGAGTTCTGACGACGGCGGGGTAAAACCACTCCCGACAACCGACGATGGGTGGATTCTTCCTGCTGAGTCTATTTCGACCATGCGCAGCCCGTCCGGCACTGGCACGCTGATTGACGGCAGCGCTTATAAGTACATCCGCCTGCGGATCAAGAAAGTCGGCAACCCGGCATGGGGCGGTCGGCTGTACTGGATTGGCGCTGACGAGACCGGCTGGACTGAGGGACGCCGCCTGGTACTACCTGCACCGGATTTTGACCCGTCCACCAGCATCAGCACTATTGCGATTACTGATATTCCGTGGCAGGCATCCGGCACCATTCGTCGCCTGCGCCTCGACTTCTCGCAAGGCGGAGTCGCTGACGCAGATAACTATTATGCGGTTGACTGGCTGGCCGTTGGCCGTCCGACCCCTGGCGCGTCGCAGGCGCAAATTCAGGATCTGAAAACGGCGATGACCGCCGCTGATTCAGCTGAAGCGCTGGAGCGCAACCAACTGGCAGTGCAGCTGCGCGGCAATGAGGAAGGAACCGACCCGGATAAACTGGTTTCAGGCCTTATTTTCGAAGAGCGGAAGGTCCGCGTGACGGCTGAGAAGGCCATCGGCTCCCGTGTGGATACGTTGCGTGTTGATTACGATAAGTCCACGGCATCGGCCAGCCAGCGCATGGATACGCTGGCAAGCGACCTGCAGTCGACAGCCTCAAAAACGGATCAGGTAGCAGCGGACCTTGTTTCAGCGAACGGAGTGATTGCCGGCCATACACTGGCCATCCAGAAAATCGAGGGTGATGTTCAGACCATCGATGGCAAAGTTCAGGCCAACGCCAGCCAGATTGCCGGGGTGGAATCGAAGGTCGATAACATCCGAATCGGCGGCGTAAACCTGATACCCAACTCCGGGGAACTGACCGGCAAAACGCCATCAGCAACCGAACGTTACCGGGGGAACGCGGTCCGCATTCTGACGCGAGCCGCCGGAGCGAACGACTTCGCCGTCCTCGACTACACGCTGGCCGCGCCGGTTGATGGTACCGAGTATGTTCTTTCGTTCTATGCGAAAGCGAAAACAGACAAGACGCCGGTCCGTTGTTTCCTGAATACGCCGGATGCCACTCTTCATGCTGAAACCAGCCAGGGCGTTATTGTGGAGCGTCCAGCCGGGTACAACGGTGATGTGACCGTGACGCTTTCCACGTCCTGGAGCCGCTATTGGGTTAAATACAAACGCAAGCCGGGCTTGTCCGGGTCGGCGTATCTCGTTGTTGCCCGACTCGACGGCGCAGCTGCAGCGCGCGAAGCGTGGATCAGTTCTCCGATGTTTGAATCCGGTAACGTTGTGAGCGACTGGAGCCAGGCACCGGCAGACAGCGCCAGCTCGGATGCCGTCCAGCAACTGACGACCCGCGTCACGACCGCCGAGAATACGCTGACCACCACGGCGCAGCAGACGACGGCGCTTAAGTCGCAGATTACGACCGGCAACCTTCTGCTGAATGGCGACCTGATTAATAAAGCTGATAACTGGCAGCTTTCCGGCACCGGCGCGGGTGCTCCGGTCTATGATGCGGTGATGAAAGGTCTCACCACGACCGAGCCGGCGATGCGGATCGCCAACGGGACAAAAATTCCGGTAGAGGCCGGGCAGGTACTGACGCTCACCTTTGGATTCAAAACTGACGATGCGGCGATCGGTATCGGGACCCAGAATTTCACGATGGGCCTGATTGAAAATTGGGGGAACCCGACCACCTGGCTTGCCCTCGACAACAACTGGTTTGCAGGTATCACCACCGGCTACCAGACCCGAACGTTGACGTTCACGATCCCGAATGACTTCAAAGGGAAATGGTGTTACCTGCGCATGGCATGTGGAGGATGGACACCGTCGACCGCTCGCGTTTACCTGCAGGGATTTATGTTGACCGCATCAAACGGAATCGCCGGTAAAGCAGAAGCATCGGCGGTGCAGGATCTGCAGTCACAGGTTACAAAGAACGGTACCGATATTGCCACCAACGCCAACGCGATCACCAGCCTGGGTGGCCGTATTGATGCCACTAACGCCGAGGTCGCCAAAAAAGCTACGACCGCAGCCCTCGACAGCTTAAAGGCTACCGTTACACAGCAGGGTAAGGACATTACCGCTCAGGCGGAGCGGACAACGTCGTTATCCAACACCGTTAACCAGAATAAGCTAAATACCGATTCTGCTATTGCGGCAAACGGCCAGGCGATTTCTGGTTTATCGCAAACAGTTTCACAGCAGGGCGACCGCATCACCAGCCAGGGCCAGCAGATCACGCAGGTCAGCAATAAAATCGATACGGTGAATACCGACCTCGGCAAGCGGATTGACCAGAAGGCCGATAACGCGACAGTACAGAACCTCAGCGCCACGGTGACCCAGCAGGGCAAGGATATTACGGCAGCGAACCAGGCAATCACCAGCCTGAAGGGGCGTGTTTCAACGGTTGAGGAAGGGCTGGCCAAAGCGGCCACCGCCGATGCTGTTAGCAAGCTGGATACGCGGGTTACCAGCACTGAGGGAAAACTGGAATCGCAGGGGACAGCGATTACCGGGATTAACGTTGCGCTGAACGCGCAGACTGCCACCGGTGGTGATTACATCCTGAACCCGACATTTGACCCTGCATACAGCTCGATGGGGTTTACTGTGGTCGATACCGTGGATAATGCCACCGATGATGGCGTCCCGTATGACCCGGATGTTCCGGCGGGTGCTCCACGCCGCTACGTTGCAAAACTGGCAGGACGTGATCACCAGTTGAATACAAAGCCGTGGCCAGTAAAAGGCGGGCAGACGTTTGAAATATCGGTCTGGATAGCGGCTAAGGCAGGCGCAACGGCGAACTTTAACGTCTATATTGGCCGGGCTACCAGCCCTAACAATGGGGCAGTGGCAGACACCTCGCGCGGGAATATCTCGCCATCTCAGACCTGGCAGGAACTTAGATTCCGGTTCACCGTTGCGAAAGGGTCCACGATGGAGCAGTACGGATATATGCGCCCCTTCCTGCAGATTAATCAGACCTCGCCGTTCGGCTCTGTCTGGTATGCGACTGATTTCCATGTCCGGGAGATTACCGCCGCGCAGGGTGCACAGACTGCTGCCGACGCAGCCGCCGGTGCCGTCACCCAACTGGACGCCAAAGTGACTCAGCAGGGGAATACCATCACCAGCCAGGGCCAGGCCATTACGGCCATCACTGGTCGCGTGTCGAACCTTGAATCAGGGCAGAGTGCGAACAGCAGCGCAATCCAGGACCTGACGCAACGAACAACGATTGCGGAAGGGAAAATTGAAACAAACAGCCAGGCGATCACCTCCGTCACCGGTGCGGTGAATGCAATGCTCAATCGCGGTGAGAACCTGGTCAACGATTTTAATTTTATGAGCGGTTCGGCGCTGTGGGGCGTCCAGGGGAATACACGTAACAAGGTGGAGTTTGGCGACTTTGGCGACGGCAAACCCGGCGTCCAGATGACGCAGCTCGACAGCACGTTGTATACCGGTCTCTTTGCTAACAAGAAAACACCGCTGCCGCACAATACCCCACGCCGCTACCAGGTCATCGTTAAAGCTAAGGGGATCTCCGGCGCGATGAATTTTATGGTTCGCCGGTTTAACTACCAGGGAAATGTGGCCGGGACCTATGACAATCGCCAGTTCACCGCCACGGATATCTGGGCGACGTACTCCGCTGAGTTCAGTGCGCCATCGTCGGCGGCGGTCGATGGTTCTGTTTTTGCACTCTACTGCTACCCGAACGCGGCGGTCCTTCAGATTGATTACATCGCTATCTATGACATCACTGATGCCGTGGCCATCGACGCGAATACGTCTGCGGTCATGCAGCTGCAGCAGACGGTCACGCAGCAGGGGAAAGATATTGCTGCGAATGCCAGCGCCACCACCGCCGTTTCAGCAAGCCTGAAGGCGGCAATGGCTGATGTGGATAACAAAATCCAGGGCAACCTTGTATTAAACGCCGGGTTTGAGCGCGACTTCGACAACTGGACCGCACCAGCATCCGCGACGATTATGCAGGCCCAGAATCCTCATAGCGGTAGCAAGATCGTTAAGTACGGCTCAGCCGCTTCAACGACCCTGTTATTGAGTAATACCGCCATTGCTGTCGTTAAGGGGCGAACGTACAAGTTTGGTGCATTCCTGCGCTCGAAAACAGGCTCGTCCATGCCGTCTGGTTCGGAGGCAAATAACAAGGTCCGCTTTGCCTACGCCGATAGCTCTGGGATTTTCGAGGCGCGATTTAACCCGGCCACAATGCCGATCGTCTGGACGGAGTACAGCAACACGTATACGGCCACCAAAGACGGCGCAATGACGATCAGCGTCAACGCGTTTTTGAACGCGGGCGAAATTTACATCGACGATGTGTACGTTATCGACATCACTGACCGGGTCGATCTCGATGCCACCGCCGGAGCCGTATCACACCTGCAGTCGACCGTCACGCAGCAGGGCAAAGATATTGCCTCTAATGCCAGCGCGATCACGTCGGTCAACGCCTCGATCGGTACGCTGCAGAGCCAGGGGTTAAACCCCTGGTGCGATGGTTCCTTTGAATCGTACACCGCAAACCAGCAGTTAGGCAGCGGCTCGCTGGCGCGAGTGTCGACCGATGTTTTCCGTAATGGACAGAAGTCTCTCAAAATCACGCGTAACAACGGTGAGACCGGCAACAGCGATAAGATGATCGGCAACTGGCTTGCTGTTCGCGGAGGCGGTAAGTATCGGTTTTCGCTCTGGGCCTATATGGCCAGTGATATGTCAACGCCGAACGGGTGGAACGTATCAGTAGGCCTCTACGCTCGAGGAGAGAATGGTGGTGCTAATCAGTGGACAGAAGCCGTCCGTATCTCGGAGACAAACATCTCGCGCGGTAAATGGGTTCTCCTGACCGGTGTGGCGACCGTTGGTACCGACCGCAGCATTGCGCAGCTGTGGGTATCCACCAAAGGGCCGAGCGGTGGAACCGGATATTCGTTGTATCTGGATGACATCAGCATTGTCGATGTGACTGATGCTCAGGAGGCGCAGGATACCGCCACCGGCACGGCTAACGCTGTTACCCAACTCACCGCCACGGTTACCCAGCAAGGGAAGGATATCACCGCCCAGGCAGGGCAAATAACCAGCCTCGGTTCGCGTGTGGGCGATGCAGAGTCGCGGATCACTAATCAGGATGAAACCATTGCGGCTAATGGCCTGGCGATGGCAAATGGCTTCAGCCAGATGCGTAGCATGATTGGCGACAACAGCGCCGCGATCACCACGACGAACAAAACTGTTGCCGATCTGGAAAAATCAACCACGGAGCAGGTCACAACCCTGACCTCTCAGGTCGGGGATATGTCTGCGACCGTTCAGCAGACGGCATCCACCGTGGCAGATTTAAACGGGAAATTGGGCGCTCAGTGGGGCGTGAAGGTGAATACGTCTAACGGTGGTAAGAACTATGTTGCGGGTATCCAGTTGGGTATCAACGGCAGTGGGCAATCACAGTTCCTGGTACAGGCAGACCAGTTCGGCGTTTATGTACCTAACGGAGACACAAACAATCTGGTCTTCGGTACTGACGGGAACGGCGCTTATATGCAGCAGGCGATGGCGCGCAACCTGGTTATTGATTTTGCCCAGATCACTAACAACATCCAGTCTACAAACTATGTAGACGGTTCTCAGGGTTGGGCTATCAACAAGAGCGGTGGTGCGCAGTTCAACAATGCGATATTCCGTGGCCATATCGAGGCGAGCAGCGGAACGTTCAAAGGAACCCTGGAAGCGCAAAACTTTATTGGTGATATCGCTGTTGCTCGTCGTTACGACGACATGACATTTCGCCGTAACAACACAGTGACAAGAAATGGGGCATATCAGAATCGAGGATACGGGATGACGATTGTCCTGTCCTGTACGCTGATTTATCAGCTTCTCGGCGCTGGCAATGCGTCGCAAAGTTACTATGTCGACATCACGTTTAATATCGGCGGCCAGGAAGTAACCCGCCGTTTCTTCGCTAACGGCAACATGTCCACTCCAGGCAATTATGCACAAGAGTTCCGTTTTGCGGCGAACCTTGCGGCTGATTATAACAATGTCAGCTTCTTCGTCAGAGCTTCGGGGCGTGATACAGGCTGGGATTATCAGTGCTCGATAGAGAACATTACCGCGACCGCATTCCGTACCAATAGCAACAGTTTTAGTTAAAGGAGACGGGCCAGAAATGGCCCGAAATCAAATGGCGAACATTAGCGATCAACTGGCTGCGGATATTCATAACGCGTTCAGCAAATGCTTTACGGACCTGGCGAATCAGGATCAGATCTTTTTCGGTGTCGGGGATGTCACCATCACCCGGCAGGATGGAACGAAAGCGACTATCCGTTCATGGGGGAAAGTCACCGGCGCTGTGGATACAGCGGCTCAGCGCGGCACGACGAACACCTTCACCCAGATAAACACCTTTAGCGCCGGTATCAACATGAGCGGTGATAACGCCATGATTGTGCTGGGCAAGAATAACGACCTCGCGCTCATGAAGAAGACCGGCCAGTCCGGGACAATCGCCGTGGGGCTGTCTACAGCGTTCAGGGTACAGCGCAGTAACAAAGCCACCTTATCCCCTGCCGACTCGTTTACCGACCTGCTGAGCATCGGTACGGACGGTAGAGCGACGTTTTACGGACCGATGACCGTGAACGGCAATATTGATATGGCGAACTATAAAATCACGCTGACCGGTCTGGAGCTGACCAGTGCGACGCCGTATGTTGATTTTCACTTCGGGAACAGCACGGCGGATTACACCGCACGTATTATCGCCACGGCAGTAGACCAGCTGACTATCGCCGGCTCACACCTGAGAATCGAGCGTGACTTCAGATCGCAGGGTACTGCGATGAGCGTTGGGGATATGCTTACCGACAAAGGAGGCTATAAGGGGGATGTCGGGATCATTCAGTCAGGCTCCGCCCTACGCTGCCGCATGAACGGACGCGGCGCACACAGTGATGCCTCTGGCGCGTGGGCTGGTTTTTATATGGAGGAGGAGGTCGGTACCGAGCACCGCATGGTATTCATGATGGATGGATTCGGTAAGAACGTGACAATGATATTCAGGCCAGACCGCTCGCTTGAAATGGACACCATCCGCCTAAATAACGGGCGAACCAAATGCTGGACTGGTATTGAAGCGAACTACCTTGAGATCTATGTTGACGGGTCGGCGCGTGGTGTGAACTTCTTTAACTCCGATATTCGGCTGAAGGAAGATATAAGTGATGCGGTTCCTGGAGCGGCTGCCAACGTGATAAAGCAGCTGCGGCCGGTTTCTTACAAGTTCAAAAATACGGAATACTCAGTCGGCAAGACATACAGTTTTGGGATTCTGGCACAGGAGGCGGAGAAGGTTATACCGGACCTGATTCAGACGATGAGTGATGACACGAAGTCTATCGATCCACTGGCGGCGATTGGTCTACTGCTGGCACATAACAAGGAGCTGGAAGCACGAGTGTCAGCACTGGAAGAGAAATTACATAACTAATTTAAGTCGGCAGGTGGTCGTCCCTCCAAACAAAGATGGTTGCATAATAGCTCGCTCTTAAGAGGTTAAAGGGTTTTGAAAAATCACGTGACCCTGCCTGCGGAAATGTTAATAACAATAAGAGCGAAGGATCGGCACTCTATTGGATATAAATTAACTTTCGGGGTGCATCATGTGAACACATTTGTTTTTTCGTATGTGATGTTGATTTTATTATCCCAGAGCGTATCCTATTACTAGATGAGAAGGAGGAGTAATGTCACTAACCACCCTACAACTATTCAAAAACCTTTCCGATGAGACCCGGCTGGGTATTGTGTTACTCCTCAAGGAGATGGGAGAACTGTGCGTATGCGATCTCTGCACTGCGCTGGAACAGTCGCAGCCCAAGATCTCCCGCCACCTGGCAATGCTTCGGGAAAGTGGTTTGTTGTTGGATCGCAAGCAGGGGAAATGGGTTCATTATCGCTTATCCCCGCATATTCCTTCATGGGCCGCTCAGGTTATTGAGCAGGCCTGGTTAAGCCAACAGGACGACGTACAGGCCATCGCCCGTAAGCTGGCATCAGCCAACTGCTCTGGTAGCGGTAAGGCTGTTTGTATCTAAAAAATTTGTCTGAACATATATGTTTTTACGGATGTGAGGTATTTAAAGATGAAAACGTTAACGGTGTTTGATCCAGCTATGTGCTGCAGTACCGGTGTTTGTGGCACAGATGTCGATCAGGTTCTGGTTGATTTCTCTGCCGATGTGCAATGGTTAAAAAGTCGTGGTGTGGATGTCGAACGTTTCAACCTGGCGCAACAGCCGATGAGCTTCGTTGAGAACGCAAAAGCTAAAGCATTCCTTGACGCTTCTGGAGCAGAAGGGCTTCCACTGTTGTTGCTGGATGGCGAAACGGTGATGGCAGGACGTTATCCCAAACGTGCTGAACTGGCTCGCTGGTTTGGCATTCCGCTGGAAAAAGTTGGAGTGGCACCGACAAGCTGTTGTGGTGGTAATACTTCCTGTTGTTGATTATGTCAGGAGGACATATGAAATTCTTAGAAAATACCCCCCCTTATCTGTTCTTTACCGGTAAAGGTGGTGTAGGTAAAACATCCATTTCCTGTGCCACAGCGATCCGCCTGACAGAACAGGGTAAACGAGTGTTGTTGGTCAGTACCGATCCGGCCTCAAACGTTGGTCAGGTGTTTGGTCAGACTATTGGCAATACCATTAAACCAATAGCCTCCGTTCATGGATTGTCGGCTCTCGAGATTGATCCTCAGGCAGCTGCGCAGCAGTACCGGGCCAGAATTGTTGACCCAATTAAAGGTATCCTGCCTGATGATGTCGTTAGCAGCATCAACGAACAACTGTCGGGTGCGTGCACAACTGAGATTGCTGCGTTTGATGAGTTTACTGGATTGTTGACCGACGCTTCTCTGTTGACCCGTTTTGATCATATCATTTTTGATACCGCACCTACCGGCCATACTATTCGCCTTCTCCAGTTGCCTGGTGCCTGGAGCAATTTTATAGAAAGTAATCCAGATGGCGCATCTTGCCTGGGCCCAATGGCTGGACTGGAAAAACAGCGTGAACAATATGCCCATGCTGTTGAAGCATTGTCCGATCCAACACGTACCCGACTGGTTTTAGTCGCGCGATTGCAAAAATCAACACTGCTGGAAGTCGCCAGAACTCATCTGGAACTAGCCGCAATCGGCCTTGAAAATCAGTACCTGGTCATCAATGGTGTTCTTCCAAAAAATGGAGCTGTTACCGATACACTCGCTGCAGCAATATGGGAACGTGAACAGGAAGCGCTGGCTAATCTTCCCTCTGACCTTTCAAATCTGCCAACTGACACTCTATTCCTCCAACCGGTTAATATGGTTGGTGTTTCTGCATTAAGCGGGCTTCTTTCCACCCAACCAGAAGAAGCATTATCTTCCGCTGACTATATTCACCAACGCCCTGATGTTCCATCGCTCTCTATGCTGGTCGATGACATCGCCCGAAATGAACATGGTTTGATCATGCTGATGGGCAAAGGTGGTGTAGGTAAAACAACGATGGCTGCCGCTATCGCTGTACGGCTTGCGGATATGGGTTTTGATGTGCATCTAACAACCTCAGATCCTGCCGCACACCTGAGCACAACACTTGATGGCAGCCTCAAAAATCTGCAGGTGAGTCGAATCAACCCTCACGATGAAACCGAACGCTATCGTCAGCATATTCTTGAGACGAAAGGCAGGGATCTGGATGACGCCGGAAAACAACTGCTTGAAGAGGACTTACGTTCCCCATGCACAGAAGAGATTGCGGTTTTCCAGGCATTCTCACGTGTAATCCGTGAAGCTGGTAAACGATTTGTGGTCATGGATACGGCACCTACCGGGCATACGTTATTACTGCTTGATGCTACCGGGGCTTATCACCGTGAGATTGCTAAGAAGATGGGGGATAAAGGCCATTTTACCACCCCGATGATGCAGCTTCAGGACCCGGAACGAACCAAAGTCCTGCTGGTCACTCTGCCTGAGACCACTCCTGTACTGGAAGCGGCAAACCTGCAGTCCGATCTTGAGCGTGCGGGGATTCATCCCTGGGGCTGGATTATCAATAACAGCCTTTCGATTGCACAGACGCATTCACCACTGCTTTGCCAGCGCGCCCGACAAGAGCTTCCTCAAATTGAGGCTGTGAAGAACCAGCATGCAAGCCGCATAGCGTTAGTACCGGTAATGGCTTCTGAGCCCACTGGCATCGAGAAACTCAGAGAGCTGGCCGTTTAATATTATTTTCTATACACAGGGCGGCAGAGCCGTCCTGTCTGGAGGGGTTATGTTACTGGCAGGCGCTATTTTTGTCCTGACCATCGTTTTGGTTATCTGGCAACCGAAGGGATTAGGGATCGGCTGGAGTGCGACACTTGGCGCAGTACTGGCGCTGATCTCTGGCGTAGTCAATTTTGGTGATATTCCTGTTGTGTGGAATATCGTCTGGAATGCGACGGCGACCTTTATTGCCGTGATTATTATCAGCCTGTTGCTCGATGAATCCGGCTTTTTCGAATGGGCGGCGCTGCACGTTTCACGTTGGGGTAACGGTCGGGGACGTTTGCTGTTTACCTATATCGTCTTGCTCGGCGCAGCGGTGGCGGCACTGTTTGCCAACGATGGTGCGGCATTGATTCTGACTCCAATTGTCATCGCCATGCTATTGGCATTAGGGTTTAGCAAAGGCACGACACTGGCATTTGTCATGGCCGCCGGGTTTATTGCCGATACGGCCAGTCTGCCGCTTATTGTGTCCAACCTGGTTAACATCGTTTCTGCAGACTTCTTTGGGCTGGGTTTCACTGAGTATGCGTCGGTAATGGTGCCGGTGGATATCGCAGCCATTATAGCCACGCTGGTGATGCTGCATCTGTTCTTTCGGAAAGATATTCCGCCGACTTACGACCTGGCTCTCCTGAAAGCACCGGCAAAGGCGATTAAAGATCTGGCAACCTTCAGAACCGGCTGGATAGTGTTGATCCTTCTTCTGGTTGGCTTTTTTGTTCTTGAACCTCTTGGTATTCCGGTCAGCGCGATTGCTGCTGTAGGGGCTGTCATTCTGTTTACGGTAGCGAAGCGAGGCCATGCTATCAACACTGGCAAAGTGCTTCGCGGTGCGCCATGGCAGATCGTCATCTTCTCCCTGGGAATGTATCTGGTGGTCTATGGTCTACGTAATGCCGGGCTAACAGAATACCTCTCAGGTGTGCTGAACGTGCTGGCAGATAAAGGACTTTGGGCTGCGACATTTGGTACTGGCATCCTGACGGCTTTCCTCTCCTCCATCATGAACAACATGCCTACTGTGCTGGTTGGTGCTCTCTCTATCGATGGCAGCACCGCAACAGGCGTTATCAAAGAGGCGATGATTTATGCCAACGTGATTGGCTGTGATCTGGGGCCGAAAATTACACCTATTGGTAGCCTGGCAACGCTGCTCTGGCTGCATGTCCTTTCACAGAAGAATATGACCATCACCTGGGGATACTATTTCCGCACCGGGATCGTCATGACTCTGCCTGTGCTGTTTGTAACGCTGGCCGCGCTGGCGCTACGCCTCTCTTTCACTTTGTAATGAGATACTGAAATGAGCAACATCACCATTTATCACAACCCAGCCTGCGGCACGTCGCGTAATACACTGGAGATGATCCGCAACAGTGGTACTGAACCGACCGTTATTCTTTACCTTGAGACTCCGCCTTCACGCGATGAGCTGGTCAAACTCATTGCGGATATGGGTATTTCCGTCCGTGCTTTGCTGCGTAAGAACGTCGAACCGTATGAGGAACTGGGTCTTGCAGAAGATAAATTTACTGACGACCAGCTCATCGACTTTATGCTGCAACATCCGATTCTGATTAACCGTCCGATTGTGGTAACACCACTGGGAACTAAACTATGTCGCCCTTCCGAGGTAGTTCTGGATATTCTTCCAGATGCCCAAAAAGCGGCATTCACTAAAGAAGACGGAGAAAAAGTCGTTGATGAAAAAGGTAAACGACTGAAATAAATATGAAGGGGGCAAATGCCCCCTTATTCCTGCCTCAGAATATAAGACCTTAATCTTTTGGTAGAGTACTATTTCCTTCACCAAGATTTAGTTGCAGTAAAACAGTGTCCAGCCAGCGGCCATGCTTGAAACCAATATCCTTCAGAGTGCCTATTTCAGTAAATCCTGCGCGGATATGCAGCGCTACCGAAGCGACGTTTGCGCTGTCACCCACAACAGCTATCATTTGACGATATCCTCGGGATTGGGCCCATTTTAAAGCATGATCAAGCAACGCTTTTCCGACGCCCTGTCGCTGATAAGCGGGATCAATATATATCGAGTTTTCAACAGTAAACCGATAGGCATGACGTTCGCGGTAACGGGAAATATAACAGTAGCCCAGGACCGTATCGCCCTGCAGGGCAACATACCAGGGGAATCCACGAGACTGAACGTTTCTCAGGCGGCTAAGCATTTCAATCGTGTCCGGTGGTTCGGTTTCGAAGCTGCCTGTACCATGCAGGACATGGTGTGCATATATATTGCGCATCGCGGTAATATGCGGTTCTTCAGCATTAATTATGTTCATCGTATTACTCCAGTAATGGTGTTTTACAAACTACCGGAATTCGCGACAGCAGGTTAAGCGCTAAAACTTATAACTTGTATAAGCAAAAGTTTGGTTAGATAAGATGGGGCTCTCGCCCCATCTATTAGCCTGCCATTTTTGCCAGCAGGGCTGTACCCACGGGTTCTTCATTCTGCAGTGGCGTTAATGCAATACGCTCTGCATGCTGCTCTGTAACATCATTTATTAGCGGCAGTTCGCGACTGGCTCTGATTACCAGGAATGGTGAGGACGGTTTCGCAGCAGCCAGGCTACTATTAATTACCCACGCCCATGGTTCAATTCCGGCACGCCGTAAATCCTGCTGTAGACCGGCAGCTTCCAACACGGGGGTCGTTTCGGCAAGCGTTACAATAATCACTTTGGTCTTCTCCGGGTCCTGCAATTGCATCATTGGCGTCATCACATGATCATGCGTTTGCCCCATCTGGCGCACCATTTCCCGGTGATAGGCTCCAGTCGCATCCAGTAGTAGGAGCGTATGGCCCGTTGGAGCTGTGTCCATAATGACAAAATGGTCGTCTGCCTCTTTGATGATCCTTGAGAACGCCTGGAAGACGGCGATCTCTTCAGTACATGGTGAGCGGAGATCTTCCTCCAGTACCGCCAGTCCTTCAGCATCCAACCCTTTCCCTTGGTTCTCTAAAACAAAGCGACGATAGCGTTCTGTCTCAACCTTCGGGTCGATACGACTAACCTGAAGATTTGGCAGTGAGCCAGCAAGCGTATAAGACAGATGTGCTGCCGGATCGGATGTGGTCAGATGGACTTTGTGACCAAGCTTAGCAAGCGATACTGCGACCGATGCTGCAACTGTCGTCTTACCCACACCGCCTTTGCCCATTGTCATTACCAGCCCTTTTCCTGTCTGACTCAGTTCATCAACCAGAGAGGAAAGTTTAGGTAACTCAAGTGTATTCAGTGTGGTAGCAGGGAGTTGCAGTGAGGCTTTACTCTCTGTAAACAGCTCCCTCAGGGCTTCCAGACCGACTAAATTAAATGGCTTCAGATACAGCTGTGAGCGGGGGAGGTTCGCCAGATTATCAGGCATTGCCTGTAATGCTTTTTCTTCCCGAGCCAGAATACTTTGCGCCAGCGGATCATCTTCACCTGCAAATGGCGGCAGCACACCATTAATGGCAAGGTGTTGATGCCGCAAACCGATAGCAGACAGCTCATCATGTGTATGGGAGACTTCTTTCAACGTTGAAGCTTGAGCGCGAGCGACCAGAACCAGACGCGTGAGCGCGGCATCCGAAAGCGCTTTAACTGCATCGGAGTACTGGTGCTGTTGTTTTTCCAGCCCGACCAGAGGCCCAAGGTTAGCGGCAGCATCAGGGTTCGCTTCCAGATAACCGCTCCAGGCCCCCGGCAGTTCAAGCATACGGATGGTGTGACCGGTTGGTGCGGTATCAAATACAATATGGTCATATTTTTCCCGCAGCTCATGATTGGTCAACAGACCGGTAAACTCATCAAACGCAGCGATTTCCGTGGTGCATGAACCGGAAAGCTGTTCTTCAATGCTGCTGACCACATCGGCTGGCATCAGCTCGCGAACAGGGTCCAGTACGCGGTCGCGATAAGCCTGTGCCGCAGCCATAGGGTCAACTTCCATCGCGGCAAGATTCTCTACGGTACTGATATCTGTGATTCGGTGGCCGATGGTCTGGCTAAAGACCTGGCCAACATTGGAAGCCGGATCAGTACTCACCAGAAGCGTTCTCTTGCCCTGATCGGCCAGCCATACTGCAGTAGCACAGGCCAGAGATGTTTTACCCACGCCACCTTTGCCGGTGAAGAAGATAAACGGGGGAATGTCTTTTAAAAATGGCATATTCATTAGTGATAGCTCCTCTGAAATTAAGGCATACGTGGAATGCAGCAGCAGCGTGGTTGCGTACTGTCTTCACTCCAGTCCTGAGTCAGCGGAATACCGGCCCAACGAGCGAGATCTTCACGAGTCGGGAGTTTGCCTGCCATTACCAGCTTACCGTCTAGCAAGGTGACAGGGAGGGACTCCATCCCTGATGTGTTCAGAAACTCTTTGATGACAGGAGTATTCAGGAACTGTTGCGGGTTCTTCGCAAGGCTGTAGCGCTGAATATCAACGCCATTTTTTTTCGCCCATTCGGCGCTGGCGTTCCATTTGACGGCCTCATCGCTGACCACGACGCTACTGGTTGCGCAGCAACCTGCTGCTTCAAAGATTTCAATTTTTGACATGGACTGTTTACCTCAGTGTTTAGTCATTTGGCTTTACACTGAGGTAAACGAAGGTGGTGGGAAAAAGATGCGCGATTAATTCATTTTTTTATGGCAGCAGACGGGAGAATTGCCATCAGCTTCAATCTGGCAGAGTTCTGTCATCGTCTCCTTCAGGTGCTTTCTGGCCCGAAGCAGACGGGATTTAAAAGCGGTAAGCGTAATACCCAGTTCATCGGCCAGGGCCTGCTGAGGACGCCGGTTAAGATCTGACTCTTCAATCAGCCACCGCTCATCTTCGGGCAATGCCTGTAATGTTTCAGGCAGGCAAATATCCAGCGTTGAGATCGCATCATGGGATACGTCAGGCAGTGGGGCATCATCTTCCAGATCAACGAACTCCCTGGTAGTACGGTACTCATCAATCAGCAGATTCCTCGCTGCCCGATACAGCCAGGCTCGCGGATTCTCCATCTCGCAGAAACTGTCTGAATGAGCGCGGGCACGCAGGAAAAGCTCTTGCAGAAGGTCTGCAGATTTTTCTCTATCACCTGTCTTCGATGTCAGAAAGCGAGAGAGCTCGGCTTCATGTTGCCGCCAGAACACATTCATACAGTTGTTGAATGCTGTTATATCACTCATACCAGCCCTCAAATTTTGTTCTGATTAACCCGCCGGGAAAGCTCTTCTGCCGACTCTTTCCGTTCGCTGTAGCGATCAACGAGATACTCTGAGTTGCCTCGGGTCAGCAGAGTAAATTTCACCAGTTCTTCCATTACATCCACGATGCGGTCGTAATAAGACGACGGTTTCATTCGTCCATCTTCATCAAACTCCTGCCAGGCTTTTGCCACAGAGGACTGATTCGGGATGGTGATCATCCGCATCCAGCGGCCAAGAATGCGCATCTGGTTTACAGCATTGAAAGACTGAGAGCCACCGCAGACCTGCATAACAGCCAGTGTCTTACCCTGAGAAGGGCGAACGGCGCCTTCTGAAAGTGGTATCCAGTCAATCTGGGTCTTCATGATGCCGGTCATCGCACCATGGCGTTCAGGGGAACACCACACCATCCCTTCGGACCAACGAACCAGCTCACGCAATTCCATGACTTTAGGATGTGAGTCAGGCGCATCATCAGGAAGAGGCAAGCCTGAAGGATTGAAGATCCGTACTTCCGCACCCATTGCAGTCAGCAGTCTTGCTGCTTCCTCAGTTGCCAGACGGCTGTAAGAACGTTCGCGAACAGATCCGTACAGCATCAGGATTCGGGGGGGATGGGGAACGGCAGGAACACTTAGCCGAGCCTCTGTAATTGAAGTATCAAACAGATTTGTATCGATATTAGTCAGTTCATTTTTCATGGTTTTTCTCCCGAGGAAATTTTGTGGCCAAGGGGACATCCGTTCCTGTGCAGCACTCTTCAGTCAGGAAAGCCATCAGCACAGCAAGGTTTTCATAACAGGCGTGGCAAAACAGCGTTCTTCCCTGACGTTCCTGGCGGACCAGAGATACTGAAATCAGGGATGAAAGATGATGGCTAAGTGTGGAGGCTGGGATCCCGAGTTTTTTTTGCAGTTCACCAACAGGCATTCCCTGATATCCGGCTTTGATTAAGACCTTATAAATCTCGAGCCTTGTAGCGTGCCCAAGCTCTTTCAGTACTGCCGCAGCTAAGTTAAGTTCCATGGTTGCACTCACATGAATTATTCTATATTTCTAGAATAATGGAAATGAATGATTGTTTCAACCAATGACTTGTTTGATAAGAAGCAATGATTAGTGCTGCGAACGAGCTGTAAGTTACTGCACTTGAGATATTAACGGGGTATGAATAACAAGAGAGATAAACTGTACGTTTCTGACAGTCAGCAAAGAGTATGCCACGCCAGTTTCTATGCGATTTCGTCAATCAGTTCGGATCCCTGATTTTTAACATTACCGACAGCACTCGATACAGGATGCCAGGTACAATGGTCCGCTGACACTGATCCACCCGCGGCTTTCTCGGTGGCTTCCTTTTCCCTAGTATCCCGTTTTACCCATTCGCGCGCTGCTTCCGGCACAAGGACGAGCGACTGGCAATCATGAATATCAATCAGCCCTTGATCGGAGGCTGCGCGGTCACTATCAAAATCCTGGTGTCTGCCTAAAAAACGGTTATCAAAACTAAAAATCGATTAAGCAATATCAATGGGTTAGCAAGAAGCTAAAACTCGCTGTTTAAAACCGTAAATTCTAATTTTTGTTTTTAAAATCAATAAATAACAACCATTTCGTTTAACTACTGCTGCGCCATATGCAGTGGTTCGAGGCCGCAGGTCTGGTAGTTAAAGGCACCGAAGGCGCTATCGCCGCCCAGACCGTGGCCTATAACTTTGATCGGCTGATGAAAGGCAATATTCTATTCTGCCTCTTGAGAAAGATAAGCTAGGTATTCTTCAGACGTTTGTGATTGAGCAAAGCGTCCGCACATCGTTACCTCCTATTCACATACAGAAAGTATAGAGCATGGGGGGCAAAACTGTTGGTATACTATCCCCGGAAAAGTAGCTAACTTATTGAAAATATAGACATGAACAAACACCAGATATACCAGTTAATTACGCTATCTAATTGATCTACATGTTTTCTTCTCCGGTCTTGAAAACCGGCGACCCGAAAGGGTTCTAGAGTTCGAATCTCTACGCTTCCGCCAAATATAAACCCCAAGCTATTAATTAGCTTGGGGTTTTTCGTTTTATACGGTTTCTGTTGTGCCATTTCTCTTTAGCTTGGAGTGTCCCAGGCTAGCTTGTATTGGATGAAGAATGAGTTTTTAGCTACGTTACGTGTTGATGCATCTTCGGGTAGGCTCCGGTGATGATTATGTCCATCCTTTCAACGAACCCTGATTAACTGAAGTTATTATGCGGGATCATGCGAACCTCAGTATTGCTAGGTGTAAGCGTCCCGTAAAAACAGACCATTCGCTTTTAGAGTGTTTTCAGCAAACGGTATAGGTTCTCTTTAAGGCCAGGGTCTGCTCCTCGCGCAAAGCCGACGTGCGACTTGGTTGGCTGGCACTGCCAACTGAATAACACATCCCCGTCAATACGGTTCTCGCTGGACGCTTACTATCAAACCACAAAGCCTCGTTTTTCCTCTACATACAAATCACTGCGAATACAGCCAATATCAGGGATATCTTGCATCCCTGACTGGAGTTAGTACTCAGATACTACAAAAACCGAGTTTTTACACAGCCTGTGCCAACAGCGGACGTTCCGTGGTTCTAGAAATGCTCTCATGTCGTGGCCAATTTTTGTCGGCCACTTCAATGTTGCTACGCGCTTAGCTGCGATAAGTGCAATATGCTGTATTATCCACGGAGTTTGGGGGAAATCAGGGCGTTGTGGAGAATGCCTACAAACAGATTCGTTTACTCGCCCTGTAAACGCATTCGCTTGATGTCGCGCTGCGGAGATTCGCCGAATTCGCGGCTGTATTCGCGACTAAACTGTGATGCACTCTCATAGCCCACAACTAAAGCCGCGCTGTTAGCATCAAGATTCTTGCTCAGCATCTGCTGTCTGGCTTCCTGCAGCCTGAGTTTTTTTTGGTACTGCAGGGGACTGATGCCTGTTACCGAGCGAAAATGCTGTCTAAAAGTAGACGGACTCATATAGGCACTTGCGGCTAATTCATCGATGCAGACAGAACGGGTGAAATTCTGTTTAAGCCAGCCCACCACTTTGGAGATGTTCTGATCTGGCGAACCCACCGTGGCCATATTTCTGAGTTGTCCACCATGACTACTGGCTAATAAGCGGATTATGATTTCCTGCTGGATGAGCGGTTCGAGTTGGGTTATCAAATCGGGTTCATCAAGTAACGTTATAAGACGTCGCAAGGCATCTGTTAATCCCTCATCCAGCGGTTCAACAGAAAGTGGATTAAGCGGTCTTTCCTTTACAGGCTTTGCCGGTGGCATAAGTGCAGCAGTCTGGATCACTGCCCGCGAGTCAAACGTCAACATCAGCCCGAGAAAGGGCTCATCCGGACTTGCCTGGATAACGTGAGATACCACAGGCAAATCAATCGTGGTCAGCAATGATTCGCCTGCGCAGTACCGGGTGGGTTTCCCCGCCAGCATTATCTCTTTTGCGCCCTGTACCACAACACCCAACCCCATCTGATAAATGCAGTGCAAAGGCGAAGTTGGCACATTGCGGCGATGAACGGAAAGTGAAGTTATCGCCGTTGGGTAGTCACCATCACTTTGGGCAATCCTGGCAATCATCTCCGCCAGCGTTTTTGTGCCTGATGTCGGATCTAATGCAATTTTATCGGCCATGTTCATCTGTCTGCATGCAAGTGAAAGGAGTTGGTGAATTTATCAGCATTAAAATAATTATGCACCTTTCAGTAGCTATGAATCATTTTAGGCAAAATTATCGGCGGATCTGACAAGGATATCAGGCAGGAAAGCATTAATAATGGGTTAATACTTAACCTGAACTGTTGAGATGTCCGATGCCAGATTTATTTGATCCCTACACCCTCAAAGACATTACCCTTCGCAACCGGATTGTCGCTTCACCGATGTGCCAGTATCAGGCTGAACACGGTTTTGTTAACGACTGGCACAAAACGCATTATTCAATGCTGGCACGCGGTGGTCCTGGTCTGATTATCGTTGAGGCGACAGCCGTTACCCCTGAAGGCCGCATCACCCCGGGTGATCTGGGTCTGTGGAGTGATGCTCATACTGAAGGTCTTTCCGCTGTTGCTGCTGCTGTTAAACAGGCTGGTTCCGTAGCGGGCATACAGCTTGGACATGCCGGCAGGAAAGCAGGATGTACACCGCCCTGGAAAGGTGGCGCGCCTCTGGACCGTCACGATCCGTGGGCATGGACGCCGGTCGCAGCCAGCGCCGTACCTTACGTTCAGGAGAGCGATTATGTTCCCCGTGAAATGTCTGTGGAAGACATCCGGAACGTCGTGAACGATTTCCGGGACGCCGCCCATCGCGCCTATGAAGCAGGGTTTGAATGGCTTGAGCTTCACTTTGCTCACGGATTTCTCGCGCAGACTTTCCTTTCCTCAAAAGCCAACACGCGTGAAGACCAGTACGGTGGCTCTCTGGAGAACCGGGCACGCTTTATGCTCGATGTAGTGGAGGCCGTCAAATCAGTCTGGCCTTCACACCTGCCGCTCACCGCCCGCCTGGGTGTCATTGAATTCGATACCTGCCCTGAACACAGCTTTGCCGAATCCCTGCACGTGATCCGCTGGCTGAAAAAAGCGGGCATTGACTTTGTGGATGTCGGTCTGGCGCTTTCAACACCCGACGAGCAGGTGCCCTGGGGCCCTAACTTCATGGTTCCTTATGCTGAACGGGTTCGCAGAGAAACAGGATTACCCGTTTCCACGAGCTGGATGATCACTCGCGCCAGCGATGCCAGTCACTTTATTCAGGATGCAAAACTCGACCTTGTGTTTTTCGCCCGCACGCTGCTTACCAATCCTCACTGGGTTTTCCAGGCTGCGCGGGAACTCAAAATTGCCGCACCAGAGTCCGTATTGCCCGTTCAGTATGCGTACTGGTTGCAGAACTGGGCAGAGTAATTAATCGCCGCAGTTCCCATGCTGCAGCATCCCGTGCGGTGCTGCTGCTATATAAAATTCATCACCTCTGGAGAGCAAAATGAAAATGGAAAAATTCGATAACAATAAAACAGACGTCGCTGTTTCAGCTTCGGCAGAAGCGTCTTCAGTATCGGCCGGAGCGATGAGCCGCCGGGGTTTTTTATTCCGTGCAGCACTGGCCGGCGCTGGAATGGCAGTCAGCTCTGTTTCGTTGGCTGCGTCCTCAGCGTCTGCTCCTGAAAAGAATAAAAACACTATCCCGCATAAAGCAGGAGGCAGTATGGCAACCCGTAAATTAGGCGGTCTTACCGTTTCAGCATTAGGTGCCGGTTGTATGAGCATCAGTGCAAACTACGGGCCCGCAGCTGAGCGAAGCCAGGGTATCCGTACACTGCGTGAAGCACACGACAAGGGCGTAACGTTCTTCGATACTGCAGAAGTTTACGGTCCCTATACCAATGAAGAGTTAGTCGGTGAGGCACTGGCTCCGATCCGTGATCAGGTCGTTATTGCCACTAAATTTGGATTTGACATCAAAAACGGCGGCCTGAACAGTCAGCCTCAACATATCCGGAAGGTGGTTGAAGAATCTTTGCGCCGACTGAAAACCGATCATATTGACCTTTATTATCAGCACCGCGTCGATCCAAACGTTCCTATTGAGGACGTTGCCGGAGCTATCAAAGACCTTATCCGGGAGGGCAAAGTCCTGCACTTTGGCCTGTCAGAAGCCGGCCCTGAAACCATTCGTCGCGCTCATAAAGTTCAGGCCGTCGCAGCCGTTCAGACTGAGTATTCAGTAATGAACCGGGATCCGGAACACAATGGCGTCCTGCAAACCTGTGAAGAACTGGGCATCGGCTTTGTTCCCTGGGGACCTGTTGGAATGGGGTATCTGACAGGAACACTGAATGCGCAAACCCGTTTTGATCCGAAAAAAGACCTCCGGACTGGTTTTGACCGTTTCTCTCCTGAAAATCTGACGGCAAACCAGCCTTTCCTGAATCTGCTGAGAAAAACCGCTGCGGAAAAAAATGCCACGCCGTCCCAGATTGCACTTGCATGGTTACTTGCTCAGAAGCCCTGGATTGTGCCAATCCCAGGAACAAGAAATATCAATCATCTACACGAAAACCTGGGTGCAGTGAATATCCATTTCACTCCAGCAGAATTAAGCGAGCTGAATACGGCATTATCACACCTGAAAGTTCATGGTGGCCGTATGAACAAAGAGCAGATGCAGATTGTTCAGCCGGCTTCATGAGTATCCGTAAGTCTATTTAATCTGCTGAAAATGGCGGCCAGGTATTAAACCGGGCCGCTCCGGAATCGGTAAAGGAGAATACAATGAGTAAATCTGACATCAGTCGTATTTGATTATGTCTGGGTATGGCTAACTTCCGTTGATCGCTCAGAGCGATCCTTCTGCTCAGTGAGTTAGTCCGCTTCGTGCTGCGAGTTCAACGGGTCGACGCAACGCTATCCTTAAACAAGGGGGGGACGTTTTTTATAACTCTAACTCAGTTTCCCCACCCATTCGGTGCAAAACTCCAGATACGCTCGCACCAGTGCTGAGGGATGTTTATGCCGGGCGTAGACAAGGTGCAGAGGAAGCTTCTGCGTGGCTATACCGGGTAAAAGCTGTATCAGCTCACCACTTTCCAGCCAAGGTCTGGCTGCAAAATCCAGTATCTGAGCAATGCCCTTACCACTCAGAGCGTAATGAATTAAGCCCTGGGCATTATTGGTGGAAAAGAAGGGCTCATATTTAACTCTTTTGGTTCCCGAGTCCCATTCAAAAAAGCTGTGATTCAGACTCTCCCAGGCAGCAACCGGAAGCCGGACCATTTCTGCCAGAGTTTCTGGGGTACCGTGATACGCTAATAATTCGGGGCTTGCGACAAACAGCGTTTCCAGGGTCATCAGGTGCTTAGCGATTACATCATCCGTATTCAGATCGCCCATTCTGAGTGCCACATCGATGCCATCCCCGAACAAATCAACCACCCTTTCGCTGGAATGACAAAACACGGTGATATCGGGATAACGTTGCTGAAACGCGATCAGTAAATCCCACCATAATGAGAAGTTAGGCGGGACAGACAGACGCAATTTGCCCTGTAAGGTGTGGACAGAGGTGACGGACTTTTGTGCATCCTCCAGTAACTCCACACCCAGACGAGCCTGTTCAAAGAATTGTTGTCCTTTATAGGTGGGTTTAATCCCATGCCGTGAGCGTTCCAGGAGCTGTACATTCAGGGCCTGCTCGAGCTCATTAATTTTCCGACTTAACGTGGAGATCGGTATCCCTGCTCTGTCACTTGCCGCAGAAAAACTACCGGCATTCACCACTGCGATGAACAATTTCGTTGCGTTAAAATCCACGTGATTTCCATTTTTGGAAGGAATGTATCTATTTTTGGTGATTCCATTCCATTTTGTAAAGGGTAAAATTTTGCCTGTGTGATTTCCTCAGGATCTAAAATGAATAACCGCGTCATCAAAATTTTAAACATTCGTTATCCGCTTATACAGGCACCCTTGTATTTTCTGACTAATGCGGAACTGGTCGCTGCGGTTTCAAATGCTGGCGGTCTTGGCACTCTTGGGCCTCACGCAGGTCAGGAAAGCCTGCCGGGCTCACGCTATGTGGCGCTCGATCGTATGCGGGAAGAAATCCGAAAAGTTAAAAAGCTGACGAATAAACCCTTTGCTACGACCCTGATTAACGGCCCGGACATGAGTTTCTGGCGGCCTACTGCCGAAATGCTGGTAGAAGAAGGCGTGGAAGTGGTACTGATCAATGAAGTGCTGGACCCTGAAATCTACGATTTTTTTAAGGGCCACAGCATAAAAATTCTTTACCGCGCCCTGACTCCCTCTATTGCTAATTCGAAAGAAGCGGAGAAATTAGGCGCCGACATCATCATTGCGACAGGTTTTGACGAAGGTGGCACCGTGCCATCCCGGGTGATTGGTACGTTCAGCATCGTTCCCATGATCGTGGATAGCGTTAATGTTCCGGTCATTGCGGCGGGTGGTATAGGTGACATACGCGGCGTGCGTGCCGCGCTGGCTCTGGGGGCGGAAGGGGTCTTTGCCGGGAGCCTTTTTTTGACGGCGGTTGAAAACCCTGCCGCTGACAAAGTCAAACGCCTGATTGTCGATTCCACGGCGGAAGATTTGCTGCTGTTCCGTACGCTTCCGGCTTATTACCGTACATTGCCCACCGGTCTGAGTCCGACGCTGGCAGAGTTAGATGCGCAGGGCACCGATCGTGAAACCCTGTTTAAAGCCATGAACGGCTATCACTCGCTGTGGCAGGCCATGAGGCTTGGCAACCTTGACCAGGGCGTCGTGTCCACCGGCACGGGTATTTCCGTTATCACATCCATTCGACCGGCAGCAGAAATTGTTGCCGATCTTGTGCTGGACTTTTAAAAGAGGCTCATTATGTCTGCATCACTGCTTTTTCGGGATGTCGTGCGTGAACGTCATTCAGTGCGTAATTTTCTTCCTTATCCGGTTCCGGAAGACATTCTCCGTTCGGTATTAGAGGATGCACAGCGCTCACCTTCAAACTGTAATACTCAGCCCTGGCAAACGCATATTGTCTCAGGTTCAAAAAGAGATACGCTGAGCAAGGCGATTCTTGCGGCGGACGACGTGGGTCAACTGACGCCAGACTTTAGCTTTGACACCAGTGATTTCCCTGGCGTCTACCGTGAACGTTCCAGAGAACAGGGCGCTGCCTATTATCAGGCCATCGGCGTTAAACGCGAGGATTTTGATCAGCGTCGCGATGCTTCACGTCGTAATCTGGAATTCTTTGGCGCGCCCCATGTTGTGCTGCTTTTTATGCCGGAAGTGGGCGATAACGTTCGTGTTGCGGGTGACATAGGTATGTACGCTCAGACGCTTCTGCTGTCTCTTACCGCTCACGGTTTAGGCGGCATTCCGCAGACCATGCTGGGCTTTTATGCCGAAACCATCCGCAAAGAACTGGGTGTGGACCCCGCGTTGAAATTACTGTTCGGTATCTCTCTGGGCTACCCGGACCCGGATCACCCTGCAAATCAATACAGAATTAATAAAGCGCCCCTCGGTGAAAGCGTCATCTTTCATCAGTAACTGAAATGCTTTATTAAATGTACTGGCTACGTGTCCGCCAGGACACGTAGAACTGAATAACATGTACAGGCCAACGTCCGCTTCACGCCCTGAGTGCAGTAGCCCCCGTTTAAACCGGACACTTAACCAGTAAGACTTAGTCATAGAGCTATGTTTAAGGAGTGTCCTGTGCAAAGAATCGAAGTGATCGCTGGCGAGCAAAAGCGCCGTCGTTATACTCACGAAGAGAAAGCCCGTTTTGTTGCGCTCGCCATGCAGCCCAGCAACACCGTCTCACTCGTTGCCCGGCAATATGGCATCACACCCAGTCTTCTTTTTAAGTGGAAACGGCTCATGAACGATGGTGGGAAGTCTGCGATCGCCGCAGGCGACGAGGTGGTCAGCGTCTCAGAGGTCAAAGCGCTGGAGAAAAAAGTCAAACAGCTTGAACAAATGCTGGGACGCAAAACGATGGAAGCCGAAATCCTTCGGGACGCGCTTGAGATAGCCCAGGCAAAAAAGTTGATATCGCGCATGCCATTGTTGCCACCGGACGATACCCCCACATCCGAATAGCCGAAGTGCTCTGCGTATCGCGTTCGAATCTTTATGACCGGCTGCTGAAGAAACGCCAGCATCGGTCAGCCCGCTACAGCAAAGATGATGACGCTCGACTGTTACCGCTTATCGCCAGATATGCAGCGAGCGGGCGACAAACGGCTATCGTCGCGTGACTGCGCACCTCAATCGTGCGCTGAAGGAACAGAACTGGCGGGTTAACCCCAAACGTATTTACCGGATCATGCCGGCGAATAACCTGTTACTGGCAAAATCTGGCCATAAAAAGCCAGAGCGCTGTCATACCGGCAACGTCGTGACACTTAAGCCGGATACGCGCTGGTGTTCAGATGGCTTCGAAATGCGCTGCTGGAATCGGGAAGTCGTGCGGGTGGTGTTCAGCCTTGACTGCTGTGATCGCGAAGCCATCAGCTGGTCGGCGACAACAGGTGGAATAAACAGCGTTATGGTGCAGGATCTGCTGACAGAGAGTGTAGAAAAGCGCTTTGGCAATACACTTTACCTGCCACATGCCGTTGAGTGGCTAACCGATAACGGCAGTTGCTACATAGCGGACTCAACAAAAACGTTCGCTGCCTCACTCGGGTTCATCGTGTGTACGACGCCAGTACGCAGTCCGGAGAGCAATGGGATGGCTGAATCGTTCGTGAAAACGTTCAGGCGTGACTACGTGTATGTGAATGACCTGCCGGATGCGGTGACCGTAATGGAAAAACTGACGGAATGGATGGTGGACTATAATAACGGGCATCCCCACAAAGGTCTGAAAATGCAGTCACCGAGAGAGCACAGAAGTTCGCTACTGGCTATAAATTAACCGTGTCCGTTTTAGCGGGGGCAACTCCAGCTGGATGGGCGGCACCGTATGTCAAATGCAAGCTGGAGATGATTATGGAAAGGCATTTTCCTGCGCAAATGCAGCTAAGCTACGCGCTAAAAGATGCCAATCTTGCACTCGAAGAGGCCGAAGGCACGGAGCTGTCGATCCTGAATAAAATTGCCGATTTTTGGGATGAGGCTGCCGCAGATAGCTATGCCGATCAGGAGTTGGCGGGCGTTTACGCCTGTCTTGCGGGCTAACCGGCAAGCCAATGCTGAAAGTAAAGTGCAGAAGGTCTCCGTGAATGCAACCCGAAGCATCGGCGGCAGTCTCTATCTATTACGTGGCAATGTTCTGCTGTCTTTGTATACCTTTTATAAATTTTTTGTACATGAGTAGCATGCTGGCTATGTTTGTTGCTTTGTCCATTAATATTAACGACCATTCCTAATATTATTGCAGCATAAGTTTATACGGTTCATTTCAAGTATATCTCGACAGAGAAGTAATCCATGTAGTTTAGTCGTAGTTAGGCCTAGTTTGCGAATGGCATTATTTTTGATAGTGTAGATCATTTTTTGACTCATCCCTAATTTTGTTGCAAGTTCAGGGATGCTGACTCCTGAGGACAGTCTCCTTATTATGTTTTGCGATGATTTTGAACCGTTTTTATGGCTATATTTTGGGTTTGAATTGAGTATTGAAAACAAAAGATCTTCCCTCGAACATTGCGCTGAAATTAACATTGGATTGTTTTTTACATCATTTGATATAGTTCTAAATGGCGTTATAATTATAGCGACAAGGTTGTGTGCGGCTGCTAATCGTAATACTATCCGGCGTTTTCGGAAACAGTTAATATATATTATTATTTTTTGTGATGGGATCTTTGATATTGCCATTCGAGTATATCGCCAGCCGTTTACATTAATGTTGTTGCTCATGATAGATGCTTCATTGATTACTTTTTTCAGAACTTCACTTGCTCCTGATAAGAAAAAAACATCATCTGAAATTATATGATAAATCATTTTAGCTCCAATGTTTATATGTTCGTGTTTTTTTGTTTTTTTTGTTTTTTAAATAAAAAGAATATGCCCATAATGGTATGAACATGAAAATACAATTTAATTTGTAAGTCACTGTGCATCTAGATACGCAATCGTTCTATTAGTTGATGAACAAAATTCAGTTCTGTGCTAAATAAGAAAATCTGGTGATGATATAGCTTTACCGGGAAGGTTTGATGTCTCATCACAACGACTTACGGGATGCAGAGTAAGGTAATTTTCCTAAATGGTGAATTCTTATCGTTAAACCATAAGTAAAACTATCGATTTAACAATGGGTTATGGTTTGTACTAAAACTAAGGTTTTGCTTATGCCGGAAAGCCAAGCCTCAGTCAGGCTGATAACCTTGATGAATGCTTTTTTTATAAAATACAGAGTGTTCAACTCTAAAACAGCTCATGGAAAACACCCAAAAATATGCTAACATATTGATATATGTTGCATTGAAAGATGCTTTCATCTTGGGGGGCGTATGGACAAATATATTATTGATAATGAAATTGTCTTCTCCCCTAAGGAGAAACAGCTGTTATCTCTAAAGAACTCATCAAAATTTATCCTGCATAGTGCCAGCGCCAGCTGTCTGACACTATTACTGGAAAGGCATGGAGAGGTAGTAACCCAGCATGAATTAATGGTAGCGGGTTGGGGGGGGGATGCGATACGTACCGTCTCTAACGCTGCTTACTATCAATGCTTTGTTAATTTACGCAAGGTTTTCCGGGAATTAGGTTATCAGAAGGAAATATTGACCACGGTCAGAGGGAAGGGGATTCGCTTCAACAAGTATGTCCGAATAAAGAAACTTGTTCAGGGTGAGAATACTGTTTTTCCGCTTCGTCAACAGGATATTTCCCTGTCAGCGCAACCAGCTGAGAAAAATTTACTTCGCGCTGAACGCGTCCCGATTATTCCGACCTCAGAGGCCACATTGCCGCCCGAACGAGTAGCGAAGTCGGAGGGGATGAATGATCCGGTTTCGATAAAAAAAATATTTTCGCAACGTACAATCTATCTGCGACTGTCACTATGTGGTCTGCTGCTTCTTGCTTTCATTATATGGACAATTAGCAATAAAAAAATTAATTTTACCATCGATGGTTATCGTAATTTTTCTAATGAACCATCTTGTGTCTATTTTAATGAGCGTAACGATAATAATGATTATGTTATTAATTTTTTACAAAGTCACGGGTATGTCTGCGATACAGGAAACAAATATTTTGTTTCCCATTTTTCGGCTTCACCTCGGTTGACTATTTTTATCTGTGGCCCCAAAACTTCCCTCAAATGTGATTCTGTAACCTACATTGTGGATAAAAATGACTAGATATGTTTTTGCTATTTGCATGCTTCTGGTGTGTTTTTCATCAGGTGTCTATGCTAATGATGATATCAACTGTGAAGTTAATCATAGCTTGTATCACGATGATTTTGTCATTAAGGCATTCTACCGATTTATCATATCCAAAGGCTCCGGAGTGATATTGATTAACGGAAAAATTAATGATGGCAAAACTGCATATGTTATCAGCCGGGAAATTCGTTTTGCTTATAGTAAGAAAAGCGCTATTGATTATATATTGATCAATGGTATCATCCACAAGAATCCGCTGGATAATATACCCGATGTCTTGCTCATGAAGCACTATCCCACATTCTTTATCGAAAATGGTAACTCGTTAACTTTTCGGATCAAACGAGAGAACAAAAATGATTTTATTATGAGCTTTGTCAGTACGCCTTTTTTTTATTGTAATGGCAGCAGCGTTAAGCGCTAATCATCGGCGCCATACAGCTCCATAAAAATAATCTGTATCTCAGCATTTAATGATATATTACCTGGGATTTTTTTTCATGAATATACGGCAAGCACCATCAGATAAACAACCAGTCTTTCCAAATACCTCATGGTTACTTTTCTTGTAGGAACTGGAGCATGGACGTTCATGGTATACAGCCGTGCAGCGAAACATCCCCGTTTTCAATGGGTATCAGGTGTTCTGAGGTGGTGTTTTTTGATGCATCGTTCCAAAATTATTCCGTTTATTGTGTCTAACTATTGCTTTATTATACTCTAAATAATTCAAGTTGCAGGACGGCGGCAAGGGAGTGAATCCCGATGAGCTTACACCAGTAAGTGATTCGGGTGAGCGAACGTAGCCAACACACATGCAACTTGAAGTATGACGAGTATATTAGTTTATATTCAATTTACTACATAGAACCTTGGCTAAGGCTAAAACCCTTCTAAAAAATATCACTCCTAAATGTGGTATAGAAAAGCGATGTGGAAACTCGAAAGGCCTGTTGTCTTCCATGTAAGGACTCGATAGCAAAGTCGGGGAGAGTAATTTTCTGGTTTTTTGGCATCAGTGATTTAGTGACTTTACATGGCTCATATACTTGAAGGGTTTATTGTTTGTTTTTCAAAAAGATGCCTCCATTTTTCTGAGAGAAGCTAATTTTTTGACTTTTTATATAAAATAAAAATGCCAAAAAATACTTAATTTTGAGAACCGTATGCACGCCGTCCTCCTGAATAGAGCATGAAAGTTCCAAAGGGCAGGGCTCTGCCAGGCGTTTATCCTTGGCGTATGGTTTCCTTCACTGCCCTGAGTAGCTGCGCTCCACGCCATAATCATCAATCCAGGTCAATGATTTCAGCTGCGTCCTAAGGGTTGCCGACGGCGGAAGTGTAATGCTCAGAGAAGAACGCGGCAGCAGCATACTATCGGCCGGCAGGTTGCCGATCTCATCGCCGTTATCGAGGGTAATTTTCAGCAGGGTATAGTGCAGCGGGGAGGGATTATTCAGCTTAAGACATATTTTTCCATCGCAGCGCGTTGTTGTTGATACGACATTCTTGACGCTCTCTTCGGGCGTTATGTTTGCCAGCGCGGCGGGGCGGTAAAAAAGCTTGATGCGAGTGCGGAAAGCCACCTGCAGCAGACTATTTTCTCCTTTGCTGGCCCCGGCGGCCTCGGGGGGGATTTCCAGCGCATTAAGCCAGAATAGCGATTCGCGATCCGTCGGTAATGCGCTACGGTCACCCGCCAGCTGCAGGCGCACGGTGCGAGAATCATGTCCGTTGAGGCGAAACACCGGCGGCTGGATAAGAAAAGGCATCCTGATGACTTCCGGGCGATCCAGATAGTTGTCCCTGTCGGTCCAAAGCTGCATAAGGACTGCGCTATTCCCCTCATTTATAATGCTAAACGTTACCTCACGCTCCTGCTCGCTGACCACCAGGCGGGTGAAGTTAATATAGGTTCCAGCCGCCGTTGGGGCGGTTAAAAAAAATACCAAAAAAAGTGAAGCCAATTTAGCAATGAAGGTCATAACGAACGCTCCCGGTGGCGATATTTATCTGTAGCGAACGGTAAAGACCACCGCGCCGTTGATACTTCCTGATGTAACGTTATTTTCCGTCTGATAAAGACCAGCGCGCAGCGGTACCGAGTAGTTGGCGTCATTTCTGGTGGTATCATAATCGCTCAGAAGATACTCGGTATTGAACGACAGCGGTATATCCTGGCCGTTCAGCAGTTGAATGCCCACGCCGCTGGCGGTAGAGGTGCTGTCCAGGGCAAAGACCCCCTGCGTATTATCAATAATCGACGATTTGGGGGTGAACAAATAGCTGATACTGGCTAAGCCGGCAGAGCACTTTTTAAAGTCCAGGTTAAAGCCGGTCCGTGAAGTGGTATAGCCTATACCTCTAAAGCCAGCTCGGCCCGCGGGAGGGAGCTCGACGGCAATATCCGGGGTAGTGCAGGTGCCGCCGGTGGTTGAAATCACCAGCCCGCCGGAGCGAAACTGGGCAATCATATAGGTGCCGCCGCCGAGGGAAGTACTGCCCTGATAGCTTTGGTAATGACGCATATACATTGGGTCAAAAATGCTGAGGCTTCCCGCCGTTAACGATGTGGAGGTCTTGACAAAACGTACCTGGACATCGACGCCAACGTTCCATGAACTGCCGCTATAGCTGGCGTTGAATAGCTGCGCGGGCGTCTGGTAGACGCCGTTATTGACGGTCAACGGGTACCAGTCGCTGACCTGGCCTTTTATCGTATAACGCCAACGTGCGACGTAACCTAAGCCGGCCTTTACCACAGTGTTGTAAATAGTGTAGGTCTGGCCATCGATCTGGGCACTACCCCAGATGGTATATGGCGGATATCCCTGCACCGCAATAGGGATATTCGAACTCTGATAGGCAGTGCGATGGTTGCAAGTCCACGCCGTGGGGTTCGACGAGGTGAACCAGCTGCCGAGAAAATCGCCCACGTCCGCATCTTTGCCCACCTGAACAGTCGCGGAATCAAAGTACTGATAATAACCGTTGGTTCTGGCGCAATCGACCCAGGTTCCGTCCGCCCGGGCGAAACCACACATGCCGCAGAAAGCGAGCAGATACGGGGCTACAATACGCATAATGCTTTTCATTATTCACTTCTCCTGTTACTGGCAAACGGCGCTAAGCTGCGGTAGCTCACCGGCAGGCGTCGATTTTCCGCCCGGCAGGCTGTAGCTAAATGCGCAGCGTTGGTTTCCCCCGTTCCCCCAACGTACGTGAAGCCGTCCGTTTTCATTTTTCACCCGCACAAACGCCTGTCCGCCCTGGGCGACATAACCGACGGTATTGTTAGCTTCATCAAGAACGGATGCACCAAACGGCAGCTCGGTATACGGATGGCTGAGGGTCAGAAGCGCAGAGTGGCCGACATCGGTTTTATATTTCATTAAGACCACCGCTCCCGCCGTGGGGACGCTATTCTGGCTGGTGACTTCCAGTGAAATATCGTTCGATAAGCCTTTCGGATCGAGCCCAATGGTATTTTGTCGGTACGGCGTTAAATACGGCACTGCCGCCTTACCCGAGCCGTTTAACCGCAGGCTGTTGTTGTTGGTAATTTTGGCTCCCGCAGCGTTATCTGCTTCAATTACGGCCATGGTGTCGCCCATCACCGGCGTCAGCGCCACCCCGCTCTGCCATGCCACCACCCCGCCGGATAGGCTCATCCCGTACTGCTGATAGCCGTTTCCCGCAGACACGCTGCCGCCAACGTTACTCCATGGCGAGGTCCAGTTACCGCTCAGACCGCCGGTCGTTCGGGTTCCGACATCCTTGTAACGGTCTACGCTACCAAAGGCGCTATAGCTGTACTGGCGGTTGTCGCCGGCGGTTCCGGCGAGCGAGTTCTGTATGCCCCGATGATCGCGCTCCTGAACATAGGTGGAGTTGAGATATGCCGAACGGCCGCTGTCGCCGAGCGGCAGCGAAATACCGATCGCAATCTTATTATCCCACTTGTCCTTCATCAGGTCTCTGGTACGGCTACCGTTAATGTTGAGGTTAAAGTGCTTGAAAACATTGGTGTAGCCGAACTGGTATTCCGTATCGTGGCCACTGCGGTTCCAGTAGTCCTGGCTACTGATGCTGACATTAAAGCTGCCCCACGTATCGTCGATATTTTGCGTGGCACTCAGCTGAAAGCGGTTTTTGCGGTTAGCGGTATCGTTAAACCAGCTGCTGTTGCGCAGCTGCCCGGCGCGCAGCATCATGGCATCGTCAATACCGTAATAGCCCGAGCTGGAATAGCGGTAGCTGGCAAGAGTTACGTTGGTATTGACCACCGGCAGTATTTTGGCAAAAGAGAAGCGTAAGCTTTGTCCTTCACGCTTGATATCGTCGCGTAAAACGCTGCGGGCGTGGGTGATATCCGTAGAAATTGCGCCGACAGAGGTATTCAGGGCGACGCCGCCTGCGACCGATTGATAATTCTCGCCGCCGAGGATGCCGGTGTAGCCGGTAATCAGGTTAGTAAAGCCGTGGCGCAGCGTGCCCATCATGATGTCCGGTTTTTCATCCACGGTGGCATTATGGTAGCGTCCACCCATCAGGGTATAGCGGGTGGTACCCGGGCGCAAAAGCTCTGCAATGGCGGCGTAGGTGACGGTAAAGCGGCGCTCGCTGCCGTCCGCTTCTTTAATCGTTACCAGCAAGTCACCCCCGACCCCGGTCGGATACAGGTCGTCCAGCGTAAATGGCCCCGGCGGCACGGTTGTTTCATAAATACGCATGCCCCGCTGGCTCACCTGGACCAGTGCATTGGTGTTGGCAATACCGTTGACCACCGGCGCAAATCCGCGCTGTGAATCCATATACATCCGATCGTCTGACGACAGCATCACGCCGCGAAAGCCCACGCTATCAAACACGTTCCCGTCGGTGGAGGATTCGCCGATCACCAGCCTGCTACGCAGCGGAATAATCGCGCGCTCAAGATAAGCACTGGTATTGTCGTAATGCCAGCCCTGGCCTTCGTTCCAGTTAAATGAGCCGCGGTAGCGCAGACGCCAGGCGTCCCAGTTAATCCCACCGCGTAGCCCCAGGTACTGTGTTTCCAGCGAGTCGCCGCCGGACATGCTGGAATGGTAGGCGTTATAATCATACTGCAGCGTCGCGGCGGGAATACCGTGATCCCATAGCTCAGGGCTGACGTAGCCCCGGGCATGGCGAAGTAGATAGATCTGTGGGGACTGGATGTTAATTCTCTGAGTGCCAGTATCATACTCGGCGCTCAGATCGGGGGCGATATCCTTAGCGCGAATGCAAGCGTTAGCCGATTGTAGCTTTTGTAATATTTCGCTGGTTAACTTATCAATGTTTATGCCCAGCATGGAAACCAGTTTAATATTAAAACACGGCTTAGCAACGATCGGATTTTCTTCATCATAGGTAAAGTTAACGTCCGTACGGCCTTTCCATTTATCATTAACAGAAATATCAACCGTATGCGTACCGCTGACCACGGGATTACCCTGGGAATATGCGCCAACGTCAATAGCTGAACGCATAAATGCACTATTAAAAATAACTTCTTCATTTTGTTTTGCTGATGCGGCTTGAGATAAGGTAATGGATAATATAACCAGCTGTGCAATCCGTGATAAACGAACTGAAGAAATTATTTTGTTATTATTTTGGCAATGCCTGCTCATTTTTAGTTTCTCCTCCGTAATCATTAATTACACTGTAGAAAAGAGTGAGGCCTTTCAGACTTTCAGCTCTTTTTGCTGTCAGCGGGAGATTCATTTCTCCTTGTGGTGCCAGCATGCGTTGCGGAAAGTTATCAACGGCGGCGGCAACTGCAGAATGCTTTGATTTACGGAGCTCGATGCTACTGAATGTAATAAAATAGGGGGACTTGTTTTTTACATTTAACGTATTGCCGTGCAGCGTAAATTTAAGGTTCTTATAAGCCTCCAGAGAACTTTGCTGAAGGTTGCCAGGACGGTAGAACAATTTAATTCGCGTTCGAAAGGCAAGCTGTAAAAGGTTAGTGCCGCTCTCCACCAGATTTGTGGGCTTAGGCGGGACCTCGAGCATATTGAACCAGTACAGCGTTTCCCGGTCCTGGGGCAGGGCGGCATTGGTGAACATGATTCTCACCGCCTGACCTTTTGTGGGGTCGATGCGTACCACTGGAGGATTAATAATAAAAGGAACCTTTACTTCGCCGGGCTTAGCTTTAGGATTACCATCATCAATCCACAGTTGTAACAAATACGGGTTCTTACCATTGTTTTTTAATTGGACAACGGCTTCTTTATCTTTGGTGTTAAAGATGATGCGTGTTCCGTTAATTGCTACGTCAGCTATGGCGCTTGAGGAAATAATACTCGAAGCCATGAAGATACAACCGGAGAGTAAATATTTAAACATCAAAAACCTCATCATTATAGGGAGCAGGCAATCCTGCTCCCTGATTTGTTACTCGTAAACCATGGTGTAATCGACCTGGGTCGTCACGGTACCGGCAGTTGATGCGTCGGTTGCGTAGTACTGGGCGAAGTAGTTTAAGGTACCGCTGCCGCCGCTGACATCAACCGGAATATCGTTCTGGCCATTGGCCATGGAAGTGCCGGCGAAGATCGGGTTACGCGCTGAGTTCAGCAGCTGGACCTGTACGTTGGTTGCCGCATCCGCTACGCCAGCATCAATATTCAAACGGCCGCTCTGGCTATCAACATAGGCGCCTGGTTCAAAATAGGTTCTGGCCGTAGAAATAGCGGTACCGGAGCAGCCGCTCAGAGAGATATTGAACGGCGTTGCGCCGGCAGTTGCGCCCGCAGCGAACAAGCTAGAAGCTGAAACCGTTGGTAAGGTTACGGTTGCATCTTTCTTTCCTCCGTCGACGGTAATAGTACAGGTGGTGTCGGTAATCAGGCCGTTAATAGTGATGGTGCCATCAGCAGCAATTGCTGAAGTTGCTGCCGCAGAAGACAGTACCAGCGCCAGCGCTGAAAGAGTGTGTTTACGGTTACGCATAATTATAATTCCCTTAGTTGTATTGATATGAACAGCAATATAAAGATGCTATCGAGATTATTTTTAACAAATACCTCTCACTTTATTAGCATAGAAAGTTCGATAGCATCATTGTCTCATCAGTAATTGGCAATATTTACTAATGTAATATAACGATAATCCTGCGAGCATTGCAGTATTATTTATATTAACCCTGGTGGCGCATTTTTTAATTTACCTGGGCTTATGTAGCATTACTCCACTTTTATGCTGGATGATTGACGATTAAATAACTTGAAGTTACATGTATGTTGATTATTCCTCCACGGTAAAGGTGAGCGTCGGCGTTTATCCATTAGCTAAGTTTTTATCTTTATATGGCCAGAGTTCCGCTGCGTGTTTATTTTTAACGTATATAGATGTCTCTTCATAATTGTTTAAAGCAATTGAATTCGCCATTATTGATTGGTGTTACCTATTTTAAGGGTTTTCCCTTTTATAAATCTTAGTAAAAATAATCGAGTAATATATTCTGGAAATTGGATAATATCATTTTAAATCATGTGGTTATGAGTTGAGGTGAACGGACCTGTAATCAGGCAGTGATATGTTTCCGTGTTTATAAAAAACTTGTTTTTTGTGTGTTATCGGAGTTTTGTTTTATTTTATAGGCTTATCTTTTGTTTTTTTGATTGCTTAATGGTTTTTTGTTGGCGCTATTGACTTCTTGTGTGGGGTAAGGTGAGTGATGTCTATTGAAAATGCCAAAAGTTCCCCATTTGTCCGAGCGGTATTTTGATAAAATAAGAATATTATTGTCACCTCAATGGGTAAAATTCTTATTCATTATTATACGTTGTCTGCTGGGGAAATAGCTGAGGTGAATCTATGAAAGAGTATACGCGCGAAAACGACGTTTAGGTGTTATCGGCGGCTGAAGTTCGGTATGTACATCATTGTTAATGGTGTAACGGTACAGTAACATGTATGTTGGATCTAATCATAATACTCCTTGAGGAGTATGTTTTGGAGGACGAAAAATTGTTTTAATTGCTTTGATACAACTTCAACATTTTTAACGGTAAAGCCTGGAGGGGTCATAAATATGAATGTTCCTTTAGCGACCTTACCTTAAGACAGCAAAATGCTGATTAAAACATTCATTTTCTGCTCAGCCCCAGCTTCATGGCCAGGGTAGGCTATCCCATGAAATCCAGTGTGAATATGCCGGATTTTCTTAGCTATCATTATACGGTAGGTTATCGATCTGGCACACTTAACGTTCGGTGATGGGGGATTTAATACATCAAAAATGAAAAAAATCCCGACTCCGTATCTATGACCGGGTGAAACGGAGCGGGACAGGCATGCAGATCTATCGAAGGTTCGGTCTCAGGCCGATTAGTGAACAATCTAAAGGTTTACATCCCAAAAGCCTATTACAAAGAATGAGTACCCCAGCCGCATATTTTGTATTACGCTCCTCACCAGCAGGCCTTATGTCACCACCGTTTTCTGCTCAATGATTCTCCTTGTGCCCCATAGCCCTTATTCGCCGCCGATCGCAGAAAAACCGCGTCACACGGATTTTACCGATCTGCGACATAAACGCAGTTTTGCTATTTTTTCCGGACCTAATGGATACAGCCTAACTCTCTCTCAGGCAATAATGACCGGCAGGTTGTGTAAGTATCTCGTCAAAACGGCCCATTCACTTTTAGAGATCTTCCAACATACTGATTATGTCCCCTGAGGAGATTGCTATGCGTAAGATCCGATTCACCGAACACCAGATCATTGCCGTTCTGAAGTCTGTCGAAGTCGGGTGCACCGTCAAAGATGTGTGTCGCGAGGCCGCTATTTCCGAAGCCGGATCCTGATATTGACTGATTAGACGATAAGCGTATTTACTGGCTCTACCGTAAACATGGGCTGTCGCTTCGGCTTAAACGCTCACACCGCAATAAATCCGCACTGAAACGGCAACCACAGCCTAAGGGACTCTGGTCGAACCACGTCTGGGACATGGATTTTGTCTCTGATGTGTTGTTTGACGGTCGCCGGCTCCGCCTACTGACTGTCATTGGCCTCTACACGCGTGAGTGTCTGGGGATCTGCGTGGGCCAGAACCTGCGGTCTGCAGAAGTGGCTGAGATGCTGAACACTATCGCGCTGAGGTGCCCGTTACAGAAAAGACTGAAAATAGATAACGGACTACCGTTTGAATCAACTGTTTTTGCACACACGGATAATACCAAGGTGGAATCGTTCAACAGCAGGTTGCGACAGAAGTGCCTGAACGAGAACTGGTTCATATCGCTGGAGTTAACACTTGCGCCAGTACTGATAACGCAGCTGCTCTAACTGGTGGAAAGGCGAGTCTTTGTATCATTGCGGCCATCGTCCACCTGGAGATGAAGAATTGTGTCGGGGTCTATGTAAAATGTGGGCGGCGGAGGCTGTCGCCGCTGCAAGAAACCGCCGTCCTCAGCGCAACGGGTGGCTTTTATTTAAATAAATTTTAAATCCAGATTGTCCAGCTCCATTTTTAAGGAACGATGATAGTGGATATAGCATTCAAATTGCATCTCCAGCCCCGCCGGTGGCGCAAAGGACTTTAACGGAAAGACGTTCTGCAGCGGTGCAACGAAAACTTGCGGAATAATCATGATTGAATCACTGTTGGCGCACAGATAGGCCATCGTCAGTAAATTAGGACTTTCCCAGGAAATTTTTCGCTTGAGAATAAGCGCATCCGTAGGATCCATCCCGTTAATCATGCTGGTAATACTGCCTAAATCCCGGCGCCAACGTAGATGGGTATTCTCATGCCAGTCGGCGAGGGTAAATTTGTCATGAATCGACGAGTGGTTTTCACTGACCAGAATGGTGGTGTCAGATTGAAGATATTTTTTAGATATAATAGAGATATCGTCCGGCAGCTTTCCACCAATATCAATATCGACTTCTCGTTGCTTCAGTTTACTTAAACGTTCGTTCTCGCAGGTATCCATGGTAATAAAGTGAAATAACGTCCCGTCTTCCATATTGTGCAGCGAATCTGCCAGTAAAAGTTCAATTAATGAATAGGTGGCAATGATAAATTCTTTTCTGCTGGTATTGAGCGCCACGATCTCACGATAGCGTTCCTGCAGGGCCCACGCGGTATCATCCGGCTTTAAGCCCGACCTCGTGCGGATAAAAATATCAGCGCCTAGATATTCCCTTAGACTTTTGATAGTGTAGCTAATTGCTGAAGGCGAAATATTCAGCTGGGTTGCTGCTTTGCTGGCACTCTCGCACTCAATAACCGCGTTGACGATCTTTAACTTTTGCAGGTTTATTTTATTCATTTTTATTCCTTTCAGAGGGTGAAACTAAGTTGCCTGAGCGGTAAAGGTTGATTTGACGGAGTTGATAATGTCATCAATCAAACGGGTCATCACGGGATTGTCGGTAATTTTATTATTAAAGTGCATATAGCAATCATGCTTCATTATTAGTTGCGCAGGAAGTTCAAGACGCTTAACCGGAAAGGCATTGATCAGCATAGGAATGAAAACATCGGGGATCAGCATGATACAATCGCTGCGTGAGCAGAATTCTACCATATTAATAATGCTGCCAGAGACAATCGCCACTTCGCGTTCCTGAACATATTTCTTCACAGCGCTGGAAATCTGCATGTTTTCACAATAGTAATCCCCAAGGGAGGACCAGACCGCATGCTTGAGATGATATAAATTTTCACAGGTTAAGTTTTCTGGAATGGTGGTGTTATTGATGCTGGCCAGGATCGAAATGTCCGAAGTAAATAATTTTACTTTACTAAATGCCTTATCCTGTGGGAGTTCGGCACCGATATCAATATAGGCATTCTGATGCACCAGATTGTCCAGTCGCGCATTAACATCGATTGTATAGGGCAAATAGACATAGCGATACTTATGCGAATTTTGGCTTAATCCGGCGATCGATTCTGATAGCAGCATCTCTACCGGGGAGTAGGTCATAATCGTTAGCTTCTTTTCGTCCTGATGATTTTCTGGTGCCTGTTCTTCAAAATCAGAGGCAAAATACTTTTGATATCTCTGGCTGAGTTCATAAGCCGTAGCGTTGGGTTTCATTCCGCTACGGGTGCGAATGAAAAGGTGTTCCCCGGTAATGTTGCGGAGTTTCTTTAACGAGTAGCTGATCGCCGCAGGGCTTAAGTTAAGTAACTTTGCTGTCGTTTTCACGCTGCCACAAACAACCAGAGTATTGATGATTTTTAGTAATTTTAGTTCGATTGTCTGTGGCATGCTTTAATACTCCATGAAGATCTCGGTTGCCGAGTAAATATACGCACAGGGCGAGGTGTGAAATAACGTATGATAAATAAGAACTATCCTGCATGAAATGTAGTGTGAAAAGGGATGTCAAACAATACATAAAAAAATCTGGATAACGGTACTGTAGAATTGTGCTTTTAAGAAAAATCTTAATCCATTGTTTTGTTTGTGGTTTTGGTCTTTATTTAGTTTGTTTAAAAAGTGAAATAGAAAATACTAAAATACAATATATCGGCAATCGGGGTCCTGATTCTGTCGCCAGATTCGGAATTTAAAATTAAATTTTTTCAGCCGATAGCGAGGCGAGCATGAGGCGTTCAAATGGCGGCGTCGCTCTTTTATCCGCAAAATCAAATGTTCAGCCCGTTTACTGCTACTATGGCTAGATTATCGCTAACCTGATGTGTTCGTTAATAGCGAGTTGAAAAGGCCTGGCTGGCGGTTTAAATTTATGTGGGGCGAGGAGGGGAGAAGTGGCGCAAAAATACGGCTCACCGGCCTGTCGAGGAGCGAGGTGACATGAGCTTAGAACTGGATATCAAAATACTCAGAGCCATCCATACGTTGAGTACGGCTGGCAGCGTGACGAAAGCGGCGGAGATGTTACAGGTCACCCCCGGTGCGGTGACCTACCTCATCAATAAAGCGCGGAAAACCACCGGTTCAGCGCTTTTTTTCCGCACCCGGGAAGGGATGAAGCCGAATACGCTGGCGACTGAACTCAGTCAGCGCTATCAAAGCATGATGGCCGACTATTTTCCCGAGGAGTCCGCTTCATCGGCACTTAACAGGGCCTTTATTGTCAGTACCTATTCTTTGGTGGAGTTTTTGCTGGCGTTGGCGTGGGGGAAATCTGCGCCAAAAGAGGCGGATCTGAGTTTTGTCTCTACCGTTGGTGACGATACGCAGCGTCTGGCAGGACTGCGAAATAAAGAAGTCGATATTGATATTGGCTCCCGGCTGCCGGTGGATAGTGCGATCGTTCAGGTGAAACTGTTTTCCTCCGAAGTTGGCATGATTGCGCGCAAAGACCATCCGACGATTAACGAAAAATTTACCACCAAAGACTGGCATGAGAATGGCCATGTTTTATGGTCGCGCGGGATGCATTTTATCAGCGAGGACATTGCCCAGACCCGCGACTTCCGCAACCTGTTCGATCGGCAAAACAAGGTATGGGTTTCGAGTAGCTCGTTGAATGTTACGCTGCTTTGCGCCTATACCAATGCGATTAGCCGCATGCCGGTACGCATTGGTCGTAAGCTGGAGGCGGTGCTGCCGGTCAGGATCTTCAGCCTGCCGGACGATTTGCATATGACCTATGAATGCTACCTGCATTATCACCAGGCTTTTGCCAACGATCTGACATTTCAACGGGTTATTGAAAGAATTCAGCATTCGCTGTAACACTATCTGCCAGGCACCACGCAGCGCGCACACCGCGAGCTGCCGATGTTATCGGGCAACGATATCGCGACGCTGTTGCGGCATCACCCGACCATAGTCATTAATCCCTTGCCAGCGAATGGCGCATGGCGCTGCCGGCTGGCAGCCGCTGATTTTGCGCTGGCTGAACGGCGCCACCATGCCCGCGTTGCGTCTCTCCTGACCATTCACCTGCAGGCTGGAAATCGTCACGTAGTAGGGGGTTGGGTTCTCAATCAGTAGTTGATGACCGGTCCTTGACCAGCGCAGTTGCCGATAGGCGTTCTGCGCCGAACCTTGCAGTCCCGCCGGGCGATAAAAGAGCTTCAACTGCGAACGCACGGCAATCTGCACGCTGTGGTCGTTGGCCTGCCCGGAGGGGATGGTCGCGATACTCAGGGTAAACAGACTTTCGCGATCGCGCGGCAGATCGGCGCCGGTATAAATAAGGCGCAGCGTGCTGTCTCGCCCGGCTTTAAGAGCAAACAGCGGCGGCGTTATCACAAACGGCGCGTTTGCTGACGTAGGCGTACTGCCCGCCCAAGTTCCCCCCGCCGAGATCTTACTGTTAATCAGCCAGGAAAAAGGGCTGTTGTTACGCAAAGGCACCGTGACGCTGCTTTGCTTCGCGCCATACACCACGCGGGTGCCGCCGATGACCACACCCGCCTGCACGCAGGCGCTGCTGCAAAGGCAGCACAGAATAAGGATAAGATTACGCATAATTAAGCATAAAGGTGGCCGATGCATTGGCCGGGCCGGAAGAGACCGTCTCGCCGTTGGCCAGGTAGCGGGCATAAAATATCAGCGCCACGCTGGCCTGGTTCGGGATCAGGTCGGTACCACCGCCGGGCTGGTCGAGGGGGATCAGGTTTTTCTCACGGTCGTAGAGCGCGATCGCCATACCGGTGGCTACCCCCACGTCAGGCGTGAGAGCGAGCAGGTCGGGATTATGATCATCGGCGTTACCGCTAAAGGTCACCGTGATATTGCTGGCGCCGGCCCCGCACTTCTCCAGATTTATGGTAAAAGGCTCGTAGCGGGTGCCATCCCCGGCACGGGCAAAGGTCTTACTGCTGACGTCGCCAAACTTCACCAGCAGAGTGGTTGAGTCCGCCGACACGGCACAGGTCTTATCGACAATGGTGCCGGTAATGTTGACCGTACCGTCGTGCCCGGCGCCGTGGGCTGCCGACAGAGAGAGCAGGGATAGCGCAGCGCAATGGCTCAAAAGGGGGCGCGTCATCGGTCACTCCTTATTGGTACTGCAAATCAAAATACATCACCGCCGTGGCATTGCCTGCGGTGACCACATCCTGAGTGGATTTATAGCGCAGGTAAAAGGAGAGCGTATTATCGCCGGGATCCAGGGCATAAAAGGGCGGTGAGGGACTGTTTATCGCCAGCGTCTGCTGTTTGCTATCGAGGATTTCAACGCCGATGCCGCTGGCCATGCCGCCCGCGGCGGCGGTATCAGAAAGCGCCAGCAGGGATGGATTATTTCCGTCGCTGGCGCCAGAAAAACTGAGCTGGGCGCCGGTGGCGGCGGAGCCACAGCCGGTCAGCTTGATATCAAAGGCTTTTGCCGCGCTGACGCTACCGGCGGCGCTAAAATCGCTGGCGGCAAACTGGCCGATATTCACCGTCTGCGTTTTACTCTCCACTTCGCAGGTGCGGGAGAGAATAAGGCCGGTCATCTGCAGGTTATAGGTTGCAGCGCTGGCGCTTACCGTCAGTGCAAATAGCCCGGCCAGAGGGATGGTACAGAGGTATTTGCGTTTCATCTTCCCGTTCTTCCTCAGGCAAAGTCGATGCGCAGCAGCGCGAGTGTGGTGAAGGTGCCCTCGGCAGGCGGCTTTCCGGTGGTATTTACCGGATAGGCTTCCAGTGTCACCGTAGTGGAGTAGTTGTCACTATCTATCTGGTTTAACTGCAGCGGCAGCGAACTGTTGAGGTTGTCAGGGGCCAGGATAGTGCCGCCGCCATCGGTGACGATCACCCCGACATCCGGGTTATCGGACTGCAGGGCGTTACTGTTGTCCGCGGAAGCGGTGCCGTCAACGCGCAGGGTCAGGTTGGCAAGCGAAGCGCCGTAGTTACACTGGATCGGAAAGCTAAACGATTTCGGCGTGTAGTTGGCCGGCTTCTCTCCAGGCGCCTTAAAGTCTGAGGCATAGACCGTCCCCAGATCGATGCTGATAATGGTGCCGGCGTTAACGGTGCAGTTTTGCGGCACCACCACCACGCCGTTTAAATAGACCTCGGCAATTGGGTTCGGGCTTTGGATCGTTGCTCCTTTGTGGCGCAGGAAGACGTCGGCGATATGAATATTGTCAAACGAGGTGGTGCCGACAAATGGCCGCACAATTTTCAGATCGATAGTCCCGGAATTGCCGGCGGTCATCTGTGCTGCACCGTTTGCATCATTGCCTATCGCCGTGTAGATGTTGGTAAACGGTATATAGCGTAATCTCCCCACCTCGATTTTAATGGCTGTATCGAGGTACTCATTAACCCGGAACCAGGTGCGAGACCCATCGCTAGAGCTGACGGGTAGCGGGGAGCTTGTGCTAAAATAACGGCCGGAACCCTTATTCGGGGTATCACATTTTACCGGGATTTTTTGTCCGGTCTTCCAGCTCGCCGCCGCATCAAAGGTCTGACCCGCGGTATTCTGGGTGGCGTCGATGATGTTGACGGTGCCAAAATCGCCCCCGATATGGGTCGGGGTGCCGCTTTTCGGTTTACAGGTGTAGGTATAGGCCCAGGCCCTGCCTGTCAGCAGCATAAGCAGCGCCAGCAGGCAGAGACTTTTGGCAGAGTAACGATTCATTACAGACACACTCGCGTTAATTTGTTGATGGCGTTACTGGCGGCATCATCCGGCAGGGTGTAGGTCGCAACGCACTGCCGCTCGGCGCCGTCCCCCCAGCGTACCGTCAGCTTGCCCTTCAGCTGCAGGCCGGAGAGATAAACCTGCCCGTCATCGCCGACGATGCTGCTGTTTCCTTCCGCGGCGCTGACCATGGCGCCAAACGGCACGGCTTTACCGTTATGGGTCAGCGTCAGCAGGACGCGGGCGCCAACGTGGGCGGCGAACTCAGCGCGCACCAGCGCGCCGCGGGTGGGAACGACGCTGACCACGGTATCTTCCAGGTCGACGTTATCCGGCAGCGAAGTGGTATCCAGCTCCATACGGTTACGGCGATAGGTGGTGGCATAGGGCACCACGGCGTAGCCTCGCCAGTCGGTACGCAGTCCAGCGTTGCCCTCCACTTTGACATCGGCGGCGCCGGGGGCGGCGATCAGCACATTGGTTTCGCCCAGCGGTTGGGAGAAGGTCACGCCGTTACGGTGGGCGACAATGGAGCCATTCAGCCCGTAGTTGACCTGCTGATAGTCGCCGTTATCGCTGTAGTTGTAGCCCGCGCTGGCGCTACCCCATGCACCATCGTAATTGACGCCGACGGAACCGCTGGCGCCGCCGCCCTGGTTCTGGTAGCCCTGCTGGATGGTGTAATTGAGGTTGTCATCGTCCAGTAACGTTCCGCTCAGGCCGGCATTTTGCGTGGTGTGGCCGCGGGTATCGTTGCTGATGTTATAGGTGGCGTACGCGTTATGCTGCTGCCGGGTGATATCTCCCGCCGGCGCCAGCCATTGGCTCAGCGGAATGGAGATCCCCAGCGCGAGGCGATTATCCGCCTCGTGCCGTCCGGGGACTTTGTTATAGCTGTAGTTGAGCGTCCAGGAGACGCCGTACAGATTGCCGCTGTAGCCAGTCTGCAGGAGCGTGTTGACTTCGCCGGTCCGCCAGTAGCTTTGACGGCTGCCGTTAATATAAATCGAGCCGCTGCTGCCCAGCTGCTGCGAGATATTGAGCTGGACTTTGTCGCGCTTGTTGTTACCCAGGTTGTAATAATCGGTCTCGGTCGAGGCGTTCTGCGTCTCGTCCTGCTGGGATGTGCGCACATAGCCGCTCATGCGTTTCCAGGAGCTCTCTTCAAGGGTATAAAACCCTTCGGTCGAGTAGCGATAGCCAATCAGCTGGAAGTTGGTGCCGGTACTGTTAAGCGATTTGCCGTATAAAAAGCGCAGCGACGTACCGCTGTGCTTACTCTCATCAGCCAGGGTGCTGTTGGCCTGAGTCACATCCAGCGATAAGGCGCCGAATGAGCCGATGTTCACGCCCATGCCGAGGGCGAAGGCGTTATAGTCATTCGCCAACTGCGTCCCTCCGTAGGCGGTAAAACCAGCCGGCAGGCCCCAGATCAGCGTCGACTGAGCAAAGTTGACGTCATTCTGCTGGTCCGAGCTGCTGCGATATTTCCCGGCGGTGAGCGCATATTTGATACGCCCTTCACGTTGCAGCACCGGCACCGAGGCGTAGGGGACCGTATAGACGTTTATGCTGTCATCGCTCTCTTTCACCTCCACGACCAGGTCGCCGCTGGACGATGTCGGGAACAGGTCGTTGATTTCAAACGCGCCGGGCGGGACGTAGCTTTGATAGATGGTATAGCCATTCTGGCGGACTGTCACCTGAGCATGACTGCGGGCAATGCCGCGAATGGTCGGGGCGAAGCCGCGCAGGCTATCCGGCAGCATATTGTCATCGGAAGCGAGCTGTACGCCGCGAAAAGCAAGGCTATCGAAAACGTCGGACGGCGTGGTGCTGTCGCCGATTGCCAGTTCGCTGCGTAACGGAACGATCGCCCGCTCAAGCCAGGTATTAATATGCTGCCAGTCGCTGCGACTGTGCTTGCCGCTGTTGTTGTAGCTCCAGGTGGAATAATCGCGCAGACGCCATGGGCCGAGATTCAGACCGCTATTGAGACCGAGAAAATAGTTGCTGCTGGAACCACTGTGGCGGTCGTCGCTGTCTGACCCGGTAAAGTTATAGTTCAGCATCAGGGCGTTAACCCCTTCATCCCACTGGGACGGTGGGATATATCCGCGGGCGGAATTGTTCATCATTGCCTGCGGGACGCTGATATCCAGGCGCAGCTGCTCAAAGCTAAACCGGGTAGTGGCCCCTTCAATGGCCGTCGTAATATCCAGGCAGGCTTCCGGGTCGGCCTGCGCCAGCTCAGGCTTACCTGCGGTGTTAACTCCCATGGCGGTGAGCATTGCCGACGTCAGACAGGGCGTCAGGCCGGTATCATCTGCGCTGGCAGAGGGAAGGGTTTTGCTGGCAAGGAACTGGGTATCCTTTCGGCCCTGAAAAGTCTCGTTCAGATAGATATCAACGCGATAAATCCCGGGGGCCTGAGTGCCCCCTTCAAAACGGGATAAATCAGCGACGGCAGCGGGGTCGTCGGATAAGAAAGCCGGGTTAAAGTATTCGTCAGCGTATCCGCGAGCAGAAGCTATTGCGATCGTAATAGCCAAAGGCGCTATCTTATAATATTTATTTCGCACTGACATATGGTCCCTTTCTTCCCGACATCGCCGCTCGCGGGTGATACCTTAAGGCGTTAACTTTCCTTGCTGTTGTTCTGAGGGGTATCAAGCGCCACAGGACTGTTTTGCCGTATTTGCGCCGTAGTCATTGACCGTCTGAAAACTCACCGCGCCGTTTTTATGCCCCGGGACATCTACCGTCAGCGAGCCTTTCGGCGAAACCATTGAGTTAGGTAATTTCTGCCCGCCGACATACAACTGCACCAGGCTGACGTAATAGGGGGAGGGGTTTTTTACCGTCACCCGACCGCCTTCAACCCGACAGGTCAGGCTTTTTGGCGCATCCATTGAGGTGGATGGCAGGTTCTTCGGGCGGACAAATAATTTGATCACGCTTTGGGTGGCAATCTGCAGCGTATTGCCTTTCAGGCTGTTCTTATCAACGGAAGGGATAGCTTTGCTGTTGAGAAAAAATACGCTTTCCCGGTCGGTGGGCAGCGCCGGCCCGGTATACATAATGCGCAGCGTGTTCTCTTTTTTCGGTTTCATAGTGAACAGCGGCGGCGTCAGGACAAAGTCCGCTGATTTGCTACCGTTAAAATTCGCCACCCATGACTGAATGAGATAGACATCTTTCGTCGAGGTATTGGTCAGCGATAGTGATGCTTCTCTGGCGCCCTGCGGATAAATCACCCGGGTTGCGCCGAGGGCAATCCCGCCTGCGCTGGCGGAGGAGACCATCATCAGTGCCAGCAGGCCGCCGGAACAGAATGTGGCTATCGATTTTTGGCAAAACATCATTCGGTTATTCATATCTCTATCTGTCTTCATCGGTGTTCTCCCTTTGCTGCTTATCTACTGACTCCTGGCCTTCCGTATGCAGAGTCCAAAACACCCTCCGCGCGAGGCGCGGAGGGTCTGCCATCAATCAGGAATAGTTGATGCTGAAGGTGGCTGTAGCGGCGACGTTACCGGCGGTGGCGGCAGCACCGGTTGCGATATAGTCAACGCTGAACGGCAGCACGTTCTGGCCATCATTCAAGGTCACGGTTGAAGAAGCGGTTCCCAGCGACAGTGCCGCGCCATCCGGTCCATACAGCTGCAGGGCTACGTTGCTGGCAGCGCCTGCGCCGGCGGTGTTCGCCAGCGCGGTTACGGTGTCAGTGTCAGCCTGGCCGTTGAAGGTCACGCCCGCATTGGCGCTTACGACGCTGTTGCAATCTTCCAGCGTGATGCTGAACGGCTGCTGCTGACCTGCGGCCTGACCGGGAGTGGCCAGTCTTGTTGCCTGAACCTGATCCAGGTTGATGGTCTGGTTGTCAGATTGAGTGGAGACGGAGCATGCTGCATCAACAACCTGACCTGTGAAATTAATGGTCCCGCCAGAAACGGTGACCGGAGCGGCATGCGCGGCGCCGGCAGCGAATAAGGCGGCAGTCAACGTGGTGTAGACAATTGCATTCAGTTTCATAATAGATCCTTAAATATTATTAAATTTAACATCCGGGTTGTGACTTATTCTATTAACAGCATCGGAGAAGCCTCTAATAGAAGAAGGGTAGTGGCGTAAATGATAACGACTTAAATAGTTAACTCCGCCTGATTCCTACAGCGAAGATATTACGAAAAACAACTTAGGTTATGCAAATATGAAATTATCAGATAGCTTCTGTGTGGTTACCAGGTTAATTGTAATTGCATGAAATAAAAGGATTAAGTGTGGAGTTTAAATGCGTTGATTACATAATTAAGAGAAATGGCAAATATCAATGCCGGCACTTTGATTGCAAGAGCAGAGCTTTCATTGAAATTTCAAGCGTGGCATTTGATAGGATTTTATTTTTGCGATCCAGATCAAGCTGATGGCGGAAACTCAATGTCAACAACAAAGGTATTTCCCTGAACCAAAAAGGCAAATTTTAATTTCTTTAATAATAAAGTTAAAAAAATTGCCGACTGATCTGCTTGGTAATAAAAATGCCTGGGGGTAAGTGTGACTTTATTAATTTGTTTATTTAATTTTTTAACAAATCGCCATGAAAATATCGATAAATCAATTGGTTATTGGTTTTTGGCAGAGTGAGGTATCGCGCTATTATTTTTTCAGGCCCAACAGAATTTATGACTTTAATATAGAAGGATAAGAGATTGATATACGTAATGATGTTCGTTAATGGTTTTTTAAGCGTTTTACGGCTGACTATTCTGATTAATTCAGAGACTAAAAAAAATCCCATGCTGATTTTTCTGGTGTTCAGAATATTCTTATCTAATTGATAGGCAAACAATGATTGTGTTACGATTTTACCAGCATAATTCAACAGGTATAAAGGTGGGGCTTACGTGAATAGACAATGATCTGACCAGGGTTAACTCTGTGTTTTATTTTTTCGCTGAGGTTGATGATGAAGGTAATGATTAAGCATGAGAACCAGTACTTTAATAAAGGTGTCGAGATACTATTACAGGCTCTTTATCCCAAGGAACAACTGGTAATTGAAATGGTATCCAGACTGGAGGTCAATACGTTGCAGAGCGCCGATATTGCGATCCTGCAACTTGCTCCCGGGGATGGATTTATCTGCAATACAAAGCTAATGATGCACTATCCTCGGTTACTGGTGGGGGTAGTGAATAATAAATTTCGATACAGTCGATTGACGCATTGCATGAAGGATATGCTTATCATTCAAAGTAATGAACACATAGATTCGGTGGCGAGAAAGATAAAGCAGTCGCTAAGGTATAATGAAAAAAATAAGGGAGGGAATGTTGAGGATAAATGTCGTAACTGCCAACATTATAAGCTGTCGGACAGGGAGGAAGAGGTTGTAAAGCTGATCTTTGATGACCTGTCTGTACGTCAAATTTCCGAACGACTCTCCATAAGTAAAAAAACGGTCTATTCCCATAAGCAGACAATGAAGAGTAAATTCAACTTACAAAATAATTATGAGCTAGTTCAATTATTACATAGCCTGAATATTAAGTAAGATTTCAGCTGAGTGATGACCCGCTCCCCGTATGTGATCCATTCATAATCAGGAATAACCGGCTTCAGTCGGTAATCCCCCCATTTTTAGCGGAGGTGATAAGTAGAATCAGGTCATGCGCTGAATATGCTGCATCGGTGTGTAACCATTCAACGCCATATTCGGACGTTCGTTATTATAAAACCATTGCCACTGCGTGGCATAGTCCTGCAATTCATCCAGCGATGAAAACAGATGTTGTCCCAGCCAGTCATAGCGTACCGTCCGGTTATATCGCTCAATATAGGCATTCTGCTGAGGTTTGCCGGGCTGAATAAAACGAAGGGTTATATCCTGATGAGCCGCCCATGACATCAGCATCTTCCCCGTGTATTCCGGCCCGTGATACCTATTGACGTCGGTTTCCCTTTCCACTCAATGAGTTGTTCAAGTATTCTGACTACACGACTGGCAGGTAGCGAAAAACCAACCTCAATCGCCAGCGCCTCACGATTAAAGTCATCGATAACATTCAGTAAACGCACTGAACGACCATCCGATAGCTGGTCATGCATAAAGTCCATCGACCAGCATTGATTACCGCTTTCAGGCACAGTTAGCTGTTCTGGCTTATCCCGTTTCAGACGCTTTTTTGGCTTGAACCGCATGTTCAATGACAGCTCGCAATAAATTCGATACACTCGTTTGTGGTTGAAATGAAAGCCTTTTACGTTACGCAAGTACAAGAAACACAGACCAAACCCCCAGTTGCGTTGGCTGTCAGTAATGCGTATCAGCCAGTCGGCAATGGCTTCATTTTCTTCACTCAGTTTAGCCTGATAGCGGTAGCAACTTTCGCTGACAACAAACGCCTGGCAGGCAAAGCGAATGCTGATATTTCGGCTCCTGACAGCTTCCTGCGCCATCTGCTTTCGAAGCGATGGCTTCACCACTTTTTTGCCATAGCTTCCTGAATAATTTCGGCTTTTAACCGCTCTTCGGCATACATTTTTTTGAGGCGGCGATTTTCCTCTTCCAGTTCTTTCAGGCGGGCCATCATCGAGGCATCCATACCGCCAAAGCGTGAGCGCCACTTATAGAAACTGGCGTTGCTCATGCCATGCTCGCGGCACAGTTCAGCAACCGGCGTTCCGGCCTCAGCTTGCTTAAGAATGGTCATGATTTGACTGTCGGTAAAACGTGATTTTTTCATAGAAATCTCCTCAGTTCAGATTACGAGAAAATTCTACTTATGAACACTCTGCTTTTTCGGGGGGATTACCATTGGTTTGTTTTTTATTGATAAGTTCACTCGGAAGATAAACTTATCAATATGTTAATCTCGTGAAAATAACATGTCATCAGCCTATGCTTGAACTTTAATCTAATAAATAATGATCTGCATTTTAATTTGTTAAGCTGATGCCATTGCGTATGTTAATATTCATTTCCGTACGCTATAAATGCCTTCGTTTTGCTATATATCTAAAAGGGATTTTTAGAATTTAATTATAACGTAGAGCAGTTAGGGTAAAGTGTGCATTAAAAATGGTTGAATTTTTAGATAATATAAAATTGTTTCTATTCAATAAATTGCATTTGATTGTATTATCCACGTCGGGTACGAATGAGTCAGACAGAAGTATTCATGACTCTCTGATGTAAAATCATATTGTTATAAAAAATGCTCGCTAATGAAAGAAGATCTTTCTTCAGATGGAGTAAACTCAAATTTTTTTCTGTAGACTTTTGATAAATGTGATGTATATAGGAAACCCGTCATTTTAGATATTTCAGAAATAGAATAATCGGTGGTTCTTAGAAATTCTTTCGCTTTATAAATACGGTATTGTTGTAGGAAGTTATTAGGCGTAAGTCCTGATATTTCGTTGAAAAACCTGAAAATAGTTCTTCTGTTTACACCGCATTCGGATTCTGCATCTTTCCAATTAAAGGAATTCATGTAATTGTTTTTTACATACTCAATAAGTAGTTGCTTGCCAGTTTTGTCAATTACAGATAATGGTCTGGCCTTTGTGTTATGCAGTAAAATCATTATTATTTTTAACAAAATGGATTCTGTGTGCATGAAATAACCATCCGAAAATTCGTCATCATTCATTGCATTGATTGTTTCAGACAGGGAAATGATTTCATGCAAATTATTTGAGTCTAGAACGGGGGTTTTGCTTTTTAATGTTAGCGTCAGAATACTGTTTTTTAATATTTCAATTGATTTATTTTTTATAAAGTGTGCTGGGAAATCCTTGCGAATTAGAATGTTTATTAATGATAAGTCATTAATGGATTCATAGTAATGAATGTCATTTGCGTTTATGTAAAAAAAATCACCTTGTGAAATGAAATGAGGTTTATCGTTCAGAATATGAAAGCCACTACCAGAAATGACAATAGCAATCTCATCAAATTCATGAGTGTGTACATCCAGTTCTTCTTTCTGGTTGAGACAAAATAAAGCAAATACATGTTGCTCTGAAAGAAAAAAATCTGACGAGGTAAACTTCTTCATTGCATCCTCACAAATTAGACTGCGATAAAATATTATAGCAGGTTAATAAGTTAAGCTGAAGCTTGATCACCAATAGTGAAAGAGTCAGAAAACTGACTCTTTCACTGATAGTCAGAGAACTACAGCGTAAGAATGAACGCCATTGGTGACTTCTTTAACCTGGCCATCCGGCAATTCAATACACCCACTGCAGCCTACTGGTAATATAATTTCTGTTTCAAAATAGTTATTTAAGTATGTCCATTTTATTGACGTCAGACCATAAGGTGTGTCGAATTTTGTGGAACACTTTGTAATCCCGCCACCAGGTTGTGGTTTGAATTTGATTCGTTTGAAGCCTGGTTCAGTGAACTGAATACCGCCAATTACCTGATATAACCATTTGATGACAGAACCTAGCGCATAGTGGTTGAAAGAAGTCATTTCCCCCGGGTTGATCGTCCCATCGGGAAGCATGCTGTCCCATCGTTCCCAGATTGTCGTCGCCCCCATACTCACCTGATACAGCCATGACGGACATTCCTTGCACAGTAGAAGCATAAATGCTTCGTTGAGATGTCCCGTCTGAGACAAAGCGTCCAGAACAATAGGAGTGCCGGCAAACCCCGTTGCGATCTTGCCTTCGTTGGCGCGCACCAGCGATGCTAAATCATCCCCTGCAACTTTTGATTGTGCATAGGATAGCAAACCAAAGGTAATGGCAAGGGCATATGCTGTTTGTGTACGATTTTTTGAGATTCCTTCGTCAGTAAAGAATGCAGTAATGAAGATATTGTTCATTGCCTCAAAAAGATGCTGATAATGCTTTTCATCATCAATATTCCCCAAAATCCCTGCGGTTTCTGACAGTATCCTCAGGGATTTTAGTGTATAAGCTGTTGCAACGAGAGCAGGGTCTGTTAAAGCTAACTCAGGTTTATCCGGTGGAGCTAATGGATCCAGCCAGTCTGCGAGTTGTGCTCCTTTGCTGACAATCCCGTTGTCATCACAAAAATCAGCCAGTACTTTTTCAACCCATGCTTTTGCACTGGTGTACTGACGTTCAAGTACTCCTTTATCACCATAATACTGGAATAAATCCCATGGGGTAATTGTTGCGACATCGCCCCACAAATTACCTGCTTGTTCAAGTGGCCATGGCGCTCCGGGAACGTAGGGTACATACCAAGGAACATTGCCATATTCTTTCTGTTCAGCCGCCAGATCTTTCAGCCAACTTCCTATAACGCCTCTGATATCGTATAAAAAAGCAGCTGAAGGACCAAACACCTGAATATCGCCGGTCCAGCCAAGTCGTTCATCGCGCTGGGGACAATCTGTCGGTATATCGACGAAATTTGAACGCATGCTCCACAGTGCATTCTCAAACAGACGATTGACATCATTATTAGAGCAGGCGAAGTAACCCGTTCTGGCCATATCGGAATGATAAACTTTTGCTACCACGTCAGTCAGTACACAATCACCATCGAGGCCTTCTATTTCAGCGTACCTGAAACCATGAATTGTGAATTTCGGTTCCCAGACGACGTTGGAATGTTTCTTACCAAAGATATAGCTGTCGGTTGCCTGGGCGTGTCTAAGTGGACGGGTGCAAATAGTATCACCCTGCAAAACTTCTGCGTGTCGGAAGGTAACTTTATGACCGGGGACCCCTTTCATACTAACTTGTAGACGCCCGCTAAAGTTTTGTCCGAAATCGACCAAGTGTCGCCCATTATTAAGCTGGGTGATCTGCACTGGCTTAATGATTTCAGTACATCTGACAGGAGGACCGTCAGGGGCGGTAAGTACAGAAGGGTCAAACACTTTTACTCGAGCAGATAGCCAGGCACTGTCATCGTACTGCGAACCACTCCAGTCAGCGAGTTCTTTACCTGCATCATAATGTTCGCCGTCATAAATCCCGGAGAATGTTATCGGTGATTTTGAAAATTTCCATGTTTCATCTGAAGAGAAAACTTCTTTTATACCACTGGTATAAACCACCTCAAGTTGGGAAAACAGGCCTTCTTTATCACCAAAAATATTGGTTCTTCCTCCAAGGAAACCGAACCTACCTTTGTACCAACCATGGCTCAGCCAGAACCCAAGAACATTTTCAGTTCCGCCGGAAAGTAGTTTGGTCACGTCATGAGTTGTATAACGAAGACGATGATGGTAACTGGTCCATCCTGGCTGAAGGATTTCTGTCCCGACCCTGATGCCATTGATTTCGGCCTCAAAAAGGCCATGAGCGGTTGTGTAAAGTCGCGCACTGGCAATGTTACCCTTTAACTGAACACACTTACGGATCAAGTGAACATCGCCATGGATAAAACGGTCCGCAGGGAAGGGCGGAACGATCATCTTGGCTTTCCAGTCTGAAGCTGAAAGTAAACCTACCTCGGCTGTTTCGCTGTCACTCCAGGAAGACCAAGTTTGACCATCACTTACACGTACAGCAATTTCAACTTTTTCACGCGATGTCAGTGCAGTGTCGGGCCATGGAACTAATATCTGCTCAGTAGACTGTACGCGTAACGATCGACAGAAAGACTCACCTGCATTGTTAGTTCTATTGATTTTTATCTCATAGGCCTTTTGATCAAATCCTGAAGGCGCTGAGAGTATTTTCCATGAGAGGCGTGGACACGATTCACCAATTCCAGTTAGATCAGCGCTATGGTGATATTCTATGGTTGGTTTATCTACTACAACAGCAGACTTCATATTACTTCCCCTCATTCAGTATGCTAGAAGATGGTTGATTAAATTGATGTTTTTTTTTGGCTTCGGTATATAAACGATCAAGCTCATGAGCACGTGTTTTTCGTGTCAGTCTTGGGATCCAGAACATGCCAATTGACATGGCAAAAACTGTCATCAGTGCAATAATCCAGTATAAAATCTGAGGACCCATATTGAGGATTAGTGGCGTAAAAATGGCGGCAATGGCAGCAATAATACGGGTAAAAGCAATCGTTATCCCCTGAGCGGTACTTCTTAACATCGTTGGAAATAATTCTTGAGACCAGATTTTAAAAATTGGCTCGCCAGCGAATGTAGCTCCTAGATTTACAATCAGGTTCATGGCAACAAGTGTATACAGATTCACGCCAATAATCGCCGGTACAAGGGGGCCCATGATGCAAAGAGTTGCTGCAAAGGCAAACCACTTCATGCGATTTACGCCGTCAGTCACTTTCATATACAGAAAGGCAGCTAAAATGGTGAACACCCCCACCACTAAGCCAATCCGCTGACTCTGGGCTATGGTCACACCACCGTATTCAGTCATCAGGAATGCCTGGAACTGACCATTGGTATTGGTACTGATGTTTGATAATGCGAAAAACAATCCAGTTGAAATAAGGGCATAGATAAGAGGTTTTGAAAATAACTGACCCAATAATACTTTTCTGTCAGAACTGGCATTTACGGGGGTGAAATTATCGATTGCTTTTCTTTGTTCGAGCCATTCAACTGATTCGGGTAAGGTAGTGCGCAAAATCAGAACAATAACACTAATTACGCATAAATGTGCATAAAGCAGCTTACCACCGAACGTCCCCGTATCACCAAAAATGGCAGCAAGAATGACGGTTGCATAGGCACCGACGATCCAAAGAACCGTTGTAAATTGAACCATTTTAGCTTTAACTTTTTGTGGTGCGGTTTCCGCGATGCTGGCCAGAGAGACCGGTAAATCGGCTCCAATAGCGAAGCCCAGTACGATTGAACCAATATACAAATGATATATGTTTGAATGAAATAGGAAAATTAATGTTCCTATTACGTAAAGTGAAATTGTGACCATGAATATTTTTTTTCGGCCAAATTTATCTCCCAGGAAACCGCCAACTACTGCTCCTAAAGCAATCATAAATGTAAGCAGGCCGGAGAGATATCCAATATGGCTGGTTGCACCTAAGTCTTTCAAAAAAATAACTAACGCAATGCTTGTTGTGATGATCCCACCGGCATCAAGATAAGAGACCATCCCTGCAACTGAAGAATACCACCATACAGAGAAAGGAATCTTGTCAGATTCTGGTTTTGAAATATTTGACATAAATCTCTCCGGCTAATCTAATTTATTAGAGTTTGTTGAAAATATTTAAGTTATTAAAAGTGGTAGTTAATCCCCCAGCGTACTCGGTATTCCTCAGCATTGCATGATATATTTCGATCCAACCATGCGATTTCTACATAAGGTTGCCAGTGTTTATCAATTTTATAACTTAACTGGCTATGAAGTTCACCACTGGTTTTCTTGCCATTTGCTTGTCTGAAATCATTAAGAGCAATGTAATATTCACTCTCAAAATAATAATTTAGCTTTTCGGTGATATCCCAACTGTAAGTTAGAACAAACATATGAGCATAATAACGCTTGAGTTCGTTGCTGGCATTCAGTGTATCAAAATTTTGATAGTTGAAACGATAGCGGAACATTACATTTTGCGTCTTGTCAATGAGGTAGGTTGCACCTGTATATATGCCACCATTCGACCCTGCAGCAAACGAATCGGCAAGACTACCGACATGAAGAATCCAGTCTTCTGAAGGTCGTAGATAGGGATACCACATTTCAAGTTCAGCGGCTTCTGATTTCAACTGGTCCATTTTCCCTGCATCAAATGTTTCAGTCAGTACTGCACCAAATCCATTAGTTGCATTGATGCCAGTATAAATCGCTGGCTGGTGTCGGTTCTGAGCTGTCAGGTAAGCACCTCTGGCACCTACATAATAGTCATTGCCAGTATCAGCATTAGCGCAATTTAATCCGATAAGACAGAACATACTTAAAGATAAGATAAGATGCAATTTATTATTAGCCATTAAATTCTCCACCAGGGTAGCTAGTACTTTTATAGTAACTTTCAGCATCTTTATTAAAAACCTAATTTAGTGACAAGTCATCATTCAGGTGTGTCACTATGGTATAAATGGGGTTGATCCAGGCATGCAAATCACGATAAAAAGCTATAAAAGCGACAGAAATATTAAAAAAAAAGGTAAAGTTCAAAGCGAGTTCTTGGGATGAATCAGAGGTCGTATGTTTGTATGTTATTGTTTTAATGCTTTTTATTTTTATTTTCTTGTTTTCATCAAGGATGTTAGCAAGTTATATGATAGTGACAATTTGGCTCATCTGTTGGATGGTTGGGTCATTAATTGCAGATAAAATCAGCAACGATAACCGATCTCTGATTATCAACCTTGGATAACGACTCTTTTACTGTAGTACTGATGTTCAGAATGATTTATGGAGATGAATATGAATAACGCACAACCTTGTAATTATTGGATCTGGTTTCCCGGCGACTTTGAAATTCGACATGGTTTATTACAAAATTTCACGCGTGAAGAAAGAGGTTTTGACTGGCCATCATACTGGGCTGTGGACGATTGCAACAAGAATGTTTATTTCACTAAAGAATATACTCTTGACCAGAATGAGGAATTTATTGCCATCGCTAGTGGTACTGGTTATGTGGAAGTTAATGGTAAGAAATTTAAGCTTGGCGTTCCGATAAGTTGTGAAAGAGGTAAGGTTATAATAAAAGTATTTGTTGGGAATGCAAATGGCCTTCCGTGTGCCTATATAAGCGGTAAAACTATTAAAAGTGATCCGACGTGGCTTGCAAGTGATTTTTGCATCACATCCATAGTCGGCACAGATAGATTGTACGTTAACTGTGAAAATGATCCAAACAAGGTCTGGTATTCGAATGAGGTCCGTAAACCAGTAAACGTGAGGGTCCAGGACGGTGGGGTATTATATGATTTTGGTAGAGTTGTTAACGGTAGTATTCAGTTAAGCAATTTTAGCAATAAAGATACGTCTATTACACTTTGTTATGGTGAGTCAGAAACAGAAGCTCTGGATGTAATGCAGTGTTATTATAAACAAGAAAACGTCATGTTTGATACCCTGATTAGAAAGCGTGCATTCAGGTATGTGTATATTCCGGAGTTTGATGATGCCACCCTCGAACTTGTCGCTTATCATGAATACATTCCTAAAAATAAAGTTGCTGAACTTAACTCTGATGATGATTTACTGAATGAGATTTGGAAAGTTTCTGAAGAAACGTTCAGACTATGTAGTGACCTTTTCTTTATTGATGGCGTGAAGCGTGATCGCTGGATTTGGTCAGGTGACGCTTACCAAAGTTACTTAATAAACCAATATTCATTTTTCGATGCGGATATTAATAAACGAACCATCCTGGCATTAAGAGGAAGGGATAATATTAGGCAGCACATTAATACTATTGTGGATTACTCAATGCTCTGGGTTATCAGTATTGAAAAACATTACATGATGACAGGCGATTTGGATTTCATTAAACTTGTTTATCCAAAAATTAAAATAATGATGGACTATTTGCTGAATCAGACCAACGAACTCGGTTTCATTTATGGCCGAGAAGGTGATTGGATTTTTATTGACTGGGCAGAAATAGATAAAGATGGAACGGTTTGCGCAGAACAATTGTTGCTTCTAAAGGCATACCAGACAATGATTGCTCTTGGGGGCATTCTTGGAAAGGATGTGTCTCGTTACGAAAATGAAGCAACTCGTCTCAGTCAAAATATTGAAATATATTTTTGGGATGAATCACTTGGCGCCTATATAGATTGTTATGAAAGTGGTAAACGACAGGTGTCACGTCACGCCAATATTTTTGCTGTTATATTTGATTTGGCTGATAGTGAACGATATAGGAAAATACTAGAGAACGTTCTTCTTAACGACAAGATTCCCGCGATTGTAACCCCTTACTTTAAGTTTTTTGAATCGGATGCAATGTGTAAACTTGGGATGATTGAATCTGAAATCACGAACATCAAGAAATACTGGGGAGGGATGCTTGAGCTCGGCGCTGCTACGTTCTGGGAAGAGTTTGATCCTTCAAAATCAGGAAGTGACCACTATAGTATGTATGGTGATCCTTATGGTAAGAGTCTCTGCCATGCTTGGGGAGCTAGTCCGATATATCTGATTGGGCGGTATTGCTTCGGAGTGAAGCCAGTAACAGCGGGTTTTAATGAATTTATTGTCGAACCTTCTCTTGGATGTTTTAAATCACTCGACTCACAGGTCCCAATAAAAGATGGAGAAGTAACATTTACACTTGAAAACAAAACCTTAACTGTAATGTCATCCCGCGATGGCGGAACTCTTCGTGTTAATAACAAAGATTATATATTAAAGTCAAAATCACCCGTTTCTGTGCTTCTGTCCTGACCATTTTTATTTTAAATGTATAGGCTCTTTTATGGGCCTATTTAAATAATAATATAAGTTATATTGTTGCTGTAATTAACAACAGGATCAGTATATGGTTTACAATATTCCTCTTCCGGCAACTATTATCCTGGTTTTATATGGTAGCGCGTTATTCATTTTTAACGGTCAGCCGCAACTTGTACGCCATGGTAGGGTTATTTTCATTATGCCTGATGATGAGTATTATTTTGAGCGCGAACTTTCACTAATCGAACGCGGTGCCGGCGGGCTTTCCAGGCGCTGATTACCTTGGTGCGAGCGAAGAATCGTCTCTGGCATTTAGCATGGCAGGCCATAAATGGGGTTTATGTACACCGGAATGAGCGCCGTTTACCCTCTGCTCAACGATGTTATGAGCGCTATTCTGCAGACCGCAGGTTCTGACCCCACTCACGGGCGTAGAGGTCAATGACCGCCAGCAGGCGCCGTCGGTGGTCGTCAAACCGTGCATCAGGGACACAATCTATGCTCCAGACGTGATTCGGATACAGGCCCTGAGGCTGCGGCTGTCTTCGTTGTGCGGATTTTTTCGCTGGGTGAGGCAGGGATAGTCCCTGCTCACGGTATAGACGGTAAATGCGTTTATGATTATCTCGCCAGCCCTCTACGGATAAGCATTGGACTGATGGCGGCACACAGCAAAATGGCGGCCAGCGAAACCAGAATACTTTGCTGCCGATAACGTTCGAGCATGAGCGCTCGCTCCCGTGTAACCCGTGCAAGGGGAGTTGTTATCGGTCCTTCCTGTGAATTTTCCTGCAGACTAAGCGTTGAGACTTCGGGATGGTCAGCGTTGACCCCGCGGTGCAGCTGTTTTGCGTTGGTTGGGCTGCTTATCGGCGTTGGCATAATATCCGGCAAAGCAACGCCCATATGATTAATACTGACGTTTTGCTCATGCTGTGACCGGATGCTGAGAATATCCTGGCGGATATTGACCGCGCGATTGAAATAGAGCCGCAGAGTGAGGGAAGGGCGATACACCGCCGGGCTTCTGTTCCGTCAGACAATATCCCTTGCCTCTTACCGTGGTAATAAGCTTTTTAGCAAAAAGATCGTCTACTTTACGCCGCAGGCGGCGAATGGCGACATCCACGATGTTCGTTTCGCTGGCAAGCAGGGTCCGGGGCAGAATTTCACCGTGACGGCTCGCCAGAAGCCACCGCAGCATAAACTCTTTACGCGTTAGCGCCACGGGTATGCCGCCGCGCGTCACCTGGAGGCGCGCCGAGACCATCACCAGATCGGCCACACGAAGCGAAGTGCTGTACGGCTGGTGCCGTCGGCGCTGATTCTTTACCCTTGCCAGCAGCTCAGAAAATGAGAACGGTTTTACCAGATAATCATCTGTTCCCAGCTCCAGCCCCCTGACCCGATCGTCAACCGAATCTCTGGCGGTGAGGCAAATAACGGGAATATTGCAGGCGATTCGCAGGGCTTGCAGAACATGCGATCCATACCCGCCAGCATAATATCCAGTATGACCTGGCTGTAGGGGGCCAGCGCCAGATGATAATATGGTCATCTTTCTGACAGGTAATTGCGAAAACTACTCAGGTATACCATGACGGTCGCAGGCTGGAATCGCTGCTGTTCTTCGCCTGTCGCGCCACGGCTCGTGATTTCTGCTGCCTTTCCCGGGTGAAACAACGTAAGAGCCGCGTCAGCGCGGGCGCGGCGATCGCATATTTACTGCTTCACCCACACTAACCGATCGACCCGGAAGCCCAGAGCACGGGCGGTGTTAAGGTAGTCCTGCTTGACTGCTTCCGGAAGGGTTGGCGTACGCGACAGGATCCACAGATAGTCGCGGTTCGGGCCGCTGACCAGCGCGTACTGGTAATCTTCATCGAGCTTAATCACGTTATAGCCGCCGTAAAACGGCCCAAAGAACGAGACCTTCAGCGCCGCAGTAGTCGCCGGACCGATGAAATACGCTTTCCCTTCGCTCTCATTCCACCTGTTTTTCTGCGGATCGTAGCCGCGGTTCAGCACGCTAAGACCGCCATCGCTGCGTTTGCCGTAGGTGGCGCTCACCTGCTCAAGGCCGTGCTCGAAGCGGTTTTCCAGGCGCGCGATTTCGTACCATTTACCCAGATAACGGCCGGCGTCAAAGCCGGTGACAGGCTGCACACCTTTTGGCGGCCTGGGGGATTTGCAGGCCACCAGGGTCAAGGCGATTGCAATACCGGTTGCAACGGGCCATAGCTTCATGAGAACTCCTTTCATCTGTGCCGTTGGGAGTAAAGTGTAGTGCAAACTTTCCGCACTTCATTCAACCCGAAATGATTCGTAGTATATTGAGAGTATTCTTTATGCTCAGGTACCCGCTATGTCTTACTCCATCGGGGAATTTGCCCGGCTTTGCGGAATCAACGCCACCACGCTTCGCGCCTGGCAGCGTCGCTACGGCCTGCTAAAACCGCTGCGCACCGACGGCGGACATCGCCAGTACAGCGATGACGATATCCAGCAGGCGCTAAAAATTCTCGACTGGGTAAAAAAAGGTGTGCCTGTCAGCCAGGTTAAGCCGCTGCTGGCCCGCCCCGGCCCGCGACGTACCAACAACTGGGTCAACCTCCAGGAGACGATGCTACAGCGTCTCAAAGAGGGGAAAATCGAATCCCTGCGCCAGTTTATTTACGATTCTGGCCGCGAATATCCTCGCCCGGATCTGGTCACGGAAGTGTTGCGCCCCCTGCGCAGTAAAGTCTCGGCCAACATTCCGGCCATGATGACCCTGCGCGAAATCCTCGACGGCATCATTATCGCCTACACCTCGTTTTGTCTTGAAGGGGATAAAAAAGCGCCCGGCGATAACGCCCTGATTACCGGCTGGCACCTCGCCGATCCGTGCGAAATCTGGCTCGAAGCGCTCAAGCGCACCGGCCAGGGGCAACGCATTGACGTGCTTCCCGTCCCGCCCGCTGCGCTAGCTCCGGAAATCTTCCCGGAGCGCAAATGGCTGTTGATCACCAGCGGCAAGCTTACCGCCGTTCGCAAAAAGCAGATCGTTCTCTGGCAGCAGCAGGGCGTTTCCCTCGAAGTTATTCCTCTGTAGTTTCTTTCGTTCACTGCCGATGTCGTTCCCCACGCGCCACCGCAAAGGTGGCGTGTCTGCGTGTGATTATTAGAAATTAAGCGTCTAAAGAACTTAATTTAATTGATTGAAATACATTAAGTAAAAAAATAATACCATCATAAATTTGGACAAATAAAATTAATTGTATAAGTTTTAACTATGCGAGTGCGATACGTTGTTTAACGTCAGGGTGAGGGTTATGAGCACAATGCCGTCCGTTATCAATCGGTTTGTTGAGTACTACGCCGGACTGGAGAACCAGCCGCCATGACGCTGGCCGCGCTCTATGAGACTGACGCCACGCTTATCGATCCGTTTGGTGAGCATCGCGGGGGCTTTACTCCATCCAGCGTTACTTCACCCATCTTCTGGCCAACGTGGAGCGCTGTCGCTTTTCCATCGATCCGCCGCTGTGCGACGGCCACTTTTTTGTCGTGACCGGGACCATGCACTGGTCGCCCCCGCGCATTGACGGAGGCGCGATCCTGATGTTGCCGGGATGCTCGGTAGTAAAGATTCAGGGCGAGATGATCTACGAGCATCTCGCCCTGTCGGGCTGGGCGATGCGCAGCGTCAAGCGCAGGGTGCGCCCGTGATGACTGTCCTCATCACGGGCGCAAGTTCCGGGATTGGGGCCGGACTCGCCAAATCCTGGGCCGATGACGACTACCGCGTCATCCCCTGCGGGCGAGATCGGGCCCGCCTGGAGGCTCTGCAGCGCTGCAGCCCAAATATCGCCATACGCCTGTTGGATATGACAGACAGGGACGCGCCAGGCGCTGGCGGGCTGTTCCGCCGAGCTGACGATCCTTTGCGCGGGGACCTGTGAATATCTGCAAAATGGGGGGATGCCGCCCTGGTGGAACGGGTCATCACCACCAATTTTCTGGAACAGCACTGCTTCAGGGCATTTTTTGCCCGCCATTACATTCTGCCGATGGGGCCGCTATCTGGTCATCGTCGCTGCAGGAGATGCGTCGTTTTCCACTGCCGCTTTTTTTGCAGTTCTTTGAGCATCACGGCCTGCTGGATATGACCCATCGCCCGCAGTGGTACGTCGTACCCGGCGGTTCGCGGGAGTATATTCGCGCCATGCTGGCGCAGCTGGGGGATCGCCTGACCGTACACCTCAATGCCCTCGTACAGAAGGTTATCCGTGATGACGAAATTCGGCCTAACCGTGGGAACAGTCACGCTTTTCTTCACACGCAAAACGCCGTAAAGAGGATAGTGTCATGAATACGCAACCTGTTGTTGGGGTCAGCGGCTGTTTAACCGGCTCGGCCGTACGATTTGATGGCGGACATAAGAGGATGGCCTTTGTGATGGATGAGCTGGCACAGTGCGTGACCTTCAAACCCATTTGCCCGGAGATGGCCATCGGCCTGCCGGTCCCTCGCCCGGCGCTGCGCTTGTTGCAAACCCGCGAAGGGGATATTCGCATGCGTTTCAGCCACGCCCCGCACGACGATGTCACGCAGAAAATGGCTGATTTCACCGAGCATGCTCTTCCACGTCTGGGTGAATTGTCGGGGTTCATCGTTTGCGCTAAATCGCCGAGCTGCGGCATGGAGCGCGTGCGGCTGTACGATGAAGAAGGCAATCGCGGGTGTAAAGAGGGAGTGGGGCTTTTCACCGGGGCGCTGCTGGAGAAATACCCGTGGCTACCGATAGAAGAGGATGGCCGCCTGCACGACCCGCAGCTGCGTGAAAATTTTGTCGAGCGCGTTTTCGCCCTGCATGAGCTCAATAGCCTACGGGCTAACGGCCTGAATCGTCGTGGACTGCTCGATTTCCACAGCCGCTACAAACTGCAGCTGCTTGCGCACCATCAGGCGCGCTACCGTGGGATCGGACCGTTCGTCGCCTTGCTGCACGAATGGCAGGATCTGGACGCTTTTTTCGTGGCCTACCGCGAAAAACTGATGGCGATCCTCAAGCAACCCGCTTCGCGGAAAAATCACACTAACGTGCTGATGCATATTCAGGGCTACTTTCGTGAGCAGTTGAATACCCGCCAGCGCGGTGAACTGCGCGACGTGATCCTCCACTATCGTGCCGGGCTGCTGCCGTTACTCGCTCCCTTAACGCTGCTGAAACATTACCTGGCGGAATACCCGGATCGCTACCTGTTAACGCAGAACTACTTTGATCCCTATCCGCAGGATTTAGCCCTGCGCCTGACGGTAAATTAAACCGGCCGCCCCGGAATGGAACCTAAATAGCCGCTCTCTGGCACCGCTTTACAGCGAAGTAGACGTTAGGCGGCTGCAAGTGATGGCATAACGCCTTTGTGAGCCACTTTAACGTCGCTAACGCAGCGTCTTGAAATAACAGCATCATTTTTTTGCTTAATTTTTTTGGTGATGGATGAGGTTGCTGAGTTTATTTTTTTCATCATCAATGCTGATGCTATTTATTAATATTGTTGACGACAGTTCTGGCGATAAATAATAAAGGCGGGTTTTTTCAGGCCTGGCGGCTGACGCACCCTCTCTGTGCGCGGGCACATCGTCCCTTGAGGTACAAGAAGGGGCGACGAGCGCGCTGGCGCCTGATGCGACGAAGCTACGGGCCAGAGATGCTTGTAGCAAGAGCGGTAGCGATGGGTTACATTGTGATTAACACATTTTCACATTTCTGTTCCGTGATTCTGTCAATACACTGCTACGCTGTTGGGTTTGTTTATATGGATAACAGAATGTTAACTGATATTTCATATCGTCATTTCGTCGAAAATGTGAAAGATTATGCTATCTATATGCTGGAGTTGGATGGGACGATTGCCAGCTGGAATGAGGGCGCGCGTCAGGCTAAGGGCTACACCAGCGAAGAAATTATTGGCAGTAACTTCAGCATATTTTACAGCGAAGGCGAGCAGCAATCAGGAGAGCCGGCGAGAAACCTGGCGCTCGCCCTGAAAACCGGCAAATTCGAGGGGGAAGGGTGGCGCTACAGAAAGGACGGTTCATCATTTTGGGCGCACGTAGTAATAGACGCTATCCGCAATGACGACGGGACTTTACTGGGGTTCGCCAAAATAACCCGGGATATTACCGAACATAAGGAAGTGATTGATAAGCTCTCGTGGATGGCGAGGTATGATTCTCTGACCGGGCTACCTAATCGGGTGGCATTTTTTGCGTTTGTCGAAGGATTGATCGCGGGTAATAACTATACTCAGCTGGCTATTTTTACTATAGACCTTGATAAGTTCAAGGAAATAAATGACGTTGAGGGCCATCTTATTGGCGATCTCCTGCTGCAAAGAGTTTCGACAAATGTCGCTAAAATGGTCAAGAACGATGAGCTGGTGGCCCGGTTTGGTGGCGATGAGTTTGTGGCGGTAAAGCCGTTTGAGTCCGCCGACGAACTCGATCTCTTTATCGAGAAGCTGCAGGGGTGCTTTAGCGGAATACATGATTTTGCCACTACGTCGGTTTCAGTCATTGCGAGCATTGGTTTTTCTGTTTTTCCTCGCGACGGTTCCGATCTTAATACCTTAATCAGCAACTCAGATTTGGCTATGTATCGTGCCAAATCTGATATCGACAATAAGGTGTGCCGCTACGAGCCTGAGATGGACGAGCGAACGCGTAAGCGCAATCAAATGATTTCGGATATCAGGCAGGGGATCAAGGGGGACCAGTTTTATCTGCATTATCAAGAAAAGCGCTCGATTTCCGGAAAGCAGGTGACGGGATATGAGGCTTTACTACGCTGGCAGCACCCCGAACTCGGGCTGATATACCCTGACGAATTTATTCCCCTGGCGGAAGAGAGCGCGACGATTATACCGCTGGGCTATTGGGTATTAGAGCAGGTATGTCGTGAAGCGCTGGTGAATAAAATTCACAAGAAGATTTCGGTAAATATCTCTCCGGTGCAGCTGCGCCATCGCCATTTTATAGACAACGTCCGCGGAATTTTAATGAGAACCTGTTTCCCGGTTAGCCTCCTTGAATTCGAGGTCACGGAGACGGCGTTTATTGTCGATAAAAAGCTGGTGTTTAACGTTCTCAATCAAATAAAAAACATGGGGATCAGTATTGCCCTAGATGATTTTGGCACCGGCTACTCCTCCATTAGCATGCTGCGTGAATTTCATTTTGACCTCATCAAAATGGACCGCAGTTTTCTGCAAAATATTGAGAACGACGCCGAGGTTCGCTCCTTCGTGAGGGCGGTTATCTCGCTCAGTAAATCGATTAATACCCCGCTGATTGCCGAGGGCGTTGAGACGTTGGAGCAGCTGAAAATCCTGAAAGATGAAGGCTGCAACGAAGTCCAGGGCTTTCTTTTTGGCAAGCCGACGATCATTGGACAATTAAAAAAGTAGCCTCTCAGGTCCTTCATCGCTACGCCGTAAGCGGGCCGAGAGGCCTGCCTGCCGGCAGAAAACCGGCTTTTGCTGCGGCTCACTCAGCCAATAAAACCTCCGAATGAAAAACCTCCTCGCCCCCCGATGGGGCAAGCGCGATAGCATTGACATTTTACCTACCAACTAGTAGGTTTGTTTTCGCTGTTCGCAAAATCACCCGCCGATTATGGCCGATGCGCGTCGGTTGATTAACGCAAGCCTCGGTCTTTAAAGCGGCTGGTGGCCACTAGAGTTTTCCTGCGGGAATCGCTTCTCGCGTTTTTGTTTGTGGGTTCAATGTCAATAGTGTGAGCGAAAATATGACAACCTCTTCACTTTCCGCTGGCCAGAAAATAGCGCGCCTGCTGCTGGTGGGTCTTATCCCTTTAGGCGTGATACTGCTCTTTCTGTGGGCTGGCGGCTGGCTGGCGCCGAACCGCCTCAGCGCAGACAAGCTGGTGACGGTTCTGCAAAAATCGGGCGGCGAACATCCGGGCTTTCGACGCAATCATGCCAAAGGTGTATGCGTTGTGGGCCGTTTTATCTCTAACGGCAACGCCAGCCCGCTGTCGCGCGCGGCGCTGTTCGCCGCCGGAGAAACCCCGGTAACGGGCCGCTTTGCCATCGCCGGCGGCAACCCCAACGCGCCGGATTATGCCGTTCCCGTGCGCAGCATGGCGCTGGAGTTCAGACAGGGGAACGGGGAGCAGTGGCGGACGGGAATGAACGCCATGCCGCTGTTCCCGGTCTCCACCGTGGAAGAGTTCTACGAACTGCAAACCGTCACCTTGCCCGACCCGGCAACCGGCAAGCCTGACTCTGACAGACTGAAGGCGTTTGTCGGCTCGCACCCTCAGCTGCAGCGCTATCTGGCCTGGGCAAAGCAGTACGTCCCCTCATCGAGTTGGGCGAGCGATCGCTATAACAGCCTGAATGCGTTTCGCTTTATTGATAAGTCGGGGGCCGGGCATCTGGTTCGCTGGAGCATGGTGCCGCGTACCGGCTATCAGCCCCTGAGCGAGGCGGATAAAAGCGATAAGGATTTCCTGCAGCAGGATATCACGCAGCGCCTGGCTCAGGGGCCGCTGCGCTGGGATCTGCTGATAACCGTCGCCCAGGCGGGCGACGCGAGCAACGATGCGACTAAGCTCTGGCCTGACGATCGCCAAACCGTCAATGCCGGTACCCTCGAGCTGGTGAGCGCCGCCGCGCAGGAGAGTGGCCCCTGCAACGATATCAACTACGATCCGCTGATCCTGCCGGCCGGGATCGCCGCGTCGGACGACCCTCTACTCAACGCGCGGTCGTCGGCCTACGCCAAATCGTATAACTTGCGCACCCGCGAACAGTCCCAACGGTCAGGAGCCCACTTATGAAACAGGTAACCCATTTTCATCCGGCGCTGCGCTGGCTGCACTGGCTGATGGCCGCGGCAATCGTGGCGATGCTGTTTATTGGCGTGGCGATGGTTTCCACGGTTTCGTCCCTGCATGCGCTGCTGGTGTCCATTCACAAGCCGCTGGGCCTGATGATCCTGCTGCTGGTGGTGGTGCGGCTGTGGCTGCGCTTTTACACCGCCGTGCCGCCTCTGCCGGGCACCATACCCGGCTGGCAGCGGCGGCTGGCCCATCTTTCGCACTGGATGCTGTACGCCATGATGCTCCTCCAGCCGTTGGTCGGCTGGGCGATGCAGTCGGCCGCGGGGTATCCCATCTCCGTCGGCGGGGCCATTATTTTACCGCCTATCGCGCCGGTGAATAATGACTGGTATGCGCTCCTGTGCCCGTTGCACTCAGCGGTTGCGCTGCTGCTGTTCATGACCGTGATGCTGCATCTGGCCGCCGCGCTATTTCATGCTTTAGTGCGCCGCGACGGCGTCTTTGAAAGTATGTCCGGCGGCGGCAGGCGATAAGCACCTGAGGTCGGCGAAAACCGTGCCGAACTGTTTTCGGCACGGGGTGGGGGATTAATCCGGGTTCATGGCGCGGAAGAGCGCCGCAAACGTGCCCTCTTTTTCCGCCCAGCGGCGGCCTTTATCGCCATCAAGCAGGATCTCGCCGTTCGGGTGCCGACGGTGCTCAATCAGTGCCATCGCCCTCGAGATATACTCCGCCAGCGGCATCGCCTTCGGGTCCAGGGCCTGATCGCTGCCCGTCAGCCCGGTCTGCACGTACGGCGGCGACAGCTCAAGAACCTCAACCGGGATATGTCGCATCTGATGACGTAACGAGATCAGCCACGAGTGCAGGAACGCCTTGCTGGCGCAGTAGGTTGGGAAGTCTGCCTTAGGCACAAAGGCCAGCGCGGAGCTGGTTGCCATAAAGGTGGCGTCAGCCTGGCCCTGAATCAGCGGCAGGAAGGCCGCCGTAAAGCGGAGGGTGCCGAGTATGTTGGTCCTGACTATCTCCTCTGCGACGGACGTATTCCCGCCGTCGGTGAGGAAATTTTCGCTGCGCGAAATACCGGCGTTGGCGATCAGCACGTTGAGCCGTGGAAAACGCGTTTTGACCTCTGAGGCCACGGCGGCAGGCATCGTCTCATCGTCCGTATCGAGCCTGAAGCCCGTCATTCCAGGATGCGCGCGGGTGATTTCATCGAGCAGGGCCTGGCTGCGCCCGGTGATGATGACCCGGTTGCCGCGCGCGTAAAACGCTTCGCCCAGCGCGCGGCCGATACCGCGGGTGGCGCCAGCAATCAGAATGGTGTTACCGCTAATGTTCATAACCTTGTCCTCTCCGGATAGAGCAGATGGAAAGGCGGCGAGGGGCTATCGGAGCTGTTGTCGTTGCTGATAGCCGCCTGAGATGGGAACGTCGCCGCATAGATCCCCTATTCTCTGCTGAGACCCTGGGGTATCCGGGCGCGTTGGATGACGGTAACGCCTACGGCATTGTGGCAATGCCCGATGAGTATATTGACGCCCTCTGATGTCGGCAAGTGAATTAGCTGGCCAGCGACCGTCGGCTCGATCCCGGCGCCAGTTTGGGCATTAGCAGGCCTACCTGTTGGTAGGTTTCCTGCCAACGCTCTGATAATATGCACCTTATTCAGTATGATATGCACATGCGGATCCGACTATGACGACTGAGCGTTCACCGAAAGCAAACGAGATTATTTCCTATACCCGACAGCTACTTACCTCCGGTGGCTACCAGAGCTTCAGCTTTGCCGATATTTCTGCAAAGGTGAATATTCGTAAGGCGAGTATTCATCACCACTTCCCGAGCAAGGCGGAGTTGGTGAAGGTCGTGGTAACCGAGTATCGGGAAGAGGCGCGGGCCGGAATGCAGGCGATGACCCGGCAGATGAATGACCCGGTGGCGGAACTTCAGGCCTACGTCGACTACTGGGAGACCTGCATTCGCGAGGGATCCTCGCCGTTTTGCATCTGCGCGATGCTTGCCGTTGAGCTGCCGACGCTGCCGGCGGAAGTGGCCCGCGAGGTGACCGGCCATTTCGCCGACCTTACCGAATGGCTGGCCACGTTGCTGCGCAGAGGGGAAAGCGAAAAGCGCCTGCGGCTACCCGGCAGCCCTACGGATGAGGCGAGCCTGCTGATGGCCACGGTGCACGGCGCTATGCTGTCGGCGCGCGCCTTTAACGATGCGGATATTTTCCGCAGAATAGTGCAGCCGCTGATCGATAACATCGTGCTTCGCGCCTGATCGTTGCCGGGAAAGCGCACGCTATTTTTTTCATTTCGATGATGTGCCAACGACTCGGTCAATTTATTTGATGCATTATGTTAAACAAACGATATTTATTCCCATCAGCGAATGCGTAAAGTAGACGTAAACCTCGGCAGGCGCTGATTTTCGGCATCGCGGTTAATGCCGGCCTGCGGATAATTTCCCTGCAAACCAGGATCAATACGTCATGAAAAAGATTGGATTTTTGTCATTTGGTCACTGGACGCCGTCGGCGCAGTCCGCCACCCGTTCGGCCGCTGACGCGCTGCTGCAGTCCATCGATCTGGCGGTTGCCGCCGAAGAGCTGGGCGCGGACGGCGCCTATTTCCGGGTGCACCATTTTGCCCGCCAGCTCAGCTCGCCGTTTCCTCTGCTGGCCGCGATAGGCGCAAAAACCCGCAGAATTGAAATCGGCACCGGCGTTATCGATATGCGCTATGAAAATCCGCTCTATATGGCCGAGGACGCGGGGGCGGCGGATTTGATCTCCGGCGGTCGCCTGCAGCTTGGTATCAGCCGCGGCTCTCCGGAGCAGGTGATTGACGGCTGGCGTCATTTTGGCTACGTGCCCGCCGACGGAGAAAACGAGTCAGACATGGCGCGTCGTCATACCGAAGTGCTGCTGGATGTGCTGCGAGGGGAGGGGTTTGCCCAACCGAATCCGCAGCCGATGTTCCCCAACCCGCCGGGCCTGCTGCGCCCCGAGCCGTATGCCGAAGGGCTGCGCGAGCGTATCTGGTGGGGCGCGGGTTCCAACGCCACGGCGGTGTGGGCGGCGAAGCAGGGGATGAACCTGCAAAGCTCGACGCTGAAAGATGACGAAACCGGCGAGCCTTTCCATATTCAGCAGGCGAAACAGATCCGGGCCTACCGCGAGGCCTGGGCGCAGGCGGGGCATTCCCGTACGCCGCGCGTCTCGGTCAGCCGCAGTATTTTTGCCCTGATGAACGATCGCGACCGGATGTATTTCGGTACAGGCCGGGATGACGGGGATACCATTGGCCAGCTTGATGAGAAAACGCGGGCGATTTTCGGCCGCAGCTATGCCGCAGAGCCGGACAGGCTTATCGAGCAGCTGAAACAGGACGAAGCGATTGCCGAAGCCGACACCTTATTGCTAACCGTGCCGAATCAGCTGGGCGTGGATTACAACGTGCACGTCATTGAGTCGATCCTCAAACAGGTTGCGCCGGCGCTGGGCTGGCGCGACAAATAGGCGGTAACGCCAACGCCCCGTGAGTGATGCGGGGCGTTAACCCCTATGGCTGAGCCGGCGGCTGGAGCTGATAGATCCACGCTAACAGGCGCCGGCCATCGGCCGTTGTCACCTCAACTTCCACCCGGTCGTAGCCCTCTTCAAACTCGTCCAGCGCGGGCCAGAACTCCGCCAGCTTTGCGGACGCAAACAGATAGCCGTGGACCTGCGGCCCGCTTTCACTCAGGACGATCCCCGGAAAATCAGCGGCAGCGCCCCAGCCGCGCGCATAAAAGGTGCCGGTCACCGTGCCCGGCAGCCACTCTCCGCCGATATTTTCCAGAATATAGGCATTAGCGTGGCCCGGACGCAGCGTACCGTAGACAAATAAGCGTTCCATTATTCCTCATTAAGCAAGGTGATAAATTCCCCGGCGGGCGGGGGAGAGAGCTCATACTGGCTGAATCGAGACGTTTTTAAAAGCGCTGTGGCCCGATCGGCCGCCCGCGTTGACAGGGGCTTATTCTGCCTGATTGCTTAATGGCATGACGGGCTGCTGTTTATTACTGGGTATCTGGTGATAAAAATTAGCCATATTGATGACCCTTGAGTTCACGGAATGAATGGATTACTGTAGGGCGCGCCTGTTTATTGCACGCTTCGTGCCTCCGACGACCGGCGTAAAAATACTAATAAGATAATACTTGCTCGCACCCATTATCGGGGAGGCGGCGCTGTTCATTTTTACACACAACAAAATCATAATGCGGCTGCTGGAGTTCATATGTGGACGGTGATTGGCATTCTAATTGTGCTGGCTGTTATTGGTAATTTAATAAAAAAGAAGGACGTTCCCCCTACTAAATCAGGTAGTCAACCGCCGGTCGTGCGGCCGCCGACGATCGTAAGGCCTGAGTCGCGCCAGCGAGGGCCTGAACCGTTCCGCGATGCGGCACAGCGGCGCAATTCGCTATTTAATAATCTCGAAGTCGTTAATAAAGAAAAACCGGCGCTAAGTCGCGAGCCTGATAATGGCGCAGTGTCGATTACGATGACCGAGGCGCTGGCGATTATTATGCATGTCGTCGGGTTTAAAGACTATATGCTAACGCGCTACGCGATTACCGGGTTGACCAATTTAGCGCCGGCCTATACATCTGATTTACATTACGCATTTATGCAGCAAGTTCCGGGCAAACCGTTCTATACCATTCAGCAATTTAACTGGGCGCGGGCGATAGATTTTTCACAGATAAAACGCCGGAATATCTCTGCACTGTATCACTTTACGCACCTGGATAATTTAAAAGGGATATTTTCCTTAGGTATTATGACGCGCCAGCAAATTGAAAGTGCGGGCTACCCTTTTCATTATAATGACGAACTACGGCTGGATGGGGTACGAGACTCAATCTCGCTGTCGGTGGGGCATATTAATAATAAAATGCTCTACAAATATTCTCAGGGGTTAAGCCACGGTGATTGGGTTATTTTGAAGATCAAAAAAGAGCTCATCAGCGGACCGACCCAGCCCACATTTGACTTTTCACAGCTGCTTAACCGGGCCGTATTCTGCAAAAGCAACGCGGCGTCGAATGTGGTGAGGGCCGTCAGCCTTGGCGAGCGTAAAAAGCATACGGCGTTTCAAACCATGTTTGTCGGGGATAATGACGAGGAGTCCGGGGATCGCCCGCATGATATTCAGGCGGAAATTCTCTATCTTGGCAATATTCCCCCCGGGTTTATCAGTGAGGTTATTTTCTACAGCGCCGATAATATTCCTTTATGGCTACGCGAGAGTCCGGTGATAATCACGGTCGATCCTTCTCGTTTTTCTTTCAGGTGAATTTATGGCCGTACGCCCCGTGTTTATCCCGAGAAGCCAGGGGGATACCCTGGTTGATATCGCTAACGTCGATTTCAGCTGGTCAGCCGGGCTGGCGGTGACGCAAAAGCAGAAATCAATTGCCTCCCTGCACGAGAACTATCAGCTACATGCCTCGGGCGCGAAAATTCTTGAGGTATCGAGTAAGTCCACGCAGACCCTGGGCCGGGAGCTGAGCGCCTTTAATATGGGCGTGCAGAGCAGCGGCGGACAGTTTATTAGCGTGGAATCACTCTTTCAGTCCTCGAAAGTATTTACTGATAACGGGATGGTGCGCGGGCCTTTCCGCGAACTGATGCGCATGTCGCCGAAAGAGGCAAAGCGCGCGGAGCAGCTGAAAACATCCGGGCGACTGGCGCACTTTTCCTTCCAGCCGAACGAACAGCGCGCGGCCATCATCTGGAAATTAGAACCGAAAACCGCTTTCTACGACTGGCTGTACCTCAATGCCCTCAACCATTCGCCGATTAAAGAGAGCGTGCTGGAGTACTCGGCGTTTACGGATATTGAATTCAACCCGGAAAAATCGGTGAATTGTCAGGCCTACTCGGTGGCGCTGTGGTGCGCCCTAAGCCAGCGTAAGCTGCTGGCGAACGGGATCCCGCCGCGCGACGAGTTTATTGAGCTGATCGAGCAATTCACGATTTACAACACCAGCGACGGCGATCTGCGCAATATGCGCCTGTTTTAAATTATCAGGAGGCTCTTATGGTCAGGCGACTCCCTGGCACGCTTTTCCCCCCCGTCTCGGCAGCAACGGACGCCTTTACCGATATTCCCGCCGAGCGGCGACGGGAGATCCAGGCAGAAGTGCAGCAGGCGTACTTCGACCGCGTGAACGCGGTTAAAAAAGAGGTGGATGCCCTGAGCGTGGCCCAGCGTGAAATGTTTCATCGCCAGCTGGCAGAGACGCTGATGCTGATCTCGGCCGGGGGAACTGAGCAATGAGCGAGAATAAAATACTGGCCGCCGTCGCCGAATCGCTGCAAAAAAGCAGCGCCGCGATTAATCAAGCCAATAGCAAAATGGGCGCGCTGGCGCGGGAGTTTCTCTATCGATCAAAGCTTGAAAGCGAGCTGGCAGGGGAGCTTATTGCCATGGAGGCGGCGCTAAAGTCGGTGCAGGAGAGTATCCGCAGGCAGGCGCAGCGCGAGGCGCTGGTGGCGGATTTAGACCCGCAGAGCCGCGAGACGTTTAACGCACTCTTTGCGCAAAACCATGCCCGCTTAAGCGACCTGCTGAAAAACGAAAAATCAGGCCGGTAACGGCCAAAAAAAGCCAGCCAAAAGCTGGCTGGCAAATACTCGGATAGTACTCAATTTTATAGTGGATGTTCAGAATGATCCCTGAGCACCGGTCTGGAAGCTGCGACAGGCAATATCCAGACAGCTGGTCAGGTTCGTCACGCTTATTATGCGCCGGGAGAGATCGTCTCTTTCCCTCAGCCAGCAGCAGGCGTCTGGCGATGGCGGATTTGTCATACAAATATGATAGTATTTGATTCAGAAAGGAAATGAATAATTTTTATTAAAATTATTCGATTAAGGAATGATTGGCCGGCTGTTGATGGCTTTTAACATTTGTCAGCGAGCAGGGCGCCAGCCTGCTCTACGGCAGCCCGGCGCCGGTGAAAAACGACCCCGCTAGAGATCGAGAAGCAGGTTGGGCGAACGGCTGCGGGAGCAGCAGAGCGCGATGCGCTGCGCGGCGGCGGTTTTCTCCGCCGGGGACTGCACCGTGTCCCGGTGATCGACCACGCCCTCGATAACCGGCGTGAGGCAGGCGCCGCACATTCCCATCTCGCAGGAGAGCGGGACCGCAACCCCCTGCTGCTGGAGCACCTGGGCAATGGTCTGGTGCGCCGGCACCGGCCACTGCGCGCCTGACGACGCGAGGGTGACGGTAAAGGTATCGGCCTCGCCGCTGACGTCGGCGACCGGCGCGGTTGCCTGAAACGCTTCGCTGTGGATCTGCGCCTCCGGCCAGCCCTTCTGTGCCGCGATCTCGCGCGCGCAGGCCATAAAACCCCGGGGCCCGCAGAGGTACAGAAGCTCTCCGGCCCGCGCCCCGGCGAGCGTCGTGGCGAGGTGCTGGCGCGGGCTTTTCCCCTCCTCAGAGCAGTAAAGGGTGCTGCTTCCCTGGCTGAAGCGCTGCGCCAGCTGGCGGACGAAAGCCGCGTTTTCGCGGCGCTTGACGTAATAGTGCAGCTCACAGGGCACGCCGTCCGCTTCGAGCTGCAGCAGCATCGCGTACAGCGGCGTAATGCCGATACCGGCGGCCAGCAGCACAACGCGCTCTGCGGGCTGCAGCATAAACAGGTTGCGCGGGGGAGAGATGCGCAGCGTCTGCCCCGGGCGCAGCGCCTCGTGGATATAGCGCGATCCACCGCGCGATTTACGATCCCGCGCGACGCAGATCAGATAGCCCTCCGCGCCGGTCGTGGGGCCGGTCAGCGAGTACTGACGCAGTATCCCATCCGGCAGATGGAGATCGATATGCGCCCCTGGTCGCCACGCGGGCAGCGGCTCCCCGCGGCTGGAGACCAGCCTGACGGCGAGGCTGGTATCGCCCTCGCGCCACATTCCGTCAACGACCACCTGCAGCAGTTCACTCATTTTCGTCTCCGCCTATACGAGGAAAAAGTCGCCAAAGCCCATCTTCTGCAGCCCGCGACGATAGGCAATCGAGCTGCGGTCGGCGGGAATGTGCGCCTCAAGGGTTAAGTCCAGCGGCAGCCTCTCCGGACGCTGGGTTTCGACCATCAGCCGGTCCTCCTCGAAGACGCGCAGATTGAACGCGTGCACGTCCGCGACCGGAACGTGGAGATCGAAGTTGCGCGCAATCGGGGCGAACATGCGGGTGACGCGCGACGATACCGGCGAAGCGGCGTTCATAATCACCAGCCGGGCTTCGCCGGGGAAGTGGATGGTTAGCGTCGCGGTGAAGGGCAGGTGCATCTCGAAACGGCGCAGCCACTGAAACCCCTCCGGCGCGCGGAATCCGGCGCTGGCCGGATAGTTGCCGACCGAGCTCCAGTAATCGGCAGTAAAGCCAAAGGGCGTCTCCTGCGGGCTGTAGGCCGGCACTTCCTGATTATCCGGGTCGGCGAAGGTATCGGTATGGATCCACGCGAAATGGGCCACGTCGAGAAACCCCTCCACCTGGCGGCCGGCGAAGCCGTTGACTTCAAACGCCGGGCAGTTGATCTGCTGAAACCCCTCATCGTGCCAGTGCGGCATGGTGGGCAGCGGCATCGGGTTCTCCGGATCGAAGGCCATGCACACCCAGATCAGCCCAAAGCGCTCCTCCACCGCGTAGTGGGTCAGGTGGAGCCTGGCCGGCACCGGCTGGTCGGGGCTGGAGGGGATCCGGTTGCAGCGCCCCTCTTCACCGAAGCGCAGGCCGTGATAGGGGCAAATAATCCCTTCGTTGTCGTGAGAGCCGAGGGTCAGCGGGACGCCGCGATGGGGGCAGACGTCGCGGGCCGCCACCACCGAACCTTTAATTCGGTAGAGAACCAGCGGTTCGTCCAGCAGGGTTGCCTTCAGCGGAGCGCCGCCGACGTCCTCGGCGCGGGCGACCGGATGCCAGCATTTCGCCAGCCTGAGCCAGTCGTCCGGCTCGAAGGTGCAGCGGGCCGGTGGGGTGGGATGGGTTCTGTTCATCATGTTCCTTCCTGCTCACGGAAAAGCATTTGTTTAATTGTTGTGAGTTTATTGTTGTCATATTAGGGTGTTGACATCCATCGCCATTAATTCACTAACCCGTTGCAAAAAAGAGAACAGGGGGAATATGAGTCCGTTTTCGCGTTTCGCTATCTATTTCGCCGCGGTGGCCCGCTGCGGCAGCCTGCGCCGGGCGGCTGAAAAGCTGCATATCTCGGCCTCGGCGATAAACCGCCAGATCCTGCAGGCCGAAGAGGAGTTCGGCACGCCGCTGTTTGAACGGCTGCCGGAAGGGTTGCGCATGACCACCGCCGGAGAGCTGCTCTATGACAACCTGCTGCGCTGGCAAAAGGAGTTTCAGCTTACCCGCCAGCAGTTTGACGAGCTGCAGGGGCTAAAGCGCGGCAGCGTCAGCATCGGCATGGTGCAGGCGCTGGCGGAGGGCAGCTTTGCCGCGGCGCTGGCCGATATCATTACCTCGTGGCAGTGGCTGGAGCTCAATCTGCGGGTGGCGGATAGCCACGCGGTGAGCGAAAAGGTTCGCCAGGCTGACGTCGATTTTGGCCTGATCCTCGACCCTGAGGGCCAGGCGGGGCTCAGCGTGCTGGCGTTCGTTGAGCTGGAGATGGGGGTGGTGATGCGCCCGGACTGTCCGCTCGCGCAGGCTGCGGCGCTGTCGTTAGGCGACCTTAGCCACCTGCGGCACATCGTTCCCGGCGCGCCGCTTATTGTGCACGACCGGGTGGCGATGCTCTATCGGCACTACGACTTTTCCCCGGCAAACAGCATCAGCTGCAACGATATTCGGCTGATTAAATCGCTGGTCCTCAAAGGCAGCGGCGTAACGGTACTGAGCCTGCTCGACGTGCTGGATGAGGTCAACAGCGGGCAGCTGGCGTTTATCCCTTTGCGCAACAAGCTGCTGCGGCCGCTGACCCTGGCGCTGTGCACCGCGCCATCGCGCCAGCTCTCTCGTCCGGCGCAGATGGCGATTCAGAAGCTGACGGCGGTGATGGAGGCGATGCGGGCCGTCGGCGAAAGCCGGGAGTTGCGGCCCTGAAGACGGCGGTTAGCCGAGCGGGCCGCCCTGTATCGTCTCGCACAGGCCGTTGATGATCCGCTCCCCGCTCTCCTCTTCAAGCTCCCGGTACCAGGCCTCGGTGAGCGCCATCTCCTTGCCGTGGGTGATATCGCAGCGCTTGCGCGCTTTCAGAATCAGGTCGCGAACCCGCTCGCAGCGGCGGGCTTCGTACTGGCGCAGCGCGGCGGCGATATCCCCGCCGTCGCGCAACGCTTCGCCCAGCACCACCGCGTCCTCCAGCGCCGCGCAGCCGCCCTGGCCGATATCCGGGGTGGTGCTGTGTCCTGCATCTCCCAGCAGCGCCACCTTCCCCCGCACCAGGCGGTCGAAGGGCTCAATATCGTGAATTTCGATTCGGTTGGTGGTGGCCGGATCGAGGCGGGCGATCAGCGCCTGCACCGGCGCTGCCCAGCCGCTGAAGTAGCGGCTAAGATCCGTCTGCAGGGTGCTACGATCTTCCGCCAGTCCGGCCGGCAGGGGGACATCAAAGAAAAAATAGAAGCGTCCCCTGGCGACAGGCATCAGCGAGACGCGCTTGCCCTCACCGACAAAGGTGGTCCACTGATCGGCGGGGGCGATGGCCTCATCAATCTCCACCAGACCGTTCCAGTTAACGTAGCCCGCGTAGCGCCGTTCGGGGGTAAAGCCGAGCACGTACGGGCGCAGGGCGGAGTGGCTGCCGTCGGCGGCAATCAGCATATCGCCGCGGGCGGTGGTTCCGTCGCTAAACCACACCGTCACGCCGTCATCGTCCTCCGCCACGCGGGTGGCCCGCTTACCGAACCGTACCGCGTCGCGACCCCAGAAGTTCAGCATCTCGCCCTGCAGCTCGCTGCGCGAGACCGGGCAGGGGCGGCCGCCGGTGCGTTCGACCAGCGGAGCAAGGCTAAAGCGGGTCAGGGTTTTGCCATGCCGGTGATCCTGATAGGCCATATAGCGCAGCGGCCCGCCGTAGGTCTCGGTGATATTGCCCATGCCCAGTAGGTTCATGCACTTCACCCCGTTGGGCCAGATTGAGATGGCGGCGCCAACCGGCTTAATCTCCTGCACCGCTTCAAACACCTCGCAGCTAATTCCGGCCGCTTTCAGCGCGACCGCCGCGCTAAGGCCGCCGATACCGGCACCCATCACTAATGCTTTCATCATCTTCTCCTGTGGCATGCGTTGTGAAGAGCGGAGCAATTTGCGTACCAGCTTGCCGGCGGGCGCCACGAGGCGGCTGGCGGAGACCTCAGCGGAAGTTATGCGCTAAAGTGGTGCGTTATCGGGCAATAATTGCCTTTTATTGCATCAAAAATTTTAAACTGGGCAGTCGCGAATCGACCGTTTCATCCACCCGCGGCATCCGGATCCGCAATGAGGGAATGTGGCCTGCTTTGTGCAAGCCGCTTTATGTAAGCTGATTTGCGCAATATTGCGCTTACGCTATTAACGACGGGCCGCATGGCCGTTTGGTATAAGGAGCGACAACATGTCCGAAGTGGCCGCGACGATCGCGATTGAGGACTTTAACCGGCTGGACGACGAGGCGGCCCACGGCCTGCTGCAGCCCTGCGTGGCGATCCCCGACTGGGCGACGGTGCTGGTGCGGGGCCGTCCCTATCCTGACCTTGCCGCGCTGCTGGCCGCCGCGAAGGAGGCCGCGCAGCGCTGGGGAGAGGCCGATCTGGATCGGGCGCTGAGCGCCCATCCGCGCATTGGTGAAAAACCGGCCGGAGAGCGGGGCCACGCCGCGCTGTCGCGGCACGAGCAGGCGGCCATCAACGATGAAGATGCGCCTCTTGCCCAGGCGCTGAAAGCGGGCAACGCCCGCTACGAAGCCCGCTTCGGGCGGGTCTTCCTGATCCGCGCCAAAGGCCGCAGCGGGGAAGAGATCCTGCAGGCGCTGACGCAGCGGCTGAACCACGACGAGGCGGAAGAGACGCGGGTGGCGCTGGCGCAGCTGCGCGAAATTACCTTATTAAGACTGACGGGAGTCATAGGCGAATGAATACGTTGAGTACCCATATTCTCGATATCTCCAGCGGCAAGCCCGCGCAGGGCGTGGCGGTGAACCTGCTGCTGGGCGGGCAAACTATCGCCAGCGGCCTGACCGATGAGCAGGGCCGTATTGCGCTACTGGCGCCCGGTATGCTGATTGCCGGGCGCTATCGGCTGGTGGCGGAGATTGGCGACTGGTTTTCGCGCGACGGGCGGGAAACGCTCTACCTCAGTGCGCAGATCGATTTTGCGATCGCCGAAGACGCCGATGAGCACTTCCACCTGCCGTTTTTGATTGCCCCCGGCGGCTGGTCGACCTATCGGGGGAGCTAATTTTGCGCTCTGGCCCGGCCCGGGCGTCAGCCATGCTGGTGCCAGACGCGCTCGCCGTTGACCCAGGTCTCGCTGATATTGCGCTCGTCGCCGAGAGTCATCAGCACAAACAGCTGCTCGTAGATATCTTTGCAGCGTCCGATTCGTAGCCGCTGTAAAGGGGTGGCGGCCGGGTCGATAACCACGAAGTCGGCCTCTTTTCCCGGCTCGAAGTTGCCAATTTTATCATCAAGGCGCAGGGCGTGCGCGCCGCCGAGCGTGGCGTGGTAAAAGGCCTCGCAGGCGGGCAGGCGATAGCTCTGTAGCTGGGCAACTTTATAGGCTTCCCCTAGCGTGCGCAGCATGCTGAAGGTGGTTCCCGCCCCCACGTCGGTGCCGATGCCGATCCGCACCCGCTGCTGCCAGCTGGCGGGCAGACGAAACAGGCCGCTGCCGAGGAACAGATTTGAGGTCGGGCAGAAGGCCAGCGCGGAGCCGGTTTCGTGCAGGCAGCGCCACTCGGCGTCGGCGAGGTGAATGCCGTGCGCAAATACGCTGCGCTCGCCGGTCAGCCGGTAGTGGTGATAGACGTCGAGATAGTGCTCATGCTCCGGCCACAGGCTTTTCACCCACGCGACCTCGCTGAGATTTTCGCTCAGATGGGTGTGCAGCCAGGTATCCGGAAACTCCTCCCGCAGCTGCTGAATGGCCGACAGCAGCTCCGGCGTGGAGGTGGGGGCAAAGCGCGGGGTAATGGCGTAGCCCAGGCGCCCGCGGTGGTGCCAGCGCTGGATCAGCTCACGGGTTTGCCGGTAGCTTTGTTCCGCCGTTTCCGTCAGGTATTCCGGCGCGTGGCGGTCCATCATCACCTTCCCGGCGAGAATGCGCATATTCAGGCGCAGCGCTTCGCTAAACAGCGCATCGACGGACTCGGGATGCAGGGTGCAGAACACCAGCGCGGTGGTGGTGCCGTGGCTGAGCAGCTGGTTGACAAAAAAGCGGGCGATCTCCGTGCTATAGGCCTCGTCCGCGAACTGGCTTTCGACCGGGAAGGTGTAGGTGGTTAACCACTCCAGCAGCTGTTCGCCGTAGGCACCAATCATCTCCGTTTGCGGATAGTGGACGTGGGCGTCGATAAAGCCCGGCAGCAGCAGCCTGCCGCGCAGGTCGGTGTATCCCTTGTGCGGATGGAGAAACTGCTCTCCTTCCTGCCACGGCAGCAGCGTCTGGATCGTGCCGTTCTCAATAAACAGCAGGCCATCGGCAAGATAGCGCGCGTGGCGGGCGATATCGTCGGCGCCGTCGGCGACCCGGGCGATATCAAAAAATGCCCCGCGAATTGCAGCATCGTACGACTTGATGGTTTCCGCCATGTTGGCTCCCTGTTGAATCGCGCATTGAGCAAGATCTAAAGCAATATTAATGCCAGCCGTTGCGGTTGAGGAATACGCCGCGCCGGCGGGCGCGGCCAGAGAGGGGAAACTACTCTTTCTGCGCCACGGCGCGGGCGTCATAGCGCGCGGCGGCGGAGACGGTGACGCGATCGTCGCGGGCAATCCAGCGGTAGGCGGCGCCGCTCAGGAAGACGCCGATAAACCAGCTGAAGTTGGCGACCTCATGCAGGGCGGGGATAAAGCTGATAACCAAACCGATGGCCACGGAGGGCACCAGCGCGGCGATGGCCTTCGGGTTAAAGCCGTTGCGATACCAGTATTGTCCTTTCGGCGTATCGTCAAACAGATCGTCCACCGAGATTTTCCCGCGCTTGATCAGGTAGAAGTCGACCAGCAGAATGCCGAACAGCGGGCCGATAAACGCCCCCAGCACGTCGAGGGTGTAGTGAATAAGCTCCGGGGAGTTAAACAGGTTCCACGGGGTGAGCAGGATTGAACCCACCGCGGCGATCATCCCCCCGGTACGGAAGCTGATTTTCTGCGGCGAGCAGTTGGAGAAGTCGAAGGCCGGGGAGACGAAGTTGGCGACAATGTTGATCCCGATGGTCGCGGTGATCATCGTCAGCAGGCCGATGGCCACCGCCAGGTCGTTGCCTACGCGGCTTACGGTTTCAATCGGGTCGGTTATCATGCGCCCGAACAGCGACTGCGTCCCGGAGACAATCACCACGGTAACGATAGAGAACAACAGGAAGTTAAACGGCAGGCCCCAGCGGTTGCCGCGGCGGATTTCACCCATGCTTTTGCCATAGCGCGAGAAGTCGCCAAAGTTAAGCAGTGGGCCGGAGAAGTAGGAGACCACCAGAGCGGTCGCGGTGATCATCTGCCAGGTTTGCTCCCCGGCGCTCAGCGACTTGCTGGCGAGGGTAAAGGAGATCCCATCGAAGCCGGTCTTGTATACAATCCAGCCCGCCAGCGCCAGCATCACTACGTAGACCGCCGGACCGGCGATATCAATAAAGCGCTTGATGGCGCTCATCCCGTGCCAGAACACCATCGCCTGCAGCAGCCACATGGTGGCGAAGCACAGCCAGCCAAGATGCGACAGCCCGAGGAAGCTGCTCGCGGTGAGCGTCGCCAGCGACGGCCAGAACTTTAGCACCACCAGCATCAGCGCGTTGGCGGCCAGATAGGTCTGGATCCCGTACCAGGCAAAGGCGATAAGCCCGCGGATCACCGCCGGAATATTGGCGCCGAAGACGCCAAACGCCTGGCGGCAGATCACCGCATAGGGCACGCCCGCCATCTGGCTGGGTCGGGCCACCAGGTTGGCGCACAGCTGAACGATACAGATGCCGACCAGCAGGCACAGCAGCACCTGCCAGCTGGCTAAGCCCAGGGTAAAGAAACTCGCCGCCACGACATAGCCCCCCATGCTATGCACATCCGACATCCAGAAGGAAAAGATGTTGTACCAGCTCCAGTTCTGGTCGCGCGTTGGCGCCAGATCCTCGTTGCACAGCCGTGGACTGTAGCCGGCGCTGGAGCCCGCGGCCTTAACCTGATGCGTATTTTGTGAATGTGGCATGAAACCTGCTCCTCTTGATGAAACCCCTGAATATGGATTGCTGAGGCTGTTGCAGGAATTAGGCCAAAATAGTTAATCTTGTATGCAATATTTAATTTTTATGTATACAGTTTGATGTCGAAACGTGAATACGGAGCCGGTTAATGAGTTACGAAAATCGTCTGCACGCCGCGCCAGGCCTGCAGGACAAGGATGAAGCCATCTATCAGGCGCTGATGACCGCCATCGTTGAACACCAGCTGCCGCCGGGCAGCAAGCTGCCGGAAGAGGCGCTGGCGGAGGTCTTTGGCGTCAGCCGCACGGGGATCCGCAAGGTGCTGCAGCGACTCGCCGCTGTGCAAATGGTCACCCTGACGCCCAAGCGTGGTGCACAGGTTGCCAGCCCCACGGAAGAAGAGGCGCGGGAGATCTTCCGCACCCGAGAGCTGCTGGAGGTCGCCAATCTGCCCGACGTGCTGGCCCGCTGCCAGCCGCCGCATCTGGCGGCGCTGGAGGCGATTATTCGCCAGGAGCAGCAGGCGCATGAGGCCTGCAACGGTCCGGCAGCGATCCGCTACTCCGCCGAATTTCATATTCAGCTGCAGGCGATCTCCGCCAACCAGGTGCTTACCGAGATGGTCACGCGCCTGAGCCAGCGCTCGTCATTAGCCGTTGCGGCATGGGGCTCGCCGTGGCGACAGGGCTGCCGCTGCGACGACCACGGGCAGCTGATCGGGCTGCTGCGCGCCGGGGAGCTGCAGCCGCTGAGCGCGGCGCTGACCCACCACTTTGCCCATATCGTTGCCAGCCTGCGCTTTGATACCGCGGGCGTTTCCCTGCCCGATTTCGCCCGGCTGTTTGCCAGCTACAAGGAGTCGTAATGTCCTCTGTTTGTATACAAGTGATTAATCCCAACACCAGCCGCGCCATGACCGAGACCATCGGCGCCGCCGCGCGAGCGGCGGCCGCGCCGGGGACCGAGATTGTGGCGGTCTGCCCGACGGAGGGCGTACCTTCCATCGAAGGGCACTTCGATGAAGCCATCGCCGCGGTCGGCGTGCTCGAACAAATTAAGGCCGGGCGTCAGCAGGGCGTCTCGGGTCACGTGATCGCCTGTTTTGGCGATCCGGGGCTGCTGGCGGCGCGCGAGCTGGCGCAGGGGCCGGTTATCGGCATCGCCGAAGCGGCGATGCATATGGCGACGCTGGTCGCCACCCGCTTTTCCATCGTCACCACGCTGCCGCGCACGCTGATTATCGCCCGCCACCTGCTGCATCAGTATGGCTTCTACCACCACTGCGCCGGGCTGCACGCTATCGATCTGCCGGTGCTGGCGCTGGAAGACGGCAGCGGGCGGGCGCAGGAGCAGGTACGTCAGCGCTGCGTTCAGGCGCTGAAGGAGGACGGCTGCGGGGCGATTGTGCTGGGCTGCGGCGGGATGGCGACGCTGGCGCAGGAGCTCACTCGCGAGCTGCGCGTGCCGGTCATCGACGGCGTCAGCGCGGCGGTAAAAATGGTCGAGTCGCTGGTGGCGCTCGGCCTGTCGACCAGCAAGCAGGGCGACCTGGCTTTCCCGGAAGCGAAAAATTTAGGCGGCAGGTTTCAGTCATTTAACTGATGGTGATGAATAAAGAGGTGGGAGATGGGTCAGCAGTCAGCGCTTTTTAATCAGGATTATCCTCGCGATCTGCGCGGCTATGCCGGCCAGACGCCGCGCTCGCCGTGGCCGCAGAATGCGCGTATCGCCGTACAGTTTGTTTTAAATTATGAAGAGGGGGCGGAAAACCACGTCCTGCACGGCGACGCGGGCTCCGAGCAGTTTCTCTCCGACATTATCGGTGCGGCCAGCTACCCTGACCGACATATGTCGATGGACTCGCTGTACGAGTACGGCAGCCGCGCCGGGTTCTGGCGCATTCATCGCGAGTTCAGCCAGCGCGGGCTGCCGCTGACTGTGTTCGGCGTGGCGATGGCGCTGGCGCGGCATCCGGATATCGTGGCGGCGATCAAAGACGCCAACTACGACGTGGTCAGCCACGGCTGGCGCTGGATCCACTATCAGCATATGGATATCGAGACCGAGCGCGCGCATCTGCAGCAGGCGGTGCAGGTGTTAACCGATCTGTTCGGCAGGCCGCCCACCGGCTGGTACACCGGGCGCGACAGCCCCAACACTCGCCGGCTGGTGGTCGAGCACGGCGGCTTTGATTACGACAGCGACTACTACGGCGACGATCTGCCGTTTTGGGTCGAGGTGCCGTGCGGCGACGGTTCGCGCAGGCCGCACCTGATCGTGCCCTATACCCTCGATACCAACGACATGCGTTTTGCCACCGCGCAGGGGTTCAATACCGCGGAGCAGTTTTATACCTACCTCAAAGATAGCTTTGATGTGCTGTATGAAGAGGGGCGCGAGGCGCCGAAGATGATGTCTATCGGCATGCACTGCCGCCTGCTGGGCCGGCCGGGACGCTTTCGGGCCCTGCAGCGCTTCCTTGATTACGTCCAGCAGCATGAGCAGGTGTGGGTCTGCACCCGCCAGCAGATTGCCGACCGCTGGCGCGAGGCGTATCCGTTTCGTCGCTAGCCGATAGCCGGGCCGGAGTTCGCTCCGGTCCGGCTACGGCGGCCGCGTTCGCTAGCTCATCAGGCTCACCTGGGCGGCGACGATGCGCCAGCCGAAGGGAAAGCGCACCCAGGTCTGCTGCTGGCGGCCCACGCGATCGCTACCCTCGCGGGTGAACTCGGTGCTGCACACCGCGTAATCCTCGCCGAAGCTGACGATCACCGTGTGGCGCAGCTCGCGCTGGAGTCCGGCCGCCGGGCGCGCGGCGCGAAAAGCGCGGATCTCGTCGGCGCCGTAGAGATTCTCCCCGGCGCCGAGGCGCACCGTGCGTTTGTCCTCCCAGAACAGCTCGTCGAGCACCGCGACGTTATTGCTGACCAGCGCTTCTTCATAGCGATAAAAGGCGGCCGTGACCTCGGCCAGAACGCGAGGCCGGTTAATATTGTCCTGATCGATCATGCTATTACCTCCGCAGGGCTGGCATCGGTGAGCCCCATCTCTTCCAGTACGCGTGCCGCCCGCAGGCAGGCCTGTTCATTAAACGGGGCGGCGATCAGCTGCAGGCCAATCGGCCGCCCGGTGGCGCTGCGCAGCGGTACCGTGGTGACCGGCAGGCCCACGAAGGAGATGGGTTGGGTGAGCATCCCCATACTGGCGCGTACCGGCAGCTGCTGGCCGTTGATCTCCATGGTCTGCTCGCCGACGAGCGTGGCGCTGCACGGCGTTGCCGGCGCGATCAGAATATCGGCGTGGACAAACAGCGCCTGAAACGCCCGCTGGGCGTGGCGGCGAAAGCGCTGGGCCTGAATATACCAGTTGGCCGGGACCATCGCCCCGGCCAGCAGCCGCTCCCGGGAGTGGGGCTCGAAGCGCTCCGGCTCGCGGCGCAGGGCAGGCAGGTAGTGGTTGCCGCCTTCGGAGGCGCTGATGATAAACGCCGCCGAGCGGGAGAGCTCGGCCTCGGGGAACAGTAGCTCCTCGCGGGCGTCGAGCGCCTGCGCTACCCGGGCGACGGCGGCGCGGGCGTCGTCATCGCACCAGCGGCTGAAATAGCCGCCGAGCACCGCACAGCGCAGGCCTTCGAGACCGCGTGGCAGCAGGTTGCTGGTGCGCTCGCTGGCCTTATCGGCCTGGAAACCGTCGCCGGGATCGCGCCCCTGCAGCGCATCGTAGACCGCGGCGAGGTCGCCGACGCTGCGGGCGAGGGGGCCGATGTGGTCGAGGCTGGCAACAAACGGATGGCTGCCGGATCGCGACAGGCGGCCAAAGGTCGGCTTGAGGCCAAAAATACCGCATAAGGAGGCCGGTACGCGGATGGAGCCGTTGGTATCGCTGCCCAGCGCGAACTGCACCAGCCCGGCCGCTACCGCCGCCGCCGAACCGCCGGACGAGCCGCCGGCGATGCGCGCCAGGTCGTGCGGGTTACGCGTCGCGCCGTAGTGGCTATTTTCGGTGGTAAAGCCGTAGGCGTAGGCGTCCATATTCAGCATCCCTGACAGCAGCCCGCCCGCGGCGTGGAGCTGGCGCAGCGCCCAGCCGTCGGCCGTGGCGGGGGCGCGTTCGCTAAACAGCCGGGCGCCGGCGAGGGTGGTCTGTCCGGAGACATCGAACAGATTCTTTACCGCGTAGGGGACGCCGGCCAGCGGCGGCAGCGGCTGCTTGCCCCGGCGCAGGGTATCAATGCTGTCCGCTTCGGCCAGCATTCGCGCTTCCGTCACCGTGGTCCAGGCGTTGATGTGCGGGTTGACCCGCGCAATGTCGTCGAGGGTCCGGCGGGCGATCTCCCGGGCGCTGAGATCCCCGGTCTGCAGGGCGCGCTGGATCTCGCTAATCGTCATTTGGTTAAGCGTCATGCTTTATACACTCCGGCGATTTCCAGGCGTTCGTCGAGGGGGAAGGCCATCAGCGGTTCGGCCATGGCGGCGATGCGGCTGAACTGCAGCTGAAGCTCGGCGCGGCGGGCTTCATCCAGCTCCAGGCCGAGGATCTGCTCCATTTGTGCCAGGTACGTGCTCCAGTCGAGCGTCACTTTTTGCATGCTGAACTCCTAATAACCGGCGGCTGAGCCGTTGCTGCGCGGATCGGATGCCCCTTCGAAGAGGCCATTTGGATGACGGACGATGGCGCCGGCGTGGCCCATGGCCTCGCTGAAATCGTCCAGCACTTCGACCTCATGCCCCAGTGCCCGCAGGCGGGCGACGCTCTGCGGCGTAAAGCGACCCTCCAGCTTCAGCGAATCGGAGGTTTGTCCCCAGGTGCGGCCCAGCAGCCAGCGCGGCCGGGCGATGCTCTCCTGCAGCGGCACACCCTGCAGGATGTAGCGGGTAAAGAGGGCGGCCTGAGTTTGCGGCTGGCCGTCGCCGCCCATCGAGCCGTACACCATCACCCGGCCGTCGCTGAGGCGGGCCGCCGCCGGATTAAGGGTATGGAACGGCTGCTTGCCGGGGGCCAGCGCCAGAAGATGTTGCGGATCGAGGCTGAACGAGGCGCCGCGGTTCTGCCAGACGATCCCGCTCTCCGGCAGCACCACGCCGCTGCCGAACTCGTGGTAGATACTCTGAATAAAGGAGACCGCCAGCCCGCTGTCATCCATGACCCCCATCCATACGGTATCGCCGGGGCCTTTGCCGGCGCCCCATGGGGCGGCCTGCTGGTTGCTGACCTGCTCAGCCAGCGCCTGCAGCGCCGCCGGTTCCAGCAGGCTCTGAATATCAACATCGAGGTGGCGCGGGTCGGTGATATGGGCGTCGCGCAGGCTAAAGGCTAGCTTGGTGGCCTCAACGATGCGGTGGACGGTCATCGCCTCGTCGGCCTCGGCCATCGCCAGGCGGTCGGTAATACCGAGAATGGCCAGCGATACCAGCCCCTGCGTCGGCGGCGCGAGGTTCCACAGCTCGCCGTGCTGATGGGTCAGTTTTAGCGGCGCAGGGCGGCGGGCGCGGTGCTGGCGGAGATCGTCGAGGGTGATGGGCAGTCCGTACTGCGCCATGCCCTCGGCCAGGGTTTCGGCCAGCGGGCCGCGATAGAAGCTGTCCAGCCCTTCGTTGACCAGTCGCCTGAGGGTATTGGCCAGCGCGGGCTGGCGAAAGCGGCTGCCGGCAACCGGCGGTCGGCCGTCGACCAGAAAGGTTTCGGCAAATCCCGGCAGCGAACGGAGTTCGGCAAACTTGCCGGCGGTGGCGCTGGCCTGGGATTCGGTGACCGGGATCCCGTCGCTGGCGTAGCCGATAGCGTCTTTCAGCAGACGCGCCAGCGGCAGCGTCTTGCCGCTCAGGGAGTGCGATACCCGGAGCGCTTCGTCCCAGCCGCTGACGGTGCCGGCGACGGTCAGCGCGGCGCGCGGGCCACGGTGCGGGATCTGCTTGAGGTCGGAATAGGCCTCCAGCGTCGCCCGCGAGCCCGCCGCGCCGCTGGCGTCGATGGCGATCGGTTCCCCTTCCGGCGGCACAATAAGCCAGAAGCCGTCGCCGCCGAGGCCGTTCATATGGGGGTAAACCACGGCGATAGTGGCCGCCGCGGCGACCATTGCTTCGATTGCGCTTCCGCCTTCGCGCAGCACGGCAAGCGCGCTTTGGCTGGCCAGGTGATGGGGGGCGACCGCCATCCCCCGGGTGGATACATGACTGTGCATTCGTTGTCCTCGTGACGCGATGTATTCTTTCAGAGTGCAAAAGCCGTTCCACTTCTGAACCCAAAGTTTCATTCCCTGCTGTCGGCGTTTTTTGCCGGAGTGGCACGCATCGTGTAAGGAAGGGTATTCAAGGTCATGCGCGCCGCGGGCCGGGTATCAACGGCGACAACAGCGCGAGACGCATCGCCAGCGCATAGGCAACGCGGAGTATGACGGGTATAGTGCGATGAAACAAAAGTTACAGGGGGCTTATGCAACAGCTTGATGAACGACTCAAAGGGCAGTACGCCGCCCTGTCGCCCCAGGAGCAGCGGGTGGCGGATTTTATTTTCGATCATTTTGATGACCTGATCAGCTACAACAGCGCCGAGCTGGCGCAGCTGAGCGGGGTGTCGAAAGCGACGGTGAGCCGCCTGTTCAAGCGGCTGGGATACGAGAAGTATAAGGATATGCGCGACGAGCTGCGCACTCTGCGCCAGAGCGGGATGCCGCTGACCGATAACCGCGACGCGGTGCAGGGAAACACGCTGCTGGCGCGCCATTATAAGCAGGAGATGGCCAATCTGACCCAGTGGGTCAACGCCCTCGACGCGCGCCAGTTTGCCGAAGCGATTAACGCGATGGTGAGCGCCGAACGGGTGGTCATCGTCGGCATGCGCAACGCCTATCCGGCGGCGCTGCACCTGCGCCAGCAGCTGCTGCAGGCGCGCGGTCAGGTGCAGGTGCTGCCCCAGCCGGGGCAAAGTCTGAGCGAGGAGCTGGTGGATCTGTCGGCCAGGGACGTGGTGGTGGTGATGGCCTTTCGCCGCCGTCCGCGCCTTATTCGGCCGCTGCTGCAGCAGCTCCAGGCCAGCGGCGTGCCGGTGCTGCTGATGTGCGAGCCGCAGGCGCACGGCCTGTTTCCGCTGGCGCGCTGGCAGCTCTGCGCACCGCTCGATAGCGTTTCGGCCTACGATAGCTACGCCTCGGTCAACAGCCTGATCAACCTGCTGGCCAACGCTTTTCTGCATGAGATCCTCGATAAGGGCCGCCCGCGCATTCACGATATCGCCACCCTTTATCAGCAGCTGGACGAGCTCGAGCAGCGATAATGGGGCGTCAGTCTGGTGCTTTGCATTATTTTAGTGCGGGCTTCCGGCGGTGAGAGAAGGCGAAATTGCCGCGCATTCTCTCTCTCTTCCTTGTTTCATCACTCTTTTATGGCGTCTTTTGCCTCGGCAGCGGCGTGGCCTATATCTGGCACATTAGTTGCAGAAGTTTATTTAAAGAATCTTTTGTTTCATACTAACGTAACGGGTAAACATCATGAAAAAACTGTTGATCGCACTGGCCGGGGCCGCCTGTCTGTTTACGCAAATGAGCGCGGCCAGAGCCGACCAACTGCAGGATATCGAAAAGCGCGGCGTTATCCGTATCGCGGTGCCGCAGGATTTCCCGCCGTTTGGCTCGGTGGGCACCGATCTCCAGCCCCAGGGTTATGACATCGATATGGCGCGCTACCTGGCGAAGCAGATGAAGCTCAAGCTGCAGCTGGTACCGGTAACCAGCGCCAACCGGGTACCCTATCTGCAGACCGATAAGGTCGATCTGGTGATCTCCAGCCTCGGCAAGAATGCGGAGCGCGAGAAGGTGATTGCGTTCAGCCGCGCCTACGCGCCGTTCTTCCTCGGCGTCTTCGGGCCGAAGGGGGCCGAGCTGAAGGATGCGGCGGCGCTGAGCGGGAAAACCGTCGGCGTTACCCGCGGCGCGGTTGAGGATATGGTGCTGAGCGATCTGGCGCCGAAAGAGGCGCAGATCAAGCGCTACGAGGATAACAACACCACGCTGTCAGCCTACCTCTCAGGGCAGGTGCAGTACCTGGCGACCGGCAACCTCGTGGTGGCGGCTATCTCCCGGCAAAATGCGCAGAAGGCGCCGGTACCGAGCTTTATGCTGAAAGATTCGCCGTGCTTTATCGGCCTGAAAAAGAACGAGCCGGCGCTGAAGGAGAAGGTGGACGCGCTGATTGAGCAGGGAGTTAAGGACGGCACGCTCAACGCGCTGTCGCAGCAGTGGCTGAAAGCGCCGCTGCCCGCAGGCTTTGGCGCATAGGGTCTGCGAATGACGGAGCAACTTCATTTTTCTGAGCTCTGGCCGCACTGGCCAGAGCTGCTGTCGGGGCTGTGGGTTACCGTGCAGCTGACGGTGCTGGCGACGGCGGGCGGCCTGGCGATAGGCATTTTCGGCGCCGCCATTCGCAGCGGGCGGGCGACCTGGTTCAGCCGCATCTGGGGCGGCTACGTGGAGCTGATCCGCAATACGCCGTTCGTGGTGCAGCTGTTTTTTATCGTCTTTGGCCTGCCCAACCTGGGCTTAAAGATGACCGCCGGTGAAGCCGCGCTGCTGGCGATGGTGATCAACCTCGGGGCCTACAGTACCGAGATCGTGCGCGCCGGGATTCAGGTGACCCCCAGGGGGCAGTGGGAGGCCGGGCGCGTGCTGGGGCTGAGCCGCACGCAGACCTTTATTCAGGTGGTTCTGCCGCCGGCGCTGCAGCGGATTTATCCGGCGCTGGTGAGCCAGTGCATCATCGTGATGCTGGGATCGTCGGTGGTTTCGCAGGTTTCCTATGAGGAGCTGACCTTCGCGGCGAACCTGATCCAGTCGCGAACCTTCCTCAGCTTTGAGGTCTATCTGGTCACCACGGGGATCTACCTGGTGCTGTCGATAACAATGCGTCAGCTGCTGATGGCAGCGGGGCGAAAATGGCTGGGAGTACGGGCATGATGGCCACCTTTACCGACTGGGACATTATCCGCAATCTGCTGCTGGCCGGGCGCTGGACGGTGCTGCTGTCGCTGGTGGCGTTTCTCGGCGGCGCGCTGGTGACGCTCCCGCTGCTGCTGCTGCGCCTCACCGGCGGCCGCCAGGTCAGGCGGCTGATCCGCGGCTACGTTGAGCTGTTCCAGGGAACGCCGCTATTAATGCAGCTGTTCCTCGCCTTCTTCGGCGTGGCGCTGTTTGGCATCGACGTCTCGCCGTGGACCGCCGCGTCGATGGCGCTGACCTTCTATACCAGCGCCTTTTTACTCGATATCTGGTTTGGCAGCATCCGCGCGCTGCCGAAAGGGCAGTGGGAGGCCTCGCGCTGCCTGGGGCTGAGCTTCACCCAAACGCTGTGCCGGGTCGTTGCGCCCCAGGCGCTGCGCATCGCCATCGCCCCGACGGTGGGCTTCGCGGTGCAGGTGGTGAAAGGCACCGCCCTGGCGTCGATTATCGGCTTCGTCGAGCTGACCAAGGCCGGCACGATGCTGACCAACGTCACCTACCAGCCGTTTAAGGTCTTTGCGCTGGTGGCGCTGGGCTACTTCATTCTGTGCTACCCGCTGTCCCGCTACAGCCGCTATCTGGAGAACAAATTCAATGCCTCTCATCACCATTAATCAGATGCAGAAGTACTACGGCGACAACCACGTGCTCAAAGGCGTCGATCTGGATATCGATATGGGCGAAGTTATCTCGATTATCGGCCGCAGCGGGTCGGGGAAAAGCACGCTGCTGCGCTGCATCAATGGCCTGGAAGGGTATCAGGACGGCAGCATTAAGCTCGGCGGGATGACCATCACCGACCGCGATTCGCAGGCCCGCGAGATCAGCCGCTCCGTCGGGATGGTGTTCCAGAACTTTAATCTGTTCCCGCATATGACGGCGCTGGAAAACGTGATGCTGGCCCCGCGGCGGGTGTTGAAAAAGAGCGCCTCCGAGTGCCGCGAGCTGGCGCGGCAGATGCTGGAAAAAGTGGGGCTCGGCGACCGGTTGGACTACTATCCGGCCAATCTGTCCGGCGGCCAGCAGCAGCGGGTGGCGATTGCCCGGGCGCTGGCGATGTCGCCGAAGGTCCTGCTCTGCGACGAGATAACCTCGGCGCTGGACCCCGAGCTGGTTGGCGAAGTGCTCAAGGTTCTTGAGCAACTGGCCGCCGAGGGAATGACGCTGATCCTCGTGACCCATGAAATGAATTTTGCCCGTGAAGTGGGCGACCGCGTGGTGTTTATGCATCAGGGGCGCGTCTGGGAGCAGGGCGACAGCAAGACGCTGTTCGCCAACCCGCAGACCCTCGAGCTGAAGCAGTTTATCTCCTCCGTGCGCGGTCTCAGCTAGGAGCCTGGTCGCCAGGCTATTTTATTCGGCATGTTGAACCCCGGCTGCGCTCAACGTCCTCATGGGCTGCGGGTACGATCCGGTTTTTCCGCGCTGTCCGTGTTCGAACTGTCTTCAACAATTACGCCTACCGGGATAGGCACACTAAGGAAACTAAGATGGATATCGCTCAATTTGCTCCCATCAACCCGCCGCCGCGCCTGCTGATGGGGCCGGGACCGATCAACGCCGACCCGCGCGTGCTGCGCGCCATGTCGAGCCAACTTATTGGCCAGTATGACCCGGCGATGACCCACTATATGAACGAAGTGATGGCCCTGTATCGCGGCGTGTTTCGCACCGATAACCGCTGGACGATGCTGGTAGACGGGACTTCACGTGCCGGCATCGAGGCGATTCTGGTCTCCGCCATCCGTCCCGGCGACAGGGTGCTGGTGCCGGTATTTGGCCGCTTTGGCCACCTGCTGTGCGAAATAGCCCGCCGCTGCCGCGCCGAGGTCCATACCATTGAGGTGCCGTGGGGAGAGGTCTTCAGCCCGCAGCAGATTGAGGACGCCATCCGGCGCGTCCGCCCGCGCCTGCTGCTAACGGTACAGGGCGATACCTCCACCACCATGCTGCAGCCGCTGGCCGAGCTGGGTGAAATCTGCCGCCGCTACGACGTGCTGTTCTATACCGATGCCACCGCGTCGCTGGGCGGTAACGCCCTCGAAAGCGATGCCTGGGGGCTGGATGCGGTATCGGCGGGGATGCAGAAGTGTCTCGGCGGCCCGTCCGGGACCTCGCCCGTCACCCTGAGCGCGCGGATGGAGGAGGCTATTCGTCGCCGCAGGTGCGTTGAAGAGGGGATCCGCACCGAGGCCCATCTCGACGGCGTTGATGAGGCGATCTACTCCAACTACTTCGATCTGGGTATGATCATGGACTACTGGGGCCCGGAGCGCCTGAACCACCATACCGAGGCCACCTCGGCGCTGTTTGCCGCCCGCGAATGCGCCCGCCTGATCCTTGAAGAGGGGCTGGATAACGGCATTGCCCGGCATAAGCTGCACGGCGATGCGCTGCTGAAGGGGATCCAGGCGATGGGGCTGGAGACCTTCGGCGACCTCAGGCACAAGATGAACAACGTTCTCGGGGTAGTTATCCCGCAGGGGGTCAACGGCGACCAGCTGCGTAAAATCATGCTCGACGATTTCGCGATAGAGATAGGCACCTCGTTCGGGCCGCTGCACGGCAAGGTATGGCGTATCGGCACGATGGGCTACAACGCGCGCAAAGATTGCGTGATGACCACCCTCAGCGCTCTGGAGTCGGTGCTGAACCACCTCAAGTTTGCCACTACCCAGGGCGCCGGCATGCAGGCGGCATGGGATCACTACCGCAGCGAGACTCCGCAATGAGCCAGGCGGTACGCCAGCAGGCGGAGTGGGCGCAGGCCGCGGCGCGGGTGATGGCGCGGGCCGACGAGCTGGCCGCGATCAGCGAAAGTGCGGATGCGCTGACCCGGGTCTATCTTTCACCCCAGCATCTGCAGGCTAACCAGCAGGTTGGCCGCTGGATGAGCGAGGCCGGGATGCGCGTCTGGCAGGATAGCGTCGGCAATATCTGCGGGCGCTACGAAGGTGAGCAGGAAGGGGCGGCGGCCATTTTGCTGGGTTCGCATCTCGATACCGTGCGTAACGCCGGGCGCTACGACGGCATGCTGGGGGTGCTGACGGCGATCGAGGTTGTACACAGCCTCTATCAGCAGGGACGACGGCCGGCGCGGGCGATTGAGATTGTCGGCTTTTGCGACGAGGAGGGGACCCGTTTCGGCATCACCCTGCTCGGCAGCCGGGGGTTGACCGGCACCTGGCCCGAGGGCTGGCTGGCGCAGACCGACGCCAAAGGCATCAGCGTGGCGCAGGCGATGGCGCAGGCCGGGCTCGATCCGACGCGGGTTGCGCGCTCTGCCCGCCGGGTGGAGGAGATTGCCGCCTATCTGGAGCTGCATATCGAGCAGGGGCCGTGCCTCGAACAGGAGGGGCTGGCGCTGGGTGTGGTTGAGGCCATCAACGGCGCGCGTCGCCTGAACTGCCGTTTTCTCGGCGAGGCGGGCCACGCGGGGACGGTACCGATGAGCCACCGCCGGGACGCGCTGGCCGCCGCCGCCGAATGGATGATGCTGATTGAGAGCCGTACCCGCCAGCAGGGGAGCAACCTCGTGGCGACGGTGGGCACCCTGCACTGCGCGCCGGGCGCGGTTAACGTGATCCCCGGAGAGGTCACGCTGAGCCTTGATATTCGCGGCCCGCACGAGGATCCGCTGGAGGCGCTGCTGGATACGCTGCTCGACGATGCGCGGACGATTGCCGATCGCCGCGGCCTGCAGTTTGGCGGCGAGGAGTTCTACCGGATTGCGGCCACCGCCTGCGATGAGCGGCTGCAGCAGGTGCTGAGTACGGCCGTGTGCCGGGTGCAGGATCGCTCCCTGTCGCTGCCGAGCGGCGCCGGACACGACGCCATCGCGATGGCCGAACGCTGGCCGGTAGGCATGCTGTTTGTCCGCTGCAAAGGCGGCGTCAGCCATCATCCGGCGGAGTCGGTGACGGCGGCGGACGTTGCGCTGGCGATCGCCGCGTTTAGCCAGGCAACCCTGGCGCTGAGCGATATGACCTGAGGTTCTCCCGGCGCTTCGACAGGAGAAATTTGGGGTGATTTGTAAAGAAATTAGCACTAAATGCTAAAAATGCCGCAGGCGATCGCTATACCATCCGCGGCACTGACCTCGTCGCCATGGATTGGTAGTCAGTTGGAAAAATTCCGCGGGGTCAGTCCACTCTCTTCCTCCACCGTTGATACCCCCTTCGTGTCCCTTATTTACGCTGCCGCAGTGCGGGTTTTTGATGTGCCGAATCTCATCGGGCTGGTATGCTGCGTTTTGAGAGAGACAACGTTGTTTGAGAGACATGCCAATGCCTGATTTACAAAAACATTTGCCTCCCAAGGCCCCGCTGGCCGCTTCCCGGGCCAACCTGCTGCCCGCGCTATTGGTGATTATCGCCGTATCGGCGCTCTGTATTTTCATCTCAAAACCCTTAGGCCCCTGGAACGTGATATTTACCAACTCCGGACTCTATATCGATCTGCTGGCCCTGCTGTTTCTGCTATTTATGCTGTGGAATTCGGCAAAAGTCAGAATGAGCCACGTGGCGGTGAACTGGGTGCGCTACGGGCTGCTGCTGTGGATCGCCGGCGGCACCTTCGATTTAATGGATGAGATTTTCGTCCAGCCGCGATGGATGGGCTACTACTGCGAAGATCTGCTGCGCCTGTCCGGCATGCTCCTGACCACTATCGGGATCTACAAAATTATCGATCGCATTAACATCCTCTACGTCGACGCGCGTTCGCAATCGTTGAAGGATGAGTTAACCCAACTGCCCAACCGGCGCTTCTTTATCGATACTATTCGCGAAAAGCAGGGCCACCAGCTGGCGCTGATGATCCTCGATATCGACTTCTTCAAGAAAATAAATGACACCTACGGCCACCTGATGGGCGATGAGGTGCTGTTTGCGCTCGGCAAGCAGCTGGCAAAATTAACCAGCGATAAAATACAGCCGGCGAGGATTGGCGGCGAAGAGTTCGCCATCATCGTTGACGGGATGTCGCCTGAAGAGGTGCGTAGCCTGGCGCAGTCGATTCTGGAGAACGTCCGTACCATTCTGATTAATAGCGACTACCCGCTGTCGGTGAGCATTGGCGTCGGCATGCGCGGCCGCGATGAGCCGCAGGATGCGTTTATCAAGAAAGTGGATGAAGCGCTCTATAAGGCGAAAAACAGCGGTCGCGGCCGGGTGGAGTGGGCCGCAGCCTGAGGCGGAGATTACGCCTGCTGCGCGCTGCGGCAGTGGCGACGATATTCTGAAGGAGAGCGCTCGGTGTAGCGTTTAAAGACCCGGCAAAAATAGTTGCTGTCAACGAAGCCGCAGTTATGGGCGATCTCTTTGACCTTTAAATCATAGCCGCGCAGCAGCTTTTTGGCTTTTTCCAGCCGGACGCTGGTCAGGTATTCGTTGAAGCCAACGGAGCCCGACTTCTGGAATATATGCGAGAGGTAGTTGGGGGTAATATGGAAACGTTTTGCCACCGACTCCCGGGTTAAGGGCTGGCTGAGATTGTCCTCCAGAAAATCCTGGACGGCCAAAAACAGATCGCGGCTCCGGCTGACCTGCATCTCAAGGCCGACGAGCTGCTCAAGACAATGGTTTAATAGTGCAGACACCACCAGCCTGGCGGTGACCGGGTCCGGCTGAAGGCAGATTTCATTCAGCGCCAACAGCAGATACGATCCGACGCGAGGCCCCAGTCGGGCGACGTTCTGCTTCTCCGTGTGCAGCTGCTTGCCATCCCAGCGCTGGATGCAGAATCCCAGCTTTTGTCTGCCGAACAGGATACTCAGCGTAGAAGCCGGGCCGGTCCACTCCGGTAGCGTCCATTTACCTGCCTGCACGTACAGCACCTGCGATAGCGTTAGCTGGCTATCAGACAGCGGCAAACCGCGCTCTCTTAGCTCGCCATCCAGCACAATTTCCAGCCGAGGGAAGGGCACTTTATAGGCCAGCTCAGGGACCGGTACGTCCGGCTCCGGGAATCTAACCTGCAGCCTATCTTGCTGGTTGACCAGGCGATGTAGAATTTCAGGCAGATCTGCAATCATCCTCTAAACCCCGAAAAATAGCTATTATCCTTTTGATTATAAACTATTTTATAAATGAATGACTCGATTGGATCACCCTGCAGCGCGCTGACTTCGCTGCGGGCGGTAGCAGATGCGGAGATTTTGATGGCAATCACAGTTTGCTCTCCCGCGTACGGATATCCAGTTTTTCGTAGGATTAGCCTCATGTATTTCAGCCGGCCGGCGTTTAAAGTTTATTTCGTGTTATCGAAAGGTTAAAGGAAATAAATATGGAACATCAGTCTGCCGTATATCTGGATGCGCTTGGCGCCAATATTGCGCTCACAGAAAAGATGAAAGAGGAGCTGAATACCCTCGGCTACACCGTGGTGCATCGCGTCGCCGACCCGCAATGGCTGGAGGCGATGCGGGAGCAAATCGACGCGATTGTTGAGAAAGAGGGGGATAATCTCGCCATCGAACACCATCAGGAAGCCACCGCGACCCGTATTGCCAACCTGATTAATAAGGGGGTGATTTGGGAGAAAGTCTGGTCTCATCCGCTGATCCTCTCCGCCTGTCGCTATATTTTTCAGGGCGATTTTAAGATTTCCAGCCTCAACGCGCGGGAAGCGTTGCGCAACGGCGGCAGCCAGCCGCTACATGCCGACTGGAAAAAGCCGCGACCGGATTTTCCGAAAGTACATCTGGTGAATACGATTTGGGCTATTGACGATTTAAGCGCCGAAAATGGCGCGCCGCGCATTATTCCCGGCACTCATCTGCGACCGGAACTGCCGGAGGAGGTGCTGGAGGACCCCGAGCTGCCGCATCCTGACGAGGTGGTGTTTTCCGCGCCAGCGGGAAGCGTGATGATTTATAACGCTCATACCTGGCACGGCGGCACCTGTAATCACATCGGCAGCAGAAGGCGCGTGCTGCACGGTCTCTATATCGACAGACAAGATACGCCGCAGCAGGACCAGCAGCGCTGGCTCAGGCCTGAAACGGCAAGTCGTCTCACGCCGGCGCAAAAATGGTTGCTTGATGTGAAGTAGGCCAGCGCAATAAGGGCGGATTCAGGGGATCCGCCCTTTGCTGAAGAGAAGGTCAGGGAATGTCCAGATAGACGACCGGTTTTTTCATGATGCACTTCACCGCCTCAATAACCTGCTGCGGCTGAAGTAAAAAAGTTTTGATGCTGGTTTTAATGGTTCGTACGCCGATAAACCGTTGCGCATCGTCGATTTCAATATCTGTCACTAGCAGCACCACGTCGGCATGGGTAATTTCGTCAGGGGTAATCTTATTCTCAACGCCTAATGCGCCCTGAGTTTCAATTTTCATATGCCATTTTTCATGGTGCGCGACTTTGACCAGACGCTCCGCCGCCATATAGGTGTGCGCCACGCCGCTGACGCAGGCGGTCACCGCTACGATATTCAGTTCCATATTCTCCTCCGGGCGCTAGCCGCCGATGGTGACGTGAAAACCCGCTTTCTCAGCCATCATCCTGAATGGCTCAATCTGTGACGCGTCCGGGGCCTTAATTTTCGCCATCGACCACTTCCTGCCGAGCAGCGTGTATTTAGGCTCGCCATATTGATGGAACGGGAGAAGATGGATTTCAGGAAGCTGAAAGGGAGCCAGAAACGCCAGGATTTGCCGGAAGTTCTCTTCGCTAAGCGTGTACCCGGGAATGAGCGGGACCCGGGGAATAACCTGAATATGCTTGTCCACCAGCCTGCTGAAATTATCTAACACCCGCGGTACATCGATCCGCAGTAGAGTCTGCGCTTGTACAATATCCATGATTTTCAGATCGAACAGCACCTCATTGCACTGTCTGGCGAGCGGGTAAAAGCGGCTGAATGCCGCATCGCCTGCCGTTTCAATTGCCGTGCGTATTCCCAGCTGGCGTAAGGTTTGCAGGAAGCAGGTTGCAAACCCGGCCTGCATTAATACTTCGCCGCCTGACAGGGTGACACCGCCGCCGGAGGCGCGAAAGAAAACGTCATCCTTGAGGACTTCCTTAACTAAATCATTCAGCGTGACGTCGCGGCCGATTTGCTCCCATGCGCCGGAGGGGCACTCTTCGACATCCTGCTGGCAGCGCGTACAGCGCAGGCATTTGCTCTCCCGGCGTACGGTCTCTATTTTAGTGGAGATAGATTCCGGGTTGGCGCACCACGGACAGACGTGCGGGCAGCCTTTAAAAAAGACCACCGTCCTGATCCCCAGGCCGTCGTTCAGCGAGTAGCGCTGGATATTAAAAATGCGCGCCCGATCGGCGCGCGCCTCCAGAACCTCACAGCTGATGCGCGGTGCGGTGGATAATGTCATCCTGAATCTCCTTTGATAGCTCGACAAAGAAGGCGCTGTAACCCGCGACGCGTACCACCAGACCGGCAAAATCCTGGGGACGCTGCTGCGCTTCGCGCAGGGTATCGGCATTGACCACGTTGAACTGGATATGCTGAAGCTTGAGCTTGCTGAATGCCTGCAAAAAGTCAGCCAGCTTATTGAGGCCGCCGTCGCCGGCAAGGGTTGCCGGCGTAAACTTCACGTTAAGCAGCGTACCGTTGGATAAAAGATAGTTATCCAGCTTGCTGACGGATTTCAGTACCGCCGTCGGCCCTTGAGAGTCCTGGCCGCCCATGGGTGAGAGCCCGCCGTCGGCTAGCCGATCGCCGGCCAGACGACCGTCGGGCGTTGCGCCGACGACTGACCCCAGGGGTACATGCGCTGAGACGGTGTAGGAACCTGGCGTGAAATGGCCGCCGCGCGGATTGAGATGTTGCTCGACTTCTTTACAGTAAAAACGCAGCAAATCGGCGCTAATATTGTCGACTTCATCGATATCATTGCCATATTTTTCAAAACGGTTAATCAGCCGCGCGCGGATTTTTTCTCCTTCCGGCGTTTTGAAGTTGGCCTTAAGCACCTGAATGAGCTCATCAAAACTCATCCGCTGCTGCTCGAAAACCATTCCCTTTAGCGCATGCAGGGAGTCGCTAAGGTTGGCGATACCAATGCCCTGCACGCCGGAGAAGTTATAGCGCGCTCCGCCCTCGGTGATATCTTTACCGCGTTCAATACAGTCCAGAATAAAAGAGGACAGCAGGGGAACCGGCGCCTGGTCGCGATGGCCGATATCGCAAATATTGCTGCCGTTAATCATCAGCTTGATGTAGTGGCGAATTTTTTCGCGGATTTGCTTGAGCAGCCCGTTCCAGCTCACGTCGGGATTGCCTTCATTCTCGAGGATTACGATCTCCATAACCTTGAGCAGGTTAAACATCGCAATATCGTGCAGTCCGTAAGTTCGCCCGGGGATCGACAGCTCAACGCAGCCGACGACGGCGTAGTCGCGAGCATCCTCGAGCGATACCCCGCGATTCAAAAACGCCGGAATCACGACTTCATCATTAAAGACCTGCGGGATACCTGTCCCAAAGCGGATCGTTTCCGCGGTCTTGCGCAGGAACGCACGGTCGATCAGCTCATTGACGCGAACGCCAAGATTAGGCTGCGGTAGCCGGACTTCCTGATACGCATCCAGAGCCAGAAACGAGAGTACGTTCACCGCGCTGCGCCCGGTTTCGCTTAGTCCGCCGAGCAACGCGGTGTAGCCGGTTGGGAAGCCGGCAAAGTAGCGAGCGCTGCTTGACGAGCGCAGCAGGACGATATCGTTGCACTTGACCCACAATGACTCCAGCAGCTCCTGCAGGAAAGCCGGATCCTGGCCCCGATTTAACGATGTCTGATAGAACGGCAGCATGTACTGGTCGAAGCGCCCCAGCGAGAGGGAGCTGGCGTTAGACTCATGCTGCAAAATAATATTCATATACCAGAACAGCTGACAGGCCTGGTAGAAATCCTCCGGGCGATGAACCGCGTTATGCCGGGAGATTGCGGCGATGGCGGCGAGCTCCTGACGCCGCCTGGCGTCGCTGCAGGCGGCGGCCATCTCCTCGGCCAGCAGCGCATAGCGCAGAATGTGCCGCTGCGAGGCCTCCAGCAGAATCAGCGCGGCCTGATAGAAGTGGTTGTGGGGCGCGCCCTCGGCCGCCGCCCGTAGTTCTGCAACCAGCGCCGCGAGGCCATTATTGAGCAGTCGGGGGTAGTCGATAATGATATGCCCCTGGCCCTTATCGGTCTGGTTGACGCTGAAGATCTGGGTGCTGACGGCCGCTTTAACCTCATCGGTCATGCGGGCGTTAATAAAGTCTTTCATCGAGCGCTTTTCCCAGTAAGGGAACAGCGCTTCGCGGTAAATACGTTTATCTTCTTCGTTGATGGCAAAACGATCCTGGGGGCGAGAGGCGAAGCTGTCCAGTTCGTTCAGTAACCAGTAAGGGTCCATTTCTGGGGAGACTATTCCGGCCCGCGGCTTGACCGTGCGGTTGCCGGCAATGAGTTCATCCTCACGAATCGAGATCTGCACATGGTCAAGGATCCACGCGGTGGCTTTCGCCCGGCGTAATAGCACCGGCTCACCCGCCGTTTGCTTGTGGCTTGCGGTATACAGCAGCGCCCGCTCAAGCGAGATCTCCCGCGGCTGGGCGAACAAACTCTCTTTTAAGCGTTGAGTACGATTCGTCATGACAAACTCCATGTTAGTCCGGCGGAGCGCCAGGGCGCTCCGCTCTGTTCAGGCTTTCTGTGCAAGATGGCCGTCGATTTTTTGCATGATGGCCTCCGCGCGTTTCACCGCATCGCTGATATTGACGCGGACGATGGTTTTGCCGGAAAAACGCTCTTCAAACTTGATGCCGATATCCCTGGTCAGGATCACGATATCGGCGCGGGCGACATCCTCCGCCGTCAGTTCGTTTTCGATCCCGATAGAGCCCTGGGTCTCGACTTTGATCTGCCAGCCTTTAGCTTTGGCGGCGCCCTCCAGCGATTCGGCGGCCATATAGGTATGCGCGACTCCCGACGGGCAGGCGGTGACGGCAATAATGTGGGTCATAGACTTATCCTCTCTGCTTCTCAGTTAATTTCGAAATCAAGATCCAGCTCGTCATCGGCTTTAGCGGCCGGCGTTTTCTTTTTTGTCAGCGCCTTAAGAGTGATGACGCAGGCGGCGGTGACGCATGCGCCGACCAGCAGGCCAGCGATAAATCCGCCCTTACCCTGCACGACCGGCAGCACGATTAGCCCGCCCCAGCCGGCATAGCACTGCGCGCCGAGCAGGGCGGTAGTGACGCAACCGCTGGCGGCGCCAATCATAATTGAGGGGATCACCCGCAGCGGGTCGGCGGCGGCAAAGGGGATGGCGCCTTCGGAGACGCCAACGCAGCCCATTACCAGCGCGGCTTTGCCGGTTTCACGCTCTTCGGCGCTGAAATATTTGCGGCCGACAAGCGTTGCCAGCCCCATGCCCAGCGGCGGAATGGCGATACCGACGGCGGCGATGGCCACGACGCTGTAAATGCCCTGGGAGACGCAAATCAGCATAAAGGCATAAGCCACTTTATTCACCGGGCCGCCCATGTCGAAGGCCAGCATCAGGCCCATGATGATGGCGAGCAGGACAATACTGCCCTCGCGCATTCCCTGGAGCCATCCGGTCAGGCTGGCGGTCAGCGCGCCGACCGGCTCGCCTAAACCCCACATCATGATCCCAGCGGTTATAAAGGTGCCGACGATCGGGATGACAAAAATGGGCATCACCGAGCGCAGCACTTTGTGGACCGGGATCTTCTTGAGGTAATAGACCACCAGACCGCCGATCATCCCGGCGATCAGCGCGCCAAAGAAGCCGGCACCAAAGCTGTTGCCTACCCACGCCCCGATGGCGCAGGGCGCCAGCGCCGCGCGGTCGGCAATGGAGTAGCCGATATAGGCCGCCAGAAAGGGCACCATCAGCGTTAAACCGGCGACGCCAATATCAAACAGCTTTTTCAGATTCGGATCGGTTGCGACGTCCGGGACCGCACCCTTGCCGTACAGCATCACGGAAATGGCGAGCAGGATGCCGCCGGAGACCACGAAGGGGATCATATGTGAAACGCCGGTCATGAGATGCTGGCGTGTATTTTTTAGTATTTGCACCAGTTCGTTCATTGCTTGCTCCTGAGCGTGCTCTTCGCTCGTGACGGTATGGATGTTTCAACAGTAGGAAAATGGCGGTACAGAAAATAGAAGAGAAAAAGTGCATTTACTGGATATTTGTAAGGTGAGAATAAAATTGCGATCCACCTCAAATCTTAGCGTTGGCGGGTATGGATCCATTTTAAACGCCGCATTTGTGACCGCGAGCATGAAAAAGAATGCTGTGTACAATAGTCCAGTAATTAAGAGTTATTTCGCGTAGTGCCGTCGGGGTTCTTTCTTTACCTTTTGGGTAACTAACGTATTGCTCAGGAGAGAGGCGATGGCTCAGGTCCTTAAATTCATATGCGATTTGTCGAATGGCGTTCACGCCCGCCCGGCCAGTCTGGTCGAAACGCGCTGTAATACCTTTTCGTCCACCGTTGAGTGGCTGAATACGCGCAGCACAAGGCGCGGGAATGCGAAAAGCGCGCTGGCGATCATCGGTACCGATACCATTAAGGGGGATGAGTGTCAGTTAATCATCAGCGGCGATGACGAGCAGCAGGCGCTTGCCGCGCTGTCGACGTTTATTGTGGAGGAGTTTCCGCACTGCGATGCGCCGCTGGTAATGGTAAACCGCGTGGACGTGCAGCCGATTCCTGAATCGCTTTCCCGTCTGAATCCGACGCTATTTCGCGGCCAGCCCGTCTGTGGAGGGAGTGCGGGAGGTCGGCTCAGTCATCTGAAGTCCCTTGAGCTTAGCGACCTCGGCCCGCTGCCCGCTGCCGGCAGTATCGAAGAGGAGCAGGCGCTGCTGGATAAGGGATTGCTGCTGCTGGTCAGGAATATCGAACTCCGCCTGCAGGACAACGACGGTACCGCCGGCGCCATCCTTGAAGCGCATCGTTCTCTGGCGACCGATGCTTCCTTGCGCCAGCATCTGCTCGACGGGCTGCTTGGCGGATTGAGCTGCGCGCAGGCGGTTGTCGCCAGCGGCGAGCACTTTTGCTCCCGTTTTCGCGAATCCGCGAATAGCTACCTGCAGGAACGGGTGCTCGACGTCCGCGATATCTGCTTTCAGCTGCTGCAGCATATCTACGGCGAGGCCCGTTTTTCGGCACCGGGTCAGCTGAACGCGCCGTCTGTTTGTCTGGCAGAAGAGCTAACGCCCGGCCAGTTTCTTGAACTGGACAAGACCCTGCTCAAAGGCCTGCTGCTGCGCAGCGGTGGGACCACTTCGCATACCGTGATTCTGGCGCGTTCGTTTAATATTCCCACGCTGGTTGGCGTCGATATGGACGCGCTGCTCCCCTGGGTCGGTCAGGTGGTGCATATCGACGGCAACGCCGGGCTGGTGGTGGTCAATCCCGATGAGGCGGTGGCGCGCTATTATCAGCAGGAGGCCTGGGTTCAGGCGCAGGTGCATAGCCAGCAGCAGGCGTGGCTGAATAAGGAAGGGCAGACCAAAGACGGCCTGCGTCTGGAGGTGGCGGCAAATATCGCCCACTCCGTTGAAGCCGCTGCGGCATTCAATAACGGGGCGCAATCGGTAGGTTTGTTCCGCACCGAAATGCTGTATATGGACCGGCCCGGCGCGCCGTCCGAGTCCGAGCTCTATAATATTTTCTGCCAGGCGCTGGAACCGGCCGGTGGGCGCAGCATTATCATCCGCACGATGGATATCGGCGGCGATAAGCCGGTGCCCTATCTGAATATTCCGGCTGAAAACAATCCGTTCCTCGGCTACCGCGCGGTGCGGATTTATGAAGAGTATCAGGCGCTGTTTCATACCCAGCTCAGGGCCATTCTGCGCGCCTCCGCGCACGGTTCGCTGAAAATCATGATCCCGATGATTTCGTCGATGGAGGAGATTCTGTGGGTGAAAGATCGGCTGGCGGAAGCCAGGCAATCGCTGCGCGACGAGCATATCCCGTTTGATGAGAAGATCCCGCTCGGCATCATGCTGGAAGTGCCGTCGGTGATGTTTATCATCGATCAGTGCTGCGAAGAGGTCGATTTCTTTAGTATCGGGAGTAATGACCTGACGCAATATTTGCTGGCGGTAGACCGCGATAACGCGAAAGTGACGCGCCACTATAACAGCCTCAACCCCGCTTTTTTACGCGCGCTGGACTATGCGGTTCAGGCCGTGCATCGCCAGGGAAAATGGATTGGTCTTTGCGGCGAGCTGGGCGCGAAGGGCTCCGTTTTGCCGCTGCTGGTCGGCCTCGGAATGGATGAGCTGAGCATGAGCTCGCCGTCAATTCCGGCAGCTAAATCGCGCCTGGCGCAGCTCGACAGCCGGGCGTGTCGCCAGCTGCTGAACCAGGCGATGCAGTGCCGAACCTCGCTGGAAGTGGAGCATCTGCTGGCCCAGTTCCGTATGACCCAGCAGGACGCCCCGCTGATCGCCAGCCAATGCATCACCCTGAACAGCGACTGGCGCAGCAAAGAGGAGGTGATTAAAGGCATGACTGACAACCTTCTGCTGGCGGGCCGCTGCCGCTATCCGCGCAAGCTGGAGGCCGATCTCTGGGCGCGGGAGGCGGTGTTCTCCACCGGGTTGGGCTTCAGTTTCGCCATTCCGCACAGCAAGTCGGAACATATCGAACAATCCACCATCAGCGTTGCCCGCCTGGCTGAGCCGGTGGCGTGGGGAGAGGACGAGGTACAGTTTGTCATTATGCTGACGCTGAATAAGCACGCCGCCGGCGACCAGCATATGCGAATTTTCTCCCGTCTGGCGCGGCGCATTATGCATGAAGCGTTCAGAAACTCGCTGGTCACGGCGCAGAGCAGCGAAGCGATTGCTGAACTGCTACATCGCGAACTCGAACTGTAAAGCGCTACTGACTCTGCGGACCTGAGTAGGGAGCGGAAAAAAGCAGATACCAGAGCCCGGCGTTTTCGAGAGTCAGGCCGCGTCAGCGACGCGGCATCTATTCGATCTGCGGCCCTCAGCGCAGAATGGCCTGACAAATCGCCTCGCTGACCTGCTGAGTTGAGGCCGCGCCCTGCATGTCCGGCGTTTTCGGCCCGCTGGCAATCACCTGCTCGATGGCTGCCAGAATACCGCTGTGCGCCGCTTCGTAGCGCGCGTCGCCGGCGCCGAGGAAATCAAGCATCATCGCCCCGGCCCAGATGGTCGCTATCGGGTTGGCGATATTTTTACCGTAAATATCCGGCGCCGAGCCGTGGACCGGTTCAAACAGCGACGGGAAGGTGCGCTCGGGGTTGAGGTTTGCCGAAGGGGCGATACCGATGGTGCCGGTACAGGCCGGGCCGAGATCGGAGAGAATATCGCCGAACAGGTTCGAGGCCACCACCACGTCAAAGCGCTCGGGCTGCAGCACGAAGCGGGCGCAGAGAATATCGATATGCTGCTTGTCCCAGCGGATCTCCGGGTAGCCCTGCGCCATCGCCTCAACCCGCTCGTCCCAGTAAGGCATGCTGATGGCCAGACCGTTGGACTTGGTCGCCGAGGTCAGGGTTCTGCGCGGCCGGCTCTGCGCCAGCTCAAAGGCGTAGCGCAGAATGCGATCGACGCCGCGGCGGGTGAACACCGACTCCTGGATCACCACCTCGTGCTCGGTGCCCGGGTTCACGCGTCCGCCGAGGGACGAATACTCGCCTTCGGTATTCTCACGCACCACGTAGAAGTCGATATCACCGGCCTTTTTCCCCGCCAGCGGGCAGGGGACGCCGGCGAACAGGCGCACCGGGCGCAGGTTAACGTACTGATCGAACTCGCGGCGAAACTTCAGCAGCGATCCCCACAGGGAGACGTGGTCCGGCACGGCGTCGGGCCAGCCGACGGCGCCGAAATAGATGGCGTCGAATTTTTTGAGTTGAGCATGCCAGTCGTCCGGCATCATTTTGCCGTGGCGGGCGTAGTAGTCGCAGCTCGCCCAGTCAATCTGCTCAAAGGTGAGCGCCAGGTCCCAGCGCTCGGCCGCGGCCTGCAAGACGCGAATACCTTCGGGCAGAACTTCTTTACCAATACCGTCGCCGGGGATGGCGGCAATGCGCCAGGTTTTCTTCATACGGGTTCTCATTTGTTGGCCTGCGAAATTGACTTCCCCTCTATCCTATAATTGACTGGTTCATAATTAATCATGCCAACTGGTGAAACATAAAACACACTTTATGAATAATCTGCCGCTGCTTAACGATCTCCGGGTGTTTATGCTGGTCGCCCGCCGCGCCGGTTTTGCCGCCGCCGCCGAAGAGCTGGGTGTCTCACCGGCCTACGTCAGCAAGCGGATCGCCCTGCTTGAGCAGGCCCTGAACGTGGTGCTTTTGCATCGCACCACCCGGCGCGTCGCCATTACCGAAGAGGGCGAGCGCATCTACGAATGGGCGCAGCGCATTTTGCAGGATGTGGATCAGATGCTGGACGAGCTCTCCGACGTCCGTCAGGTCCCGCAGGGGACGCTACGGATTATCAGCAGCTTTGGTTTCGGCCGGCGGGTGGTGGCGCCCGCGCTGTCGGCGCTGGCTTCGCAGTACCCCCAGCTGGAGCTGCGCTTCGATGTTGAGGACCGGCTGGTGGATCTGGTCAGCGAAGGGGTGGATTTAGATATTCGCGTCGGGGACGATATTGCCCCGAACCTGATTGCCCGCAAGCTGGCGACCAATCAGCGCATTCTCTGCGCCTCGCCGGCCTTCCTCGCGCGCTATCCGCAGCCTAAGCAGCTTAGCGATCTGGCGACCCTGCCGTGCCTGGTGATTAAAGAGCGCGATCGGCCCTTCGGCGTATGGCAGCTGCAGGGCAAAGAGGGCGAGAGGGCGATTAAGGTCGGCGGGCCGCTGTCGTCGAACCACGGCGAAATTGTGCATCAGTGGTGTCTTGACGGTCAGGGGATTGCTTTACGCTCCCGGTGGGACGTCAGTGAAAATATCGCCAGCGGCCATCTGGTTCACGTGCTGCCGGACTATTACCAGCCCGCCAACGTCTGGGCGGTATACGTGTCGCGGCTGGCGACCTCAGCTAAAATTCGCGCTACCGTGGAGTTTTTGCGCCACTATTTTCAGCAGCACTATCCCCAGCATTATCTGCAGCAGAGCGTGGTCAGCGGCGAGGTGAAATAGCCGGCGGCGCTGGCCGCCGGCCGAGGGCGGAGGCTTACACCCCGAGGCGATCGCGCAGGCTGTAGTAGGCGGCGCCCATCGCGGTGAACGGAATGCGCAGGCTGCGCCCGCCGGGGAACGGATAGTGCGGCAGTTTGGCAAAGGCGTCGAAGCGCTCGGCGTCGCCGCGCAGGAGCTCGGAAATCAGCCTGCCGGCGAGGTGCGTACAGGTCACGCCGTGGCCGCTGTAGCCCTGCATGTAGTAAATGTTCTTATCGAGACGGCCGAACTGCGGCATCCGCGACAGGGTCAGCAGGAAGTTGCCGGTCCAGCGATAGTCGATCTTCACGCCCTTCAACTGGGGGAAGGTTTTCAGCAGCTTGGGCATAATCAGGCGCTCGACGTCGTCCGGATCCCGGGCGCCGTAGACCACGCCGCCGCCGTAGAGCAGGCGGTTATCGCCGGTTAAGCGGTAGTAATCCAGCAGGTAGTTGCAGTCCTCCACGCAGTAGTTCTGCGGGATCAGCGAACGCGCGACCTCATCAGAGAGCGGCTCGGTGGTGACCACCTGGGTGCCGCAGGGCATGCTGCGCTTCGCCAGCTCCGGCTCGACCTTATCGCCAAGATAGGCGTTACCGGCGACGATAACGTAGCGCGCGGTGACCTGGCCGCGGGCGGTGCTGACCACCGCCGGGCTGGTGTGCTGAATCTGCGTGACCGGCGACCGTTCGTACACCCGGCCGCCGTTGAGGCGGATGGCATCCGCTTCGCCGATAGCCAGATTCAGGGGATGAATATGGCCACCGCTGCGGTCGAGCAGCGCGCCGGTGTAGCGATCGCTGTTGACTTCGCGACGGATAGCGCTGGCGTCCAGCAGCTCCAGCTGGCTATTGCCGTAGCGCTCCCAGTTCTCTTTTTGCTCTTCCAGCGTCTCCATCTGCTTAGGGTTCATCGCCACAAACAGGCCGCCAGGACGGTAGTCGCAGGCAATCTGATAGCGCTTGATGCGCTCGCGGATAATTTCCCCGCCCTCAAACATCATGCTGCCCAGCATTTTTGCCGCATCCGGGCCGTAGGTGCGTTCAATCACGTCGATATCGCGGCTGTAGGAATTAACCAGCTGGCCGCCGTTGCGCCCGCTGGCGCCGAAGCCGATGCGCGCGCCTTCCAGCAGCACCACGTCATAGCCCATCTCCGCAAGATGCAGGGCCGAAGAGAGGCCGGTATAGCCGCCACCGACGACGCAGACGTCGCAGCTGATGGATTCATCCAGCGTCGGGAACGGCTCATAGGCGTTGGCGCTGGCGGCGTAATAGCTGGTGGTATGTTCGGTCATGATTAGGACTCCAGAGCAATCCAGATGGTTTTCAGTTCGGTGAATTTTTCCAGCGCATGCAGGGACTTATCGCGTCCGTTTCCGCTCTGCTTGTAGCCGCCGAAAGGTACGGTCATATCACCATCGTTATAGTTGTTGACGAAGACCGAGCCGGCCTTCAGGCGGCGGCTCAGGCGGTGGGCGCGGGAGAGATCGCGGGTCCACACCGCGGCGCCGAGGCCGTAGCGGCTGTCGTTGGCCAGCTGCAGCGCCTGTTCCTCCGTTTTGAAGCGGGTCACCACCAGCACCGGGCCGAAGATCTCTTCCTGGCTGATGGTTGAGGTGGGATCGACGTCGACAAAAATGGTCGGCCCAATCGCCGCCGGCCACGGGTTTTTGCGTCCGTCGAGCAGTAGGGTGCTTTTGCTCTCTCCGGCGCGAATAAAGCTGTGAACGCTATCGGCGTGGGTGTTGTCGATAAGCATCCCCATGGTGGTGTTCGGATCGAGCGGATTGCCCGGCTGCCAGAGGCTCGCCTGCTCCTGCAGACGCGCGAGAAACTCGTCGGCGATACTCTCTTCCACCAGCAGGCGGGTGCCGGCAATGCACACCTGGCCCTGGTTATAGAAGATGCCGCCGGCGGTGGCGTTCACCGCTTTTTGCAGATCGGGGCAGTCGGCGAAGACGATGTTGGCGCTTTTGCCGCCGGCCTCCAGCCACACGCGCTTCATATTGCTGTCGCCGGCATCTTTTAGCAGCTGCTTGCCGGTGCGGGTCGAGCCGGTAAAGGTGATGACTTCAACGTCCGGGTGCAGGGAGAGGGCCTGGCCCGCTTCGTGGCCGAAGCCGCTGATGACGTTGAGCACGCCGTCCGGCAGCCCGGCCTCTTTTGCCAGCCCGGCAAGGCGCAGCGCGCTGAGCGGCGATTTTTCTGACGGCTTAAGGATCACGCTATTGCCGGCCGCCAGCGCCGGGCCCAGCTTCCAGCAGGCCAGCAGCAGGGGGAAGTTCCACGGCACTACCGCGGCGACGACGCCAATCGGCTCGCGGACGATCATTGCCAGCTCGTTCACGCCGGTCGGGGCAACTTCGCCATAGACTTTATCGATAGCCTCGGCGTACCAGCGGATCGCGCGGGCCGCGCCGGGAATATCATCGCGCAGGCTGTGGCGAATCGGTTTGCCGGTGTCGAGAGTTTCCAGCAGGGCCAGCTCTTCGCGATGGGATTCCATCAGGTCGGCAAATTTATGCAGCACCGCTTTACGTCGGGTCGGCGAGGCCTGGGACCAGTCGCCGCGATCGAAGACGCTGCGCGCTGCCTGAACGGCAAGCTCGACGTCGGCTTTTTTACCGCGCGCCACGTGGGCCAGCGTTTGCTGAGCGGCGGGGTCGATGGTTTCAAAGGTGCTATTATCGGCGGCGGCGCAATATTCACCATTAATAAATAAACGGGTTTCCGGTTGCAGGCTGTTTGCTTTTTCCTGCCAGTAGTTTAGATGCTGAAAATCCATATATAGACTCCATCATAATATAAGCGGGTAAGAGTATTCATAAAGTAATCGGATAATAATGTTCGGTATTTCCAGACAGCGCGGGGCGGCTTCGGCCAGAGCGCAAGCCGATGCGTTGGGATACGGATGTTCCCCGGAGTCAGATACCGTTCAGCGCTATTTATTGGCGCATTTTATTGAGGCCGGCGGAGAGTGATATTACCGCGCTGCGCAAATAGATTATTTGCGTACTCTTCGCGCCGGCGGAAATATTTCATCCGCCGGCGCGGGCCTGAAGAAAACCTGAAACCAGCTCAGGCTAAAAATTAGAACGTGGTGGGGGTATGGGCACTGATAATTCGGCAAATACCGGCCGAAGTGTTGCTGAAGCTGTGCGGTATGCCGGTATTAATGGCATAGCTTTGCCCGGCAACCAGGTGATACGACTGACCGTTAACAATCAGCACGACTTCACCTTCCAGTACGGTGCCTATCTCCTCACCCTGATGTTTGATCCTCTCCCCGGTAGTGGTTCCAGGCTGGTAAGTTTCAAAAATCATCGCCAGCGTACGGTTCGGATTTCCGTTGTGAACCAGCTTCATCGAAACGCCCTGACTGCCCATTTCGATAAGGTCATCCTGATTAATAACCACCTGCGGTTCATCAGGTTTTTCTGGTTCAGAAAAGAATTCCGAGAGCGACAGCCCATAGACTTTCAGCAGCTTTTGCAGCGTGCTGATGGCAGGACTGACTTTATCCTGCTCTATGGTACTGATGGCACTATGTGTTAACCCAGACAGTTCGGCGGCACGGCGTTGTGAGAGACCCAGCTGTTGCCGGATCGCTGACAGACGTTTCCCTGGCGCCAGTCCGTCATCGCTCATATTTGCATTTCCTTAACTGTAGTGGTCAGAGCCGCTGCTTTTCAGCAACGTGGTTCTGACAGGCGGTGATAAAACCTTCAAACAACATACGCGACAGGGCGTATTCGCTACTGTTCCATTCAGGATGCCACTGTACGCCCAGCGCGAAAGGGTGGTCGTTAACGCTGACCGCTTCCGCCAGCCCGTCCGAAGAGCGGGCCTCCACGCGCAGACGTGGGCCTAATGTTTTTGCTCCCTGCCCGTGTAGCGAGTTTACCCAAAACGTGTTGCAGCCCGGTATTAACTGAGAAAGTAATCCTCCTTCCTGCACCTGAACCTCGTGAGAGGGAGCGTACTGCTCCTCTACCGGAAGCTCGGGGTCTTCGCGATGTTCAAGCAGTTCCGGCTGCTCGAAAAGACGACGATACAGAGTCCCGCCGGTGGCGACAACCAGTTCCTGCAACCCACGGCAGATGGCGAAAATGGGGATGCGCCTTTCGAGTGCGGCGGCAATTAATGCCATGCTCAGAAGATCACGCCCGGGATCGGCGTCAGGCTCATCGCCGTTTTCACCATAAAGGTGCGGCTGGACGTTGCTGGGGCTGCCTGGCAGGTAGATTCCGTCCAGCCTGGGTAACAGAGCGGCAAGCATTTCCGGTTCGGCCAGGGCGTGCGGCAGGGCAATCGGCAGCCCGCCGGCGTGAATAATCGCATTCAGGTACTTCTCCTGCAGGGTCTGGGTCTGGTGACCCTTAAGCCTGTTCCTGCACATCACGACGCCAATAACTGGCTTGTACATTATATTTTCCATGATCGCCCTCACAAAGTGGACTAAATTATGACCATTTAGGGTGTTAAAAGGCCATATCGTTCAATATTTTCTCAATCTAGCAGCGCAAATAGCCGTTTGCAAACTTAATTTAACATTTGACAAACATTTTGTTTGCATACACATTCGAATGGTGGACATTATATTTAACGGCAAGCAGGCCGAAGTCCGAAACCAACACAACGGCGGTGAATGATGGAAACCAATATCGTAGAAGTTGAGAATTTTGTTCAGCAGTCAGAAGAGAGACGGGGCAGCGCATTTACTTCTGAAGTAAAGCGCTACCTTGAACGCTACCCTGATACCCAGTACGTCGACGTGCTGTTAACCGACCTGAACGGCTGCTTCCGCGGCAAGCGCATCCCGGTTTCCAGCCTCAGCAAGCTGGAGAAAGGCTGCTACTTCCCGGCTTCGGTTTTTGCGATGGATATTTTGGGTAACGTGGTTGAAGAGGCGGGCCTTGGCCAGGATATGGGCGAGCCGGACTGCACCTGCGTCCCGGTGCCGGGCACCTTAACGCCTTCCGCCGCCGATCCGCAGTACGTCGGCCAGGTGCTGCTGACCATGATTGATGAAGATGGCGCTCCCTTTGACGTTGAGCCGCGGAACGTACTTAACCGCCTCTGGCAGCAGCTGCGCCAGCGCGGGCTGTTCCCCGTGGTAGCGGTAGAGCTGGAGTTCTATTTACTCGATCGCAAGCGCGATGCCGAAGGCTATCTCCAGCCGCCCTGCGCGCCGGGCACCGACGTGCGCAACACCCAAAGCCAGGTTTACTCCGTGGATAACCTCAACCACTTCGCCGACGTGCTGAATGATATCGACGAGCTGGCCCAGCTGCAGCTGATCCCGGCCGACGGCGCGGTAGCGGAAGCCTCGCCGGGGCAGTTTGAAATCAACCTTTACCACACCGATAACGTGCTCGACGCCTGCGATGATGCGCTGGCGTTAAAACGCCTCGTGCGTTTAATGGCGGAGAAGCATAAGATGCACGCCACTTTTATGGCCAAGCCTTATGAAGAGCACGCCGGTAGCGGGATGCACATCCATATCAGCATGCAGAACAATAAGGGTGAAAACGTGCTGGCGGACGCGCAGGGCGAAGACTCCGCGCTGCTCAAGCGCGCGCTGGCCGGAATGATTGACCTGATGCCGGCGTCGATGGCGCTGCTGGCGCCGAACGTGAACTCGTACCGTCGCTTCCAGCCGGGAATGTACGTCCCGACCCAGGCATCGTGGGGACACAACAACCGCACCGTGGCGCTGCGCATTCCCTGCGGCGATCGCCATAACCACCGCGTCGAGTATCGGGTGGCGGGAGCGGATGCCAACCCGTATCTGGTGATGGCGGCCATCTTCGCCGGGATTTTACACGGTCTGGACAATACGCTGCCGCTGCAGGAAGAGGTGGAGGGTAACGGGCTCGAGCAGGAGGGGCTGCCATTCCCGATTCGCCAAAGCGATGCGCTGTGGGAGTTTATGCAAAACGACTCCCTGAGAGAGCTGCTCGGCGAGCGCTTCTGCCACGTTTACCATGCCTGTAAGCATGATGAGCTGCTGCAGTTTGAGCGCCTGATCACCGAAACAGAGATTGAGTGGATGTTGAAAAACGCCTGATCGCCGCCCCGCAAGGGGCCAACGGGTGAGAGCTATCGGTAGCATCATACGGCCTGAGCGGAGCCTGGCCGAATATTTTTGCTGGGGATCCAGCCGTTTCCCGGATGTCGCGTTAAGGAGCGCAGGCGACAGCGGGGCTTCAGTTAACGACACAGTGTGTGACGAGGTAGGAGATGATGCAGATGTTCAAATATCCGCAGGGAGAAGGGGGCCATGAGGGCCGCTATGAATGTGAACCCGCCGCCGTTCGCCGGTACGTTTTGCCCAGCTATTTACGATTAACCCCCTTGCTAAGCAGGTTTGTAACCCGGTCGATGTACCCACAAACCCGTGCCTGCCTGGGGGAGAGCGTCTATGGCTGCTAATACTTCTCTTAACCTCCCGGCCGAGGCGGCAAAGCCCCGGCTGCGCAAGTCGCTCAAGCTCTGGCAGGTGGTGATGATGGGCCTCGCCTACCTGACGCCGATGACGGTGTTTGATACCTTCGGTATTGTCTCCGGTATCAGCAACGGCCACGTCCCCGCCTCCTACCTGCTGGCGCTGGCGGGGGTGCTGTTTACCGCCATCAGCTACGGGAAGCTGGTGCGTCAGTTCCCGGAAGCGGGGTCGGCGTATACCTACGCGCAAAAATCAATCAGCCCCCACGTCGGCTTTATGGTCGGCTGGTCGTCGCTGCTGGACTATCTGTTCCTGCCGATGATCAACGTTCTGCTGGCTAAAATCTATCTCTCCGCCCTGTTCCCTGAGGTTCCGCCGTGGGTGTGGGTGGTGTCGTTTGTGGCGATCCTCACCGCTGCCAACCTGAAGAGCGTGAGCCTGGTCGCCAACTTCAACACCCTGTTTGTGCTGGTGCAGATTTCGATCATAGTGGTCTTTATCGTGCTGGTGGTGCAGGGGCTGCATAAAGGTGAAGGCGTGGGGACCGTCTGGTCGCTGCAGCCGTTTATCAGCCAGAACGCGCATCTGATCCCGATAATTACCGGGGCGACGATCGTCTGCTTCTCGTTCCTCGGCTTCGATGCGGTGACCACGCTGTCGGAGGAGACGCCGGACGCCGCGCGGGTGATCCCGAAGGCCATCTTCCTCACCGCCATGTACGGTGGCGTTATCTTTATCGCCGCCTCGTTCTTTATGCAGCTCTTTTTCCCCGATATCAGCCGCTTTAAGGACCCTGACGCGGCGCTGCCGGAGATTGCGCTTTACGTTGGCGGCAAGCTGTTCCAGTCAATTTTCCTCTGCACCACCTTCGTCAATACCCTGGCGTCGGGGCTGGCTTCGCACGCCAGCGTCTCGCGTCTGCTGTACGTGATGGGGCGCGACAACGTCTTCCCGGAGCGCGTTTTCGGCTATATCCACCCGAAATGGCGGACGCCGGCGCTGAACGTGATTATGGTCGGCATTGTCGCCCTGTCGGCGCTGTTCTTTGACCTGGTCACCGCCACGGCGCTGATCAACTTCGGTGCGCTGGTGGCCTTTACCTTTGTCAACCTGTCGGTGTTCAACCACTTCTGGCGGCGCAAGGGCTATAACAAAACCTGGAAGGATCGCTTTCACTATCTGCTGCTGCCGCTGATTGGCGCGGTGACGGTAGGCGTGCTGTGGGTGAACCTGGAGGCGACGTCCCTGACGCTGGGCCTGGTGTGGGCCGCGGTCGGTCTGCTGTACCTGACCTGGCTGACCCGGCGCTTTCGCAAGCCGCCGCCGCAGTTTGACGGCGCCAGGACGGAGCAGGCCTGGGAGTCGTAGCGCAAAGGTGGACGCTGAATAAAGAAAAGCAGGCATAGCCTGCTTTTCTTTTGTCGCTATCGCGGAACGGGGGTTATTTTTTCTTCTTGTGGAAAGGCAGCTGGCTGGCGCGACGCTCTTTGACGTATGACACCAGACTGTAAAGCGCAACCCCCAGCAAAATGACCGCGGCGAGAAGGAGAATAATACCGGACATACACAATCCTGGGTCCTGGTTGAAAACGATGCACTCTATAAATACGCGGCCAGGATAGCATCGGGATATGTCTGAAATATGACTCTTCCATCGGTAAAACCTAACAACCGCCGCAGAGTAAACCTGTTGTTTTGTCGGGCGGGGTAACACTCCGTTAAGCGATTTTACAGACGCGCGGTCTTCAGGCTGCTACTCTGCACGCGAGTACGAATTGTCTGAGAATAATATTGAATGCGTAATAAACATGCCGTCAGCCTGTCAGGGGTGGCACTTATCCTGGTCTCGTTTGCTTCACAGGCGGAGACCGAACGTCAGCAAACCCGGGAACGGATCGTCGATCAGGTGCTCAAGCCCTGTGAAGGCAAGAAGGCCGGAGACAAAGTGGTGATGGTCGATCGCCGCGGCGGAGAGCATGAGGCTATCTGCACCCTGACGGCGGTGCCGCTGCCGGAGTAGCCTCTACCGCCGCCGGGGAGATTAGAGATTTCCCGTGCCGCCATCCACCAGCAGCTCGCTTCCCACCACGTAGCTGGACTCGTCCGAGGCGAGATACAGCGCGGCCTTCGCCAGCTCCTGCGGCGTGCCCATTCGTCCGAGCGGGACCAGATTTTTAATCTCCTCCTGCAGGGCGCCGAGCGCCTGCGCGCTGAGGCCGAGCTTATCTAACGCCGGCGTGCGCACCGGGCCCGGGCTCAGGCCGTTAACGCGAACGCCGCGCGGCAGCAGCTCCGCCGACAGGGTGCGGGCCAGCGACAGCAGTCCGGCCTTGCTGGCGGCGTAGGCGCTGCTGGTCGGCAGGCCAATATGGGCGCTCACCGAGCCGCAGAGGATCACCGACGCCGGGTTCGCCAACAGCGGCAGCAGAGCCTGTAGCAGAAAGAACGGTCCTTTGAGATTGGTATTCATCAACCGATCCCAGCTCTCTTCACGCCAGTCGCCAATATTCGCGTGGCTGACGTCGCCGGCGTTAATGAACACCGCATCGAGGCGCTCCCAGCGGCCAGCAAGAGTTTGCGCGAGCCGGCGCTGGTCTGCGACGTCGCCCGCATCGGCGGCGATAGCCCATCCCCGATCCCCCAATAGCGCCTGCGCCCGTTCCAGCGCCTCAGGGCTGCGGCCGGTGACCGCAACCTGGGCGCCCTCGGCGATAAACTCCTGCGCCGTCGCGAGGCCGATACCGCTGGTTCCTCCGGTAATTAAGGTCAATTTTCCTGCTAAACGTCCCATCGTGGTGCTCCCGTTCGCTTACTGGAAATCCCACTATAAAAGCATTAGTATCCAAAAGGTACCAGGTACCAATTGGATACTAATGAGGGAAGAGGTGTGCTATGGCGAAAACAGCGGCGCAGGCTGCGGAAAATAATTTTGTCCCCCCGGTTTGCCCGATGACCAGCTTCGTTAACCTGATCGCCGGGAAGTGGGCGATCCCGGTGCTCTATCGGCTGATTGTGCTGAATGCGCCGCTGCGCTTCGGCGAACTGCTGCGCGCCATCGCCCCGATTACGCAAAAAGAGCTGACCCGTCAGCTGCGGCTGTTTGAGCAGCGCGGGCTGGTGTCGCGCCGCGTCTATCCGGAGATCCCGCCGCGGGTTGAGTACCAGATAACCGAGCTCGGGCTGTCGATGCGCGAAGCGCTGCAGCCGCTGGCGGAGTGGATGAACCACAACAGCCATCGTCTTAAGCGCTAAAAGAATGCCCGCGGCCTCAGTTTGCGCGCTGTCGTCTGGCAAAATGTCATAAATTTGTCACAATCAGGACGATGCTAATCACTGACTGAGGGTTAAGGGATGAGAAAAAGTCTACTCGCCGGTGCGATTGCCGCTGGCGTTTTGCTGTCCGCGGGCGTCCAGGCGCAGGATCAAGCGGCCCCGCAGGGCTATCAGCTCCAGCAGGTGCTGATCATGAGCCGCCACAACCTGCGCGCGCCGCTGGCGAATAACGGCAGCGTGCTGGAGCAGTCAACGCCGAAATCCTGGCCGGAGTGGGACGTTCCGGGCGGACAGCTGACCACCAAGGGCGGGGTGCTGGAAGTCTATATGGGGCACTATATGCGGGAGTGGCTGGCGCAGCAGAAGCTGGTGACCAGCGGCGAGTGCCCGTCGGACAACGCGGTGTATGCCTATGCTAATAGCCTGCAGCGCACCGTCGCTACCGCCCAATTCTTTATCACCGGCGCCTTTCCCGGCTGCGGCGTAACCGTCCATCACCAGCCGCAAATGGGCACCATGGACCCGACCTTTAACCCGGTTATCACCGATGACTCCGCGGCGTTTGGCGAGAAGGCGGTGCAGGCAATGGAGGCAGAGCGGAAAAAAATGCAGCTCACCGAGAGCTACAAACTGCTCGAAGAGATGACCGACTATCGCAATTCGCCCTCCTGTAAAGAGAAGCAGCAGTGCTCGCTGAGCGACGGGAAAGACACCTTTAGTGCCAAATATCAACAGGAGCCGGGCGTATCCGGGCCGCTGAAGGTCGGTAATTCGTTGGTGGACGCGTTCACCCTGCAGTATTACGAAGGCTTCCCGCAGGACCAGGTGGCGTGGGGCGAAATCAAAACCGATAAGCAGTGGCAGGTGCTGTCGAAGCTGAAAAACGGCTATCAGGATAGCCTGTTTACCTCAACGGAAGTGGCGCGCAACGTCGCGAAGCCGCTGGTGAAGTATATCGACAAGGCGCTGGTGGGCGACGCGGCGCAGGCGGCGAAGGTGACGCTGCTGGTGGGGCATGATTCCAATATCGCTTCGCTGCTGACGGCGCTGGATTTTAAACCCTATCAGCTGCACGATCAGAACGAACGCACGCCGATTGGCGGCAAAATTGTCTTCCAGCGCTGGCACGACAGCGGCAGCAACCGCGAGCTGATGAAGATTGAGTACGTCTATCAAAGCACCGCACAGCTGCGCAATGCCGACGCCCTGACGCTGCAGTCCCCGCCGCAGCGGGTGACCCTGGCGCTGAACGGCTGTCCGGTGGACGCCGACGGGTTCTGCCCGATGGAGACCTTTAAAACGGTGATGAACCAGGCGGCAAAATAAAACAAAAAACCCGGAAAATTCCGGGTTTTTTTATTCTGCTGCACCGTGGTTATACGTTTTTACGTTCGATGGTTTGCTCGCCCCAGAACAGCGAGTCTTGATCGGTTTTCGCAAAGGCCAGCGGCAGCACTTCATCGCTGCCTTCTTCCCAGATTTTTTCCGCTAACTTTTCATCATATTTAGCTAATTCGAAAATCGCTTCGGCGATCTCCACCGAGGTATTGCGTAAACTTGCCCATTCACCGACGTGGTGAGCTTTTGCTTCTTGAGTTGGCATGCAAATCCTCCTGCTAAGGGTTAACCGTGTAATTTAACCGCCAGGCCGGCGACGTGTTCGCCCTGGTAGCGGGCGATCGCCAGCTCTTCCTCGCTCGGCTGGCGAGAACCGTCGCCGCCAGCAATAGTGGTGGCGCCGTACGGCGTACCGCCGCGCACCACCGAGACGTCAAACAGTTCCTGCGCGCCGTAGCCAATCGGCACGATCACCATCCCGTGATGGGCGAGGGTGGTCCAGGTCGAGGTAATGGTCTGCTCCTGTCCACCGCCGGTGCCGGTGGAGCAGAATACGCTGGCCAGCTTGCCGTACAGCGCGCCGGATGCCCACAGACCGCCCGTCTGATCGAGGAAGGTGCGCATCTGTCCGGACATGTTGCCGAAACGAGTTGGGGTACCAAAGATGATGGCGTCATACTCTGCCAGCTCCTGCGGCGTGGCGACGGGCGCATTTTGCGTTTTCCCGCCTGCTTTGGCGAATGCCTCAGCATGCATAGTTTCCGGCACGCGCTTCACTACCACTTCCACGCCGTCTACTCTGTTCGCCCCTTCGGCGACGGCATGAGCCATGGTTTCGATGTGTCCATACATTGAATAATAAAGCACCAGAATTTTAGCCATTTGCATCACTCCTCGGTTGCGTTATAGGCCAGCCAAACGACTGACTACCTTTAAAGATAAGGCGTCTGGCGGAGAGTGCAAATCTAACAATCATTTATTTGATTTATAACAAAATTGCAAAGATTGCCTCTGTCGCAAAAAGATACATTTTCCGCTGCGCTGTTTTCGTCTGCCATAAGAGTAGCTTAGCGCACTGCCGGTGCGGGAATATCCCGGCAGAGCCGAAAGCTGTTGCAGGATGTTACTATTTACCGGATGAATGAGTTTCATTCACTACGCTTAAAGGCACGCGATACGCTAATGCTCATGCCATAGGCCGCAGACGCTGCGGCTGCGTATTGCGCGTAATGCAGCATGATGTCTAACCAAGCGGAGGTCAGTGATGGCAAACCATCGTGGCGGTTCCGGCAACTTCGCCGAGGATCGTGAAAGAGCATCAGAAGCAGGTCGTAAAGGTGGACAGCACAGCGGGGGGAACTTTAAAAACGATCCTCAGCGCGCCTCGGATGCGGGCAAAAAAGGGGGCAAAAACAGCCACGGCAATCGTCATAGCTGATTTATCGCCAATGACGTAGGTCGGGCGTTTTATGATGCGGGGTTAATCTCCCTGGCACCCTGCGCATCGCCCTCGCCGCCGGCAGCTGCCGGCGGTTTTTTTATTGCCAACGGTTGCGCTCCCGGCGGGCTAATTGCACACTATCCGGCTATCATTCGCTACCGGCCGCGCTGTGTCTTCGTTCAAATTCTCCATCAAACCCCAGGAAGCGCTCCTTATCGTTATCACCATGTTCTGGGGCGGTACCTTCCTCGCCGTACAGTACGCCGTGACGCTCAGCGGGCCGTTCTTTTTTGTCGGCGTGCGTTTCGCGACCGCGGCGCTGGCGGTGGCCCTGCTATCGCTTCGCGTCCTGCGCGGGCTGACGTGGCTTGAGCTGAAGGCTGGGGCGGCGATTGGCGTCTCGATAGCGCTGGGGTACAGCCTGCAAACCTGGGGCCTGCAGTCGATCTCCAGCAGCAAGTCGGCTTTTATTACCGCCATGTACGTTCCGCTGGTGCCGCTGCTGCAGTGGCTGTGCCTTGGCAAAATGCCGGGAGTGATGTCCTGCCTGGGTGTGGTGCTGGCCTTTACGGGCCTGATCCTGCTGGCCGGGCCGGAAAATAATCTGCTGGCGCTCGGCGTCGGCGAAGCGATCACCCTCGCCAGCGCGCTGGCGATCGCCGCGGAGATTATCTTAATTAGCGCCTGGGCCGGAAAGGTGGACGTTCGGCGGGTGACGGTGGTGCAGCTGGCCACCGCGTCGCTGGTGGGCTGCACCTTTATTCTGGCCGGCGTTCTGGTGAGCGAGCTGAAGCTGAAGCGGAAAAAGGCCCCCGCTACGCAGGAGGCCCCGGCGGAGGCCGGGGCGCTGTCCGAGCTTGCGGAGCGCCCTAACCCCTAGTCCCGGTCGGCCTGGCGCGACCGGGAAGCACCGTTTATACCGTGGCGTTAGGCTCTTCTGCTACCCGCGCGCGGCGGCTAAGCAGGGCGTGCAGGAGAATGGCGCCAAAGGTCGCGGTGCCGATCCCGCCGAGGGTGAAGCCGCCCAGCGAGAGGGCAAAATCACCGGCGCCGAGCACCAGGGTTACCGCCACCATAATCAGGTTTCCGTTCTGGCTCAGATCGACCCGGTTTTGCACCCAGATCCGCGCCCCGGCCACCGCAATCAGCCCAAATACCACAATCGAGGCCCCGCCGATGACCGGCCCGGGAATGGTGTGGATCAGCGCGCCAAACTTGGGCGAAAACCCGAGCAGGACGGCAATCAGCGCGGCGGCAACGAACACCAGCGTCGAGTAGACTTTGGTGACCGCCATCACCCCGATATTCTCCGCATAGGTGGTGACGCCGCTGCCGCCGACGGCGCCGGAAAGCATCGTCGCCAGCCCGTCGCCGACGAACGCCCGGCCCATATACGGGTCCATATTACGCCCGGTCATTCCGGCCACGGCCTTCAGGTGGCCGAGGTTTTCAGCAACAAGAATCACCGCCACGGGCGCAATCAGCATCATCGCCTGACCGTTAAAGGTCGGGGAGGTGAAGTGGGGAAGACCAAACCACGCGGCCTGTTCCAGCAGGGAAAAGTCGAGCGGCTTGCCCAGCCCGAGGCCGTTTGCCAGCAGCGCGTAGAGCACGCAGGCGGCGATCAGGCCGACGAGGATCAGCAGCCGCTGCAGCATGCCGCTGGTGAAGACCGCCACGAGGCCGATGCACAGCACGGTCAGCACCGCCATCCAGCCGTCAAACGGCGTCGCTGAAACGCTGCGCACCGCAATCGGCGCGAGGTTCAGGCCAATCGCCATCACCACCGCGCCGGTGACCACCGGTGGCATCAGGCGCTCAATCCAGCGGGTGCCGGCTTTCATCACCACCAGACCAATCAGGGTATAGAGCAGGCCGCAGACGATAATTCCGCCGAGGGCGACGTCCAGATGCGGGTTCAGCCCCTGGCCGTTAAAGCCGGTGACGGCAATGACCACGCCAACAAAGGCCGCGCTGGAACCCAGATAGCTCGGCACCCGGCCGCCGGTCACCAGAAAGAACAGCAGAGTGCCAATGCCCGACATCAGGATCGACAGGTTGGGGTCGAGCCCCATCAGTATCGGCATCAGCACGGTGGCGCCGAACATCGCGACCGCGTGCTGCACGCCCATAACCACCGTTTGCCCGACGGAAAGACGTTCATCGGGGGCCACCACGCCGGAAGCGGCGGAGGGGGAGGTCAACTGCCAGCGAGGAAAATCGAAAAGTGCCATGATGATATCCCGGGTTCAAGGTTAACAGGCTGGGCGCATAAGCGTGTGATAGCCGCGGTCGAACCACATCAGCCCGCGCGGCTGCGGATGCTTAACGATGGCGGCGACCTCGCAAAACAGAATGTCGTGACTGCCGATGCTGACGACCTGGCTGATGCGGCAGTCGAAGCTCGCCAGCGCATCGTTCAGGCGCGGGCAGCCGGTGACGCCGGGCTGCCATTCGGCAGCGGCGAAGCGCTCCGCCATTGGCGTTTTACCGCCAAACAGATTGGAGAGCGGCTCCTGTCCCGCCGCCAGGGTATTGACGCACAGCGCCTGATGCTGGCTAAAGGTCGGCCAGACCGAGGCGGAGCGGTTCAGGCAGACCAGCAGCGTCGGCGGCTCGTCGGTCACGCTGCACACCGCGCTGGCGGTAAAGCCGGCCCGGCCCGCCGGACCGTCGGTGGTAATGATGTTCACCGCGGCGCCGACCTGGGCCATGGCGTCGCGAAAGCTTTGTTTATCCGCAATAGGCATGGAGGCTCCTTATGCCAGCCGGCAGGCATCGTCAAAGGAGAGACGCGGCAGACGATCGTAGAGCTTTGTCTCATCGCCATAGCCGATGTTAATCAACAGGTTGCTTTTCCAGCCGCTCTCGGCAAAGAAGGCCGCGTCGACCTTTTCCCGATCGAATCCCGACATCGGCCCGGTATCCAGGCCGAGGGCGCGGCAGGCAAAAATCAGATAGGCCGCCTGTAGGGAGCTATTGCGAAACGCGGTCTCCTCGGCGAGCTGGGGGCTGGAGGTAAACCAGCTGCGGGCGTCGCCGTGGGGGAACAGCGCCGGCAGGCGATCGTAAAAGGCGCTGTCCCAGGCCACGATGGCGGTGACCGGCGCGCGGAGGGTTTTGTCCACGTTGCCGCTGGAGAGCGTCGGGCGCAGCTTCTCTTTGCCCTCCGGGGTGCGGACAAAAACGATCCGCGCCGGCGAGCAGTTGGCCGAGGTCGGGCCCATTTTCATCAGCGCGTAAATCTCCTGGAGCAGGCCGTCGGGCACCGGCTTATCCAGCCAGTTGCCGTGGGTTCTGGCGTGGCTGAACAGCGTTTCGCACGCGCTTTGGCTAATACTCTCACTCATAAACTCTCCTGGCCGGCGGGCAGCATTGCGGCCAGCCCGTCGCATAAAATGGGGTTGAAGGTCTCGGTATCGGTGACGTTACAAGCATGGCCGCCCCAGGCCATCTCCACCAGCTGGCTGCCCGGGATCGCGGCCTGCAGCGAGCGCGAGCAGGAGGCGGGCACCAGCAGATCGTCACGGGCGCTGATCACCAGGGTCGGACAGGTCACCGCCGCCGCCTGACGAGAGAAATCGGCCTGCTTCAGCGCCTGTAGCCGCTTCAGCAGGTTGTCCTTACCCTGAAAATGGCTGAGCGCGAGGGCGTCCTCCGCCTCCATGCGCGGCGCACGCGCGGCCATCCACTCCGCCGGATAGAGGAACAGCGGCTGCGCTTCCACCCACGCCTGGGCGCCGCCGGTATGCAGCAGGCGCTCGCGCACCTGGAAGCAGCGGCGAGTGTGGGTTGACAGCGTCAGCCAGGCGTTAACCAGCACCAGGGCGCTGACCGACCGGGGTTTGTCGAGCGCCAGCTGCAGGCCGATCAGCCCGCCCAGCGCATGGCCCACCAGCGCGAAGCGCGTGATTCCGGCCTTCTCCAGCGCCTGCCACAGCTCCTGGGCCATGGTTGCCATGCTGTAGGCGGCGGGCAGCGGGCCGGCGTTCTTGCCGGTGCCGTTCTGGTCATAGGTTACCAGCTGGTATTGCTCTGCCAGCGACGCGCGCTGCGCGGTCCAGTAGCTGCCGGCGCCGCCCAGCCCGGCGCTCAGCACCACCACCGGGGCGCCGACATAAGGCGCAGGGGCGATATCGAGCTTCATAGCGCCGGCTTCCCGATATGCGCCACCGTAGCGATCTCCACCAGCGCCTCTGGCTTCACCAGGCCGCACTGAATGCAAAACCGAGCCGGCTTATCGCCGGGGAAGAACTCGGCGTAAACTTCGTTAATCGCGGCGTAGTTTTTCCAGTCGGTGATAAAGATGCTGTTGAAGGTCACATCCTCCATACTGCCCCCCGCCGTTTCGATAACGCTGCGGATGGTCTGCAGAACGTGACGGGTTTGCGCCTTTGGGTCGCCGATATAGACCACGTTGTTTTGCTTATCGAACGGCAGCGTACCTGAGACGTACACCACGCCATCGGCCAGCGTGCCGGGAACGAAAGGGGCGATCGGCGTGGTGGTGCCGGCTGGAATAATGACCTGTTTAGGCATAACGTTTTTCCTCCGGGAACGGAATGGGGCTGGCGGGCTGCAGGGCATCGCAGAAGCTGGCGACGTCGCTGACCCAGCCAAAGAAGGTCTCAATATTGAACAGCGCCGCCTGCTGAGCGAAGGCCGGTCCGGCCTGATGGGTGGCGTCCTCCAGCACGATGCCGAAATATTCGAGGAAGAAGCCGTCGCGCAGGGTGGACTCCACGCAGACGTTGGTGGCGATACCGGTGAACACCAGGTGGCGAACGCCGCGGCTGCGCAAAATGCTGTCCAGCTGGGTGTTGTAGAAGCCGCTGTAGCGCGGTTTCGGCAGCACCACGTCGCCCGGCTGCGGTCTGAGCTCATCGACCAGCTGGTAGTCCCAGCCGCCTTTAGCCAGCAGCTTGCCCTGCAGCTCGGGACGGCGGCGCATGGTCTTGAGGGCGTTGGATTTATGGTAATTGGGCGAGCCGGGGCCGCCGGCCTCTATGTACTGGTCGTCCCAGCCGTTCTGGAACCAGATAATCAGCATTCCGGCGGCGCGGGCGGCGGCGACGGCGGTGTTGATGTTGTCGATAACCGGCCGGGTGGCGGAGACGTCAAATCCGGCAAGATCGAGGTAGCCGCCCTGGCTTGCGTAGGCGTTTTGCATATCCACCACGATCAGCGCGCTGTTTTGCGCTGCAAAGGTTAAGGATTCCGGGCGAGCGGGAAGGGTAATCATCAGGCAACCTCGCGAGTAGCGGTGGCAATATGGTCGCGGCAGCGCATCAGCGGCTGAATGCGCTCGCCGAAGGCGTCAATGCCGCCGAGGAAATCATCAAAGGTCAGCAGCACGCCGTCGGTACCGGGGACCGCGGAGACTTCATCGAGCATGCGGGCGACGCTGGCGTAGGAGCCGACGAGGGTGCCCATGTTGATATTGACCGCCGAGGTGGGGTCGGCCATCTGGCGGACGTTGGTGTCGCTGCCGGAGCGGGTATCCTTCTGGCTCTGCTCGGTGAGCCACGCCAGCGCCTCTTCGTCGGCGCCGGCCTTGTAGTGCTCCCATTTGGCGCGGGCGGCTTCATCCGTTTCGTCGGCGATAACCATAAACAGCACGTACGACCCGACGTCGCGGCCGGTTTTTTCCGCCGCCTGCATCATGCGCGCGGCGGTCGGGGCGAAGGCGGCCGGGGTGTTGACCCCTTTGCCGAAGCAGAAGTTATAGTCGGCGTACTGGGCGGAGAAGGCCATGCCGGCATCGCTTTGCCCGGCGCAGATCACCTTCATCGGCTGCGACGGCTGCGGGCTGACGCGGCAGTCGTTCATCGTGAAGTAGTCGCCCTTAAAGTCGCTCTTCCCGGTACCCCACAGATCGCGCAGCACCTGGACATATTCGCTGAGATAGTCGTAGCGGCTGGCGAAATAGTCGTCACCCGGCCAGATCCCCATCTGCTCGTACTCCGGCTTTTGCCAGCCGGTGACCAGGTTAACGCCGAAGCGGCCGCCGGAAATAGAGTCGATGGTGGAGGCCATCCGGGCGACGATGGCCGGAGGCAGGGTCAGGGTGGCAGCGGTGGCGTAGATCTGGATCCGCGACGTCACCGCCGCGAGGCCCGCCATCAGGGTGAAGGATTCGAGATTATGATCCCAGAATTCGGTTTTACCGCCAAAGCCGCGCAGCTTGATCATCGACAGCGCGAAGTCAAAGTTGTAATGCTCGGCTTTCTGCACAATCGCTTTATTCAGCTCAAACGTCGGCATGTACTGCGGGGCATGGGTGGAAATGAGCCAGCCGTTATTGCCGATCGGAACGAAGACACCAATTTTCATATGCACCTCTTTGCGGTCGTTAAACAAGAAGGCGTGCGGCGCTGCATCCTGCATCTTCCTGAGCCACCTCGCTAATCTGATAAAGCAAAGACGATGCCAGTTTTACAAAAGCCTATGTTATTAATGTGTTGCTTAATGGTTGCCGGATGTGAGCTTTGAAAAAGTAGACTAAATGGTCAAAATCGGTGCACGAAAAAACGGCAGTCATGCGCAATTGGGGTGCAGGAGGTCGTGTCGGCGATGGGCTTTTGCTATGCTGATGGCGGTGAAACAAGGAGATAACAAATGGCACAGGGCGCCGAGAAAAAAAGCGGCAAGCGTTCGCTGGCGGTGAGCGCAAAGAAAGAGGCTATCCTCGCCGCCGCGCTGGACGCGTTTTCGCAATTTGGCATTCACGGCACGCGGCTCGAGCAGGTTGCGGAGCTGTCCGGAGTATCGAAAACCAATTTGCTTTACTACTACCCGTCGAAAGAGGCGCTGTACGTTGCCGTTTTGCAGCAGATCCTCACCATCTGGCTGGCGCCGCTGAAGGCCTTTCGCGAAGATATCAGCCCGCTGGTGGCGATCCGCGAGTACATTCGCCTTAAACTGGAGGTCTCCCGCGACCATCCGCAGGCGTCAAAGCTGTTCTGCCTCGAGATGCTGCAGGGCGCGCCGCTGCTGATGGGGGAGCTGACCGGCGATCTGAAAGCGCTGGTGGATGAAAAGTCGGCGATCGTTTCCGGCTGGGTTGAAAGCGGCAAGCTGGCGCCGGTCGACCCCCAGCACCTGATCTTTATGATCTGGGCCACCACGCAGCATTACGCCGATTTTGCCACCCAGATTGAGGCGGTGACCGGCGCAACGCTGCGCGATGAAGCGTTCTTTCAGCAGACCGTGGAAAACGTTCAGCGGATGATCGTCGAAGGGATCCGGGTGCGCTAGTTGGCTGGCGGAAGCGGACAGCTCTGATCGCCATCTTCGCACTGCAGCAGCGAGGAGAGGTACGATTCGCGCTCCACGGTTTTGTCCGCCATGCACTGGTTGATCAGCATCGGCTGGACGCTGCCGCCTTCGGCCCCGGAGGTTAAAAACGCGCAGTCGGCGTCGCGCAGCGCGATCCACGCCAGCTGGGATTTCTTCAGCAGCGCCTGCTGGCTGGCGGAGGCACGCTTCAGGGCCTGCTGGTAGGTCTGGTTGAGCTTGCCGTCGGCCGCCTGATACTGCGCCGCCGTGCACTGATTCATCTCCATCTGATTGTTGGCGTTGGCGCATTCGTCCGCCAGCGCCTGGCCGCTTGCTAACAGGGCGGCAAGCGCGAGTAAAGTGCGTTTCATTGTTCCACTCCCATACATAAAAAAGGCCCCCGTCCGGGAGCCTTAATTAACCACAGCTTTGGCCTGCTGTCATCTGGTCTGCGATCCCCCGGCGGCGGGCTACGGTTTTGCCCGACGCCGCCTGCGGGAATCGGCCTTAGCCGATGGTCATCAGGCTGGCATTTCCGCCCGCCGCCGCGGTATTGACGCTGAGCGAGCGCTCGATATAGAGGCGCTCCAGCAGCAGGTTGGTTTCGCCGCGAGCGAATCCCTGAACCGAAACGATCGCCCCGTCCCGCGCCGCCACCTGTTCGCACAGCGCGCGCAGCTGATCGGAGTCGCCGTGGTAAATCACCGCGTCGAAGGCCTGGGCGGTGAGCTCGGCCTCTTTGGCGAAGTGGATGCGCTCGCTGACTTCGCGCGGCAGCTTCTTCGCCAGTTCGCGATGCAGGGCGTTGTCCGGCCACAGGATCTCGCAGCCGACGGCGGCAACCGCCGCCAGCTGGGTCAGCGCATCCTGTTCATTATCCGCCACGCACAGCACGCGGTCGCGGGGGATAAAGGTCAGGGTGTTGCGCTCGCCGGTCGGCCCCGGCAGCAGACGCTGGGTACCGGCCTGCGCCTGTTCGCTATACTGCTGGCACAGCGCCTGCAGCTCCGGCCGGCCTGTGGCCCACTGCTGCAGGGCAACCAGCGGTTTTTCCAGCAGGCTTTTCAGCTGGGCGTCCAGCGGACGCTCAGCGTCCTGGCGGGCGAGGGTTGCGCCGACGGCGTTCTGCGGACGGCTTGAGAGCAGGCGGTACAGATACAGCGGACCGCCCGCTTTCGGGCCGGTGCCCGACAGGCCTTCGCCGCCAAACGGCTGAACGCCAACCACCGCGCCGACCATATTACGGTTGACGTACAGGTTGCCGACTTTTGCGCTGCCGGTGACCTGGGCGATGGTTTCGTCGATGCGGGTATGGACCCCGAGCGTCAGGCCGTAGCCGGAAGCGTTGATCTGCTCAACCAGCCGATCCAGCGCGTTGCGGTTATAGCGCACCACGTGCAGGACCGGGCCAAAGACCTCTTTTTTCAGTTCGTCAAAGCTGTCGAGCTCGATAAGCGTCGGCGGAACGAAGGTCCCACTCTGCCATTCGCGCGCGTCGTCGCTGTTCTCACGCACCGCCTGGAAGACATTGCGGCCCTTGGCGCGCAAGGTCTGAATATGACGCTCGATATTCTCTTTGGCTTCGGCATCAATCACCGGCCCGATATCGGTGGTCAGGCGGCCAGGGTTGCCCATCCGGCATTCGCCCATCGCGCCGCGCAGCATGGTCAGCGTATGGTCGGCAATCTCCTCCTGCAGGCACAGCACCCGCAGCGCGGAGCAGCGCTGGCCGGCGCTGTCGAAGGCGGAGGCCAGCACGTCGACCACCACCTGCTCGGTCAGCGCCGACGAGTCGACGATCATCGCGTTCATGCCGCCGGTTTCAGCGATCAGCGGCGTCGGACGCCCCTGGGCATCAAGGCGGCTGGCGATGTTGCGCTGCAGCAGCGTCGCGACCTCGGTGGAGCCGGTAAACATCACCCCGCGCACGCGGTGGTCGCCGGTGAGCGCGGCGCCGACGGTTTCCCCGCGGCCCGGCAGCAGCTGGATAACGCCCGGCGGGACGCCGGCTTCCAGCAGAATCGCCACGCCCTGAGCGGCGATCAGCGGCGTCTGCTCGGCGGGTTTCGCCAACACGCTGTTGCCCGCGGCCAGCGCGGCGGCAATCTGACCGGTGAAGATCGCCAGCGGGAAGTTCCACGGGCTGATGCATACCACCGGACCCAGCGGACGGTGGGTTTCGTTATCAAAGTCGTCGCGAACCTGGCCGGCGTAGTAGTGCAGGAAGTCGACCGCTTCGCGAACTTCGGCGATGGCGTTGCTGAAGGTTTTACCCGCTTCGCGCACCAGAATCCCGATCAGCGTCTGCGTTTGGCCTTCCATCAGGATCGCCGCGCGCTCGAGGATCGCCGCACGCTCCTGCGGCGGGGTGGCGAACCAGATCGGCGCGCAGTTGACCGCGCTGGTCAGCGCCTGCTGTACCTCTTCGTCGCTGGCTTCTCGTGCGTGGCCGACGATATCCTTCGGCTCGGCAGGGTTAACGATCGCCTGCAGCTCGCCTTCGGCAGCCGGATGCTCCAGCATCGGCAAGGCCTGCCACTTGTGCAGGGCGCTGTTGAGTAAAGAGGAGGAGAGGGAGGCGAGGCGGTGCTCGTTCGCCAGATCCAGCCCCGCGGAGTTGCTGCGGCCCTGACCATAGAGATCGCGCGGCAGCGGAATTTTCGGATGCGGCAGGCCGGCCTGGCCCTCCTGTTGGGCCAGCTTCTCGACCGCGCTGACCGGGTCAGCGACCAGTTCGTCAAGCGGCAGGCTGGTATCGGCGATACGGTTGACGAAGGAGGTGTTGGCGCCGTTCTCCAGCAGGCGGCGTACCAGGTAGGCCAGCAGGGTTTCGTGGGTGCCGACCGGGGCATAGATTCGGCACGGTCGGTTGAGCTTGCCGTCGGCCACTTTGCCTACCACCTGCTCGTACAGCGGCTCGCCCATGCCGTGCAGGCACTGGAACTCGTACTGACCCGGGTAATAGTTCTGCCCCGCCAGCTGGTAAATGGCCGCCAGGGTGTGGGCGTTATGGGTGGCGAACTGCGGGTAAATCAGGCTCGGCACCGTCAGCAGCTTTTTCGCGCAGGCGAGATAGGAGACGTCGGTGTAAACCTTGCGGGTATAAACCGGATAGCCTTCCAGGCCGTCCATCTGCGCGCGCTTGATTTCGCTATCCCAGTAAGCGCCCTTGACCAGGCGGATCATCAGACGACGGCGGCTGCGGGTGGCGAGATCGATCAGCGAGTCGATCACGAACGGGCAGCGTTTCTGATAGGCCTGAATAACGAAGCCGATCCCGTTCCAGCCCGCCAGCTCTGGCTCAAAGCACAGCTTCTCCAGCAGGTCGAGAGAGATCTCCAGGCGATCGGCCTCTTCGGCGTCGATATTAATGCCGATATCGTACTGACGCGCGAGCAGGGTCAGCGACTTCAGGCGCGGATAGAGCTCATCCATCACCCGATCGTACTGCGCGCGGCTGTAGCGCGGATGCAGGGCGGAGAGCTTGATGGAGATCCCCGGACCCTCATAGATGCCGCGGCCGTTGGAGGCTTTGCCGATCGCGTGAATGGCCTGCTGATAGGAGACCATATAGGCTTGGGCGTCGGCGGCGGTCAGCGCCGCTTCCCCGAGCATATCGTAGGAGTAGCGGAAGCCTTTCTCTTCCAGCTTGCGGGCGTTGGCCAGCGCTTCGGCGATGGTTTCGCCGGTGACGAACTGCTCGCCCATCAGGCGCATCGCCATATCGACGCCTTTGCGAATCAGCGGTTCGCCGCTTTTGCCAATGATGCGGTTCAGCGAGCTCGACAGGCTGGTTTCATTGTGGGTGGAGACCAGCTTGCCGGTAAACAGCAGCCCCCAGGTGGCGGCGTTAACGAACAGCGACGGGCTGCGGCCGATGTGCGACTGCCAGTTACCGTTGCTGATCTTGTCGCGGATCAGGGCGTCGCGGGTGGCTTTATCCGGAATACGCAGCAGCGCCTCCGCGAGGCACATCAGCGCCACGCCCTCCTGCGAGGAGAGGGAGAACTCCTGCAGCAGGCTCTGCACCATCCCGGCGCGCCCGCTGGCGTTTTTTTGATTGCGCAGCTTTTCCGCCAGCGTCCAGGCGAGCTTGTGCGCCTGTTCGCCCAGCGCCTGCGGCAGGCGGGCCTGCTCGAGGAGCATCGGCACGGCGTCGGTTTCGGCGCGGCGATAAGCGGCGGTAATGTCTGCCCGCGCCACCGACTGCGGCAGGATCTGCTCGGCAAATTCAAGGAACGGCTGGTACGGCTCTTCGCTCAGCGGAGCAGCTTCGTCGCTTTCGTTGGCCGCGCCGGAGAGCAGCGCCGGAAGCTCGGGCAGCGATTCGTCATTCTCCAGCTTTTCCAGATAGTTGAAAATCGCCTGCTTAATCAGCCAGTGCGGCGTGCGGTCGATACGGCTGGCGGCGGACTTGATGCGCTCGCGGGTAGCTTCGTCAAGTTTAACGCCCATGGTGGTGGTGCCCATGTCATGAACTCCTGTTATTGGTCATTCGCTTCATCCATGACCCGACCCGTATTGTGGCGGCATGATTCGGCGAGCTGAGCTTCTGTGCGGTTATGCGGTTGCGTAGGAATATCTACTATGTTGCAACTTTGTGCAACCTTGTTAATTGCAACTTGTGGGTCAGACTGAAAAATGGTTTTGTTGTTAAATTTAATAATAGGATTAGCGGTAATTTAACCTTTATTTAAAGGCGTATTTACCTGCGTCAGTTAACAGTTTTACCAGGTGCAACCGATGAAAACGTGAGGAAGTGCAACCTATAACAAAATGAGGTTTGGTCATCGGCGGAATTAGTGTAAATGCTGTGTTAAATCGTTTGTGAAAAACCGCAGCTTCCGTCAGGATACGGTCGCCCAATACAACCATTGTGCCATTACCCCGTTCCGGTAGTGGCATAAAACGACAAATCTGGACGCTGTCGACAAAAAATCTGGAGATTTGCATGGCTATTAGCACCCCGATGTTGGTGACTTTTACTATTTATATATTTGGCATGATACTGATCGGGTTTATTGCCTGGCGATCGACGAAGAATTTCGATGATTATATTCTCGGTGGGCGTAGCCTTGGTCCGTTCGTGACCGCGCTGTCTGCCGGAGCTTCAGATATGAGCGGCTGGCTGCTGATGGGGCTGCCGGGGGCTATATTTCTTTCCGGTATTTCCGAGAGCTGGATTGCCATCGGCCTGACGCTGGGGGCATGGGTTAACTGGAGGTTGGTGGCCGGTCGCCTGCGCGTTCATACCGAGATGAATAATAATGCCCTGACCCTGCCGGACTATTTCACCGGCCGTTTTGAAGATAAAAGTCGGGTGCTGCGTATTATTTCCGCGCTGGTTATTTTGCTGTTCTTCACTATTTATTGTGCCTCCGGCATTGTTGCCGGCGCGCGTCTGTTTGAAAGCACCTTCGGCATGAGCTATGAAACGGCCCTGTGGGCCGGAGCCGCCGCGACGATTATTTATACCTTTATCGGCGGATTCCTCGCGGTAAGCTGGACCGATACCGTCCAGGCCAGCCTGATGATCTTCGCGCTGATCCTGACCCCGGTGATGGTGATTATTTCCGTCGGCGGCTTCGGCGATTCGCTGGAGGTGATCAAGCAAAAGAGCATTGAAAACGTCGATATGCTGAAAGGGCTTAATTTCGTCGCCATCATCTCGCTGATGGGCTGGGGGCTGGGCTACTTTGGTCAACCGCATATTCTGGCGCGCTTTATGGCCGCGGACTCCCACCACAGTATCGTTCATGCGCGCCGTATCAGCATGACCTGGATGATTTTCTGCCTGGCGGGCGCCGTGGCGGTTGGCTTCTTCGGCATCGCGTGGTTTAACAACAACCCGGCGCTGGCCGGGGCGGTGAATCAGAACTCCGAGCGCGTGTTTATTGAACTGACGCAAATCCTGTTTAACCCGTGGATTGCCGGGATTCTGCTGTCGGCGATTCTGGCGGCGGTAATGTCAACCCTGAGCTGCCAGCTGCTGGTCTGTTCCAGCGCGATTACCGAGGATCTGTATAAAGCCTTCCTGCGTAAGAGCGCCGGGCAGAAAGAGCTGGTATGGGTAGGTCGGATGATGGTGCTGGTGGTGGCGCTGATTGCTATCGCGCTGGCGGCAAATCCGGACAACCGCGTGCTGGGCCTGGTGAGCTACGCGTGGGCGGGCTTCGGCGCGGCCTTCGGTCCGGTGGTGCTGTTCTCCGTTATGTGGTCACGCATGACCCGCAACGGTGCGCTGGCCGGCATGGTTATCGGCGCGCTGACCGTTATCATCTGGAAACAGTTTGGCTGGCTGGGCCTGTACGAAATCATCCCTGGCTTTATCTTTGGTAGCCTCGGGATCGTGGTCTTCAGCCTGCTGAGCAAAGCGCCTTCGGCATCCATGCAGCAGCGTTTTGCCGAGGCCAACGCCCACTATCACTCTGCGCCGCCGGTCCGCGCGACCGTAGAGTAAGCGTAGGCTTACTGCTAAAGCCCGCTTCCGGCGGGTTTTTTTGTGCCCGCGGCTCGCCGCAGCCGGCCCGAGAGCGACGGGAACCCTCTTGCTAATTCTCTGAAAATACGCTGATATCTGAGCACAAATAACAATGAGGATAGCAATATGAGTTTCAGACAGGGTGCAATGGCGCTGGTGCTGGCAGGGCTGCTTGGCGGCTGCGTGGCGCCGGCCAAAACGACCGTTTCAGCACCGGCTGCCGGCGCCTGCCCGGCGGAAAATTCCATGGAGCAGACCACGCTGTACTTCGGCCTCAGCCGTCCGGCGGGCAAAGATATCACCCCCGCGGAGTGGCTGCAGTTTGTTGACCGCGACGTCACCCCGCGCTTTCGCGACGGCCTGACGGTGTTTGACGCCCGAGGCCAGTGGCTGGGTAACGACGGCACCGTGGCGCGTGAGCAGAGCAAGGCGCTGATGCTGATCCACGGGAAAGATGTGAAGAGCGAAGAGGGGATTGAAGCGCTGCGCACGATCTATAAGTCGCGCTTCGCCCAGGAGTCAGTGATGCGCGTCGATCGCCAGGTTTGCGTTCATTTCTAAATAACCTGCACTGCTAAATTAAGGTATTGCTAAAGAAAAGGCGGGGCGATGCCCCGCCTTAATTGTGGCGATATTCGTGGCGCATGCTCGCGCTTACAGCACCAGACCGGCGAAGCTGGCGGAGAGCAGGCTGACCAGCGTCGCGCCGTAGACCAGGCGCAGGCCGAAGCGGGAAACAATGTTGCCCTGCGGCTCGTTAAGCCCCTTAATGGCGCCAGCGATGATGCCAATCGAGGCAAAGTTAGCAAAAGAGACCAGGAAGACCGACAGAATGCCCAGCCCGCGCGGCGTCATGCCGGCGGCAATTTTCTGCAGCTCGATCATGGCGACAAATTCGTTGGCCACCAGCTTGGTCGCCATAATACTCCCGGCGTTCAGCGCATCGCTGAGCGGAATACCAATCAGCCACGCCAGCGGGTAAAAGACGTAGCCCAGAATCTGCTGGAAGCTGAGGCCAAATAGGGTAGCGAAGAGGGCGTTAACGGCGCTGATTAAGGCAATAAAGCCCATCAGCATCGCCAGAATAATCATCGCGACCTTGAAGCCAGCCAGAATATATTCGCCGAGCATTTCAAAGAAGCTCTGCGACTCATGCAGTTTCTCCAGCTTAATCTCTTCTTCGCTGCCCGGTCGCGTCGGGTTAATAATGGACAGCACAATAAAGGTGCTGAACATATTGAGGATCAGCGCCGCGACGACGTATTTCGCGTCCAGCATGCTCATATAGGCGCCGACAATCGACAGCGACACCGTCGACATCGCGGTGGCGGCCATGGTGAACAGCCGGCGAGAGGAGATATCGCCGAGCACGCCCTTATAGGCAATGAAGTTTTCCGACTGTCCGAGGATCAGCGAGCTGACGGCGTTAAAGGACTCGAGCTTGCCCATGCCGTTGACCTTTGACAGCAGGGTGCCGATGACGCGAATAAAAATGGGCAGAATGCGCCAGTGCTGGAGAATGCCAATTAGCGCGGAGATAAAGACAATCGGGCACAGCACGCCGAGGAAAATAAAGGCCAGGCCTTTTTCACTCATGCCGCCAAATACAAAGTTGGTGCCCTCAGCGGCAAAGCCGAGTAATGAGGTGAAAAAGCCGGAGATATTTTTAACTATCCACAGGCCGCTTTCGGCGTGGAGAAAAAAGAAAGCCAGGGCAATTTCAATAATAATTAACTGGATAATATAGCGAACGCGGATTTTTTGTCGGTCATAGCTGGCAAGCCAGGCAAGGCCGAGGATAACCACCAGTGCCAGCAGGAAGTGTAAAAACTGAGTCATATTATTCTTTTTGCAGGTAAATAAGGCCGCTATTTAGCCACAGCCGCTACGCCCGGTAAATATCTGCTGTGAAAAAACCGTCGATCCTATTCGCTGCCGCCGGCGCAGGCGAATAATTGCCTAAGTAATTATTTTTCAGCGATTAATTTACAACTCGTCATCATTCTCTACACATTTCACTTGTGTTTCTGATTATTGTAATGATAATCACTATCAGAAATATTTACCTATCTTTGCATCCGTTGACTGCGGCTCACATTTAAGGATGTCGGCATGTTTGTTCCATTTCTCATCATGTTACGTGAAGGCCTGGAAGCAGCGCTGATTGTCAGCCTGATCGCCAGCTATCTGAAACGCACTCAGCGCGGAAACTGGATTGGCGTAATGTGGATTGGGGTCATCCTCGCGGCGGCGCTGTGTCTCGGCCTGGGGATCTTTATCAACGAAACAACCGGCGAATTTCCGCAGCGTGAACAGGAGCTGTTTGAGGGCATCGTGGCGCTGGTCGCGGTCTTTATCCTGACCTGGATGGTGTTCTGGATGCGCAAGGTGTCGCGCAACGTGAAGCAGCAGCTGGAACAGGCGGTGGATAACGCCCTGCAGCGCGGTAACAACCACGGCTGGGCGCTGGTGATGATGGTCTTTTTTGCCGTGGCGCGCGAAGGGCTGGAGTCGGTATTTTTCCTGCTGGCGGCGTTCCAGCAGGATGTCGGTATCTGGCCGCCGCTGGGCGCGATACTTGGCCTCGCCACCGCAGTCGTCCTCGGTTTCCTGCTGTACTGGGGCGGCATCCGCCTTAATCTCGGCGCGTTCTTCAAGTGGACCAGCCTGTTCATCCTGCTGGTCGCCGCGGGCCTTGCCGCAGGCGCCATTCGCGCCTTCCACGAGGCCGGGCTGTGGAACCACTTCCAGGACGTGGCGTTCGATCTGAGCGGCGTGCTGTCGACGCACAGCCTGTTCGGTACGCTGCTTGAAGGCATCTTCGGCTATCAGGAAGCGCCGACCGTCAGCGAAGTGGCGGTGTACTTTATCTATTTGATTCCGGCGCTGGTGCTGTTTGCGCTGCCGCCGCGTAGCAATCCAGCAGCCTCGCGTTCCGCTCCGCTTAAGTAGGGCGCCGCAGGATATATCGTTACCACATACTTACCGAAAGGGATGATCATGATGATTCATTTTCGCCGTAATGCGCTGCAGCTTGCCGTCGCAGCGTTGTTCAGCTCCGCCTTTTGCGCCCAGGCTGCGGATATTCCGCAGGTAAAAGTGACCGTTAATGACAAGCAGTGTGAACCGATGAATGTGACCGTGAAAGCGGGTAAAACGCAGTTCATCATTCAGAACCACAGCCAGAAAGCGCTGGAGTGGGAGATCCTCAAGGGTGTGATGGTCGTGGAAGAGCGCGAAAACATTGCGCCGGGCTTTACGCAAAAGCTGACGGCTAACCTGCAGCCGGGCGAATATGATATGACCTGCGGCCTGCTGACCAACCCGAAAGGTAAGCTGATTGTCACCGGTTCGGCCACCAAAGACGCGGCGAAAGCCGACGCGCTGCTGAGCCTCGGCGATGCGATCACCGCCTATAAAGCCTACGTCACGGCGGAAACCGCCCAGCTGGTTACCGGCACGAAGGCCTTCACCGACGCGGTGAAAGCGGGCGATATCGAAAAAGCGAAAGCGCTGTATGCCCCGACGCGTCAGCACTACGAACGTATCGAACCGATTGCCGAGCTGTTCTCCGATCTTGACGGCAGTATTGATGCCCGTGAAGACGACTATGAGAAGAAAGCGGAAGATCCGAAATTCACCGGCTTCCACCGTCTGGAAAAAGCCCTGTTTGGCGACAACAGCACCAAGGGCATGGAGAGCTACGCCGACCGTCTGAATACCGACGTGCTGGAGCTGCAAAAACGCATCAGCGAGCTGGCGTTCCCGCCGTCTAAAGTGGTGGGCGGCGCCGCGGGCCTGATTGAAGAAGTGGCCGCCAGCAAAATCAGCGGTGAAGAAGATCGCTACAGCCATACCGATCTGTGGGACTTCCAGGCTAACGTTGACGGCGCGCAGAAAATTGTCGACCTGCTGCGTCCGCAGCTGCAAAAAGAGAACGCCGCGCTGTTGGCGAAAGTTGACGCTAACTTCAAGAAAGTTGACGCGATCCTCGCGAAATACCGTACCAAAGACGGCTATGAAACCTATGACAAGCTGACCGATGCGGATCGTAACGCGCTGAAAGGTCCGATCACCACCCTGGCGGAAGATCTGGCTCAGCTGCGCGGGATCCTGGGTCTGGACTAAAGCAATGGCAGAGCAGAAGCAATTCGAGGTGAATGAACCTTCTCGTCGGCGGTTATTAAAAGGGATCGGCGCGCTAGGCGGCGCGCTGGCCATCGCTGGTGGCTGTCCGGTTGCGCATGCGGCCAAAAGCACCAGCTCGCCGGGCACGTTATCGCCCAACGCGCGTATGGAGGAGCAGCCCTTTTATGGGCTGCACCAGGCGGGGATCCTCACCCCGCAGCAAACCGCGATGATGCTGGTGGCTTTCGACGTGTTGGCCGGCGATAAGGCCGACCTCGAGCGCCTGTTCCGCCTGCTGACCCAGCGTATTGCCTTCCTGACCAAGGGCGGGCCTGCGCCGGACACGCCGAATCCGCGCCTGCCGCCGATGGACTCGGGCATTCTCGGGCCGTGGATCGCCCCGGATAACCTGACGATGACTGTTTCGGTCGGCCATTCGCTATTCGACGAGCGCTATGGCTTAGCGAGTCTCGCGCCGAAGAAGCTGCAGAAGATGACGCGCTTTCCCAACGATTCGCTGGATGCCGCGCTCTGTCACGGCGATCTGCTGCTACAGATTTGCGCCAACACCCAGGATACGGTGATCCATGCGCTGCGCGATGTGATTAAGCATACGCCGGATCTGCTGAGCGTCCGCTGGAAGCGCGAAGGCTTTATCTCCGATAGCGCCGCGCGGAGCAAAGGCAAGGAGACGCCGGTTAACCTGCTGGGCTTTAAGGACGGTACGGCGAACCCGGTCAGCACCGACGGCGCGCTGATGGACGAGGTGGTATGGGTTACCGCCGGGCAGGGAGAACCGGCGTGGGCGACGGGCGGCAGCTACCAGGCGGCGCGTATTATCCAGTTCCACGTTGAGTTCTGGGATCGTACGCCGCTGAAAGAGCAGCAGACGATTTTCGGCCGCGACAAGCACAGCGGCGCGCCGCTGGGGATGCAGCACGAGCACGACGTGCCGGATTACGCTAAAGATCCCGATGGCGATATTATCGCGCTGGATAGCCACATTCGGCTGGCTAACCCGCGCACGCCGCAGACGCAGTCGAACCTGATGATGCGCCGCGGCTACAGCTATTCGCTGGGGGTGACCAACTCCGGACAGCTGGATATGGGGCTGCTGTTTGTCTGCTATCAACACGATCTGGAAAAAGGTTTCCTGACGGTGCAAAAGCGTCTCAACGGCGAAGCGCTGGAGGAGTACGTTAAGCCGATTGGCGGCGGCTACTTCTTTGCGCTGCCGGGCGTCAAGGATAGCCAGCACTACCTGGCGCAGTCCTTGCTTGAAGCCTGACGTTCCTGCCCGCAAGGGCAGGGCGTTTTCTGCTGTTTTTCCATTCTTTTTTTGTATTTCCTGCCTTGTGTTATTTTTCTGTAATCTAATTGTCGGAAACTCTCCAGAGCTGCGATGAGAATTATTTGTTGTCTGTATGTAAAAAATAAGTTGCATTAAGAATTATTTTTGATGTACTTATTACAGACGCGGTAGTTCCCGGCAGTGATGTCGTTCACTATGGAGATCGCGAATGCCCGATTGCTGTAACGGAAAATGTAAAACTTCTTACCGTACTCATCAGCACGGGGGCCACACTTCCGGCCGCGATTCCCACACCCCAAATCTTTCTCCCGTCACCACAGATAATCCGAACCCAGACCGGGTACGCGGTGCGCGTAGCCGCGACCCGTTGTCAATTCGACAGGCAAGCAATGGCTTACAAGGAAGCCAAACCTCAATCGTTCGTGCGCATAATCGCGTCGATATTGACGCGTGTGATGTAAACCAACAACGCAAGGTGCTATCCATGGGAAGACAAAAAGCAGTGACCAAAGCTCGTCGTGAGGCCAAACGTGTGCTGAGACAGGATTCGCGCAGCCATAAGCAGCGCGAAGAAGAATCGGTCACATCGCTTGTGCAAATGAGTGGCGTAGAAGCAATCGGCATGGCGCGGGACAGCCGCGATTTATCGCCGATTGAAGCGCGCAATGACGCTCAGGTGCATTATTTGAATGCCATTGACAATAAACAGCTGATCTTTGCCACCGGTGAAGCCGGGTGCGGGAAGACCTGGATCAGCGCGGCGAAAGCAGCTGAGGCTCTGATCCATAAGGATGTGGACAGAATTATTGTTACCCGTCCCGTTCTGCAGGCCGATGAAGACCTCGGCTTCTTACCGGGAGATATCGCCGAGAAATTTGCCCCCTATTTCCGCCCCGTTTATGACGTGCTGGTGAGACGGTTGGGCGCTTCCTTTATGCAATACTGCCTGCGGCCGGAAATCGGCAAGGTGGAAATCGCGCCGTTCGCCTATATGCGTGGACGTACATTTGAAAATGCGGTTGTGATTCTGGACGAGGCTCAGAACGTGACCGCTGCGCAAATGAAAATGTTTTTGACCCGCCTCGGGGAGAACGTGACGGTCATCGTCAACGGCGACATTACCCAGTGTGATTTACCCTCTGGCGTAAGGTCTGGCCTGGTTGATGCGCTGGCGCGTTTTGAAGAAGACGAGATGGTCGGTATTGTCCGCTTTACGACCGACGACTGCGTCCGCTCGATGCTCTGCCAGCGAGCGCTGAAAGCCTACTACTAGCGGTTATATTCAATGCAAAGTCCGGGAAATGGACTGACCCCATAAAGTTGGACAGTTCATGTTAAGCAGCTTTCAGGACCTGGGTTCGGTATTCTACCGGACTCAGGCCTTTTAATTTCAGGCTTATTCTTTCGTTGTTGTAGTAATGGATATATTCCTCTATCGCCTCCCTCAGTTCGCTGAGACTCCCGAACTGGCTCAGATAAAAACACTCCGATTTCAGCGTACCGAAGAAGTTCTCCATTACAGCATTATCCAGGCAGTTTCCTTTGCGCGACATACTTTGCGTTATGCCCTGTGCCTTTAAATTTGCATGATAGGCTGCCATTCGATACTGCCACCCCTGATCCGAGTGCAACAACAGGGCATCTTCTGGACTGAGCTTTGCGAACGCATCACGCAGCATGGTATTCACCATTTCCATCACCGGTCTTTCCGACAGGCTGTATGAGATGATTTCCCGGTTAAAAAGATCGAGAACCGGTGACAGGTACAGCGTTTTACCCTGTATCGAGAACTCTGTAACATCCGTTACCCACTTTTCGTTGGCTTTTGATGCACTGAAGTTCCGACTCAGGATGTTGGAGGCTGCCTTGCCCGCTTCCCCTTTCCAGGCGCGATATTTCTTCACCCTGATAAGCGACCGGAGTGACAACTCTGCCATCAGCCGTTGTACTGTTTTATGGTTCACCAGCAGCTCCTGCTTTCTCAGTGAGAGCGTGATCCTGCGGTAACCATAACGCCCTTTATGATGGTGGTGTATCTCTCTGATTTTGTCTTTCAGCCCGGCATACCTGTCCACTCGCTTCAGCGCGTTCATATTGTGATACCACGTACTGCGGGATATCCCCGCTGCACGCAGAAGGTCACTAAGCGCATACTTACGCCTTAGCTCACTGATTATTGCGGCTTTTTGCCGTTTTTCTCGCTTTGAACTAAGGCCTTCAGCTTTTTTAGGTAGGCATTCTCTGCACGCAGGTAACGGAGCTCAGCCCGCAGCTCTTCGGGAGATAACTTTTCCAGCGCCTCATCGGTAAGTGGGGATGCTTTTTTGGGTTTTGTCATGCCTTTGCTCCGGCCGGGTTTTATGCTCAGAAGTCCATTCTCACCAGCGTCTTTGTAGACATTAACCCAGTGCCGGACAACGGTCTCGTTTGAGATATTAAACCGTGCGGCAGCTTCGTGCATTGAACGTTCTTCACCGAGAACAGTCCGGACAACAGCAAGCCGGAATGCCGGAGAATGGCGGTCATTTTTCCATGTAATGCCATCAATACCGTGTCATTGCCAGGCTCTGACCCAGCGACGAACGGATGTTCTTTCGACACCAAAACGTTCTGCGGTCCGTTGTGTCCCGTCATTGCCGCAGAGGTAATGGCTGACCACAGCCATTCTGGTTTCGAGGGTGTATTTTGGCTTCGCCATAAAAAACTGCACCTTACTCAGTTGGGTGTCCAACTTTTGGGGTGCAGTCCACATTTGCGGGCTTTGTTTTTTCTGCGCGGGGCATATCCCGACACCGACGCGGTTCTTGGCTTAGCCAATCGCCCCCAGCGTATCTTCGCTGCCCTGCTTTTTCGGCAGCAGGTACAGGGTGGCGAAAATATCCAGCAGATAGAGCAGGGCCAGCAGGGTGATCGCCGCGGTAAACGACCAGTGGCTGACGAACAGGCCAATCACCAGCGGCCCAAATCCGCCGACGCCGCGCCCGAGATTAAACAGCACGTTCTGCGCGGTGGCGCGCACTTTCAGCGGGTAGGTATCGGAGATAAGCGCCCCGTAGCCGCCGATCATCCCGTTGACGAACATTCCCATCAGCGCCCCGGTAAACAGCATGACGATGGGGTCGCGCAGCTGGGCGTAGATAATCACCATCACCACCGCGCCGACCTGGTAAATAAGGAAGATTTTCCAGCGCGGGAAGCGATCCGCCAGCACGCCAAACAGCCAGATGCCGAAGGTCATCCCCACGACGGTGACCGCCGTCCACAGTCCGGATTTGGTCAGCGAAAAGCCAAAGCTGGAGGAGAGATAGCTGGGCATCCAGATCATCAGGCCGTAGTAGCCAAAATTCTGCACCGAACACAGGATCAGAATGCCGATACTGGCCTTCGAGGTGGCGCTGTCGGCAAACAGCATCTTGATCCGCGCCGTGAACGACATTTCCTCAGCGACGCGGCTATCTTTGGTAAACGCCTCGGGTTCGCCCATGCCGCGGCGTATGGCAAACGAGACCAGCGCCGGCAGCAGGCCGACCAGAAACATCCCGCGCCAGCCGATGATGTCCAGCAGGAGCGGCGTGATAAAGGCGGCAAGCAGGACCCCTAGCTGCCAGCCGATGCCGACCCATGCCGAGGCCCGGTTGCGCTTATGGGCGGGCCAGACTTCGGCAATCAGCGCCATGCCGATACCGAATTCGCCGCCGAGCCCCATACCCGCCAGGGTGCGATAGGCCAGCAGATCCCAATAGCCTTGGGCGACCGCGCAAAGACCGGTAAAAACGGAGAACATCAGGATCGTGAAGGTCAGGACGCGAATGCGCCCGAGGCGATCGCTGAGGTGACCAAATAGAATCCCGCCCAGCACCGCGCCGATGAGCGTCCAGGTGACGAGAGAACCCGCCTGAGAGGTGCTGAGCGCCAGAGAAGCGCTGATTGCCGGCAGCATGAAGCCGAGGATCAGCAGGTCGAAACCATCCATTGCGTAGCCGCTGATCGCCGCGACCATGGCTTTAGCCGGCGTCACGCCGCGTTTGTTTTGTGGGGAAGAGAAGGTCATGTCCAGGCCTTAGGATTAAATTGTGCGCCAAGTATAGATTTGTCAGCGATCGTAATCTACTGCAAAAAGGGGCCCAGGGTCAGGAGGCGCGAGCGAAGCCGGAGCATCGCCAGATGCCCCGGCGTATCGATAAACGAGACGAAATAGTGATGAATAGCGGGCACCGCCCCTGGGAGAGGAAAGCAGGGCTTTGTGATGTCGTTTTACAGCAGGTTTTGTAATGAGGGAGCGGTCATCGTGGCTTCAAAAGGGATGATATCGGCCCTGGCAACGCCTGATTGCTGGAAAGGATCCTTGCTGAGCGTGGCGTGCAGCGTTTCCATATCATCGCCCCAGGCGAGGGTCACGCCACCGGAACGCGGTATTTTGCGACCCGAGGCCAGAAACAAGCCGTCGGCATACCCCTTTTTAAGCCACTCCACGTGCGCGGGAAGCGGGACGTCAACTTCATCCAGCGGTTCAACGTAAGTCAGAACCACAACGACAATCGTGCTCATTTTTATATCCGTATTTTTGTTGGGTATATAAAAAAAGTAGCATAGGGAGACCAGGGCCGGTAGCCGGATGAGTGCGGTTTCGTCTCGGGGGGGCGCTCCCTGCGAATGGGGGAGGCAACATGCGAAAAAAAAGCCCGTACTTGCGTACGAGCTCTTCTTCAAATATGGCGGTGAGAGAGGGGTTCGAACCCTCGATACGTTGCCGTATACACACTTTCCAGGCGTGCTCCTTCAGCCACTCGGACACCTCACCATATTGTTTCGCTGCACACCTTGGGTGGGCAACGGGGCGGTACTATAGGGAGTTGCGCTAAAACGGTCAAGCAGTATTTATTCTTTCCTTACCGTTCGCTCAAGCAATGAACACCGCCCCGGCAAAAAACGCCGGGGCGGTGGCTTTAGCGCTGTGAAGCAAGCTGTTCGCTAACGCTTATCGCTTCCTGAGTGCGCCGACATCACCGGAAGGGAATCGCTAACTTTGGCAAGAGCAAGCATATTATCCCCCTCCATCGCCTCAGATTTGGCCAAAGCGGCCGCTATTAAAATCACGCACCGCTTCGGCGATTTGCGTTTTGCTGTTCATGACAAATGGGCCATAGCCGACGATAGGCTCACCCAGCGGTTCGCCGGCCAGCAGCAGGACTTTGGCATCAGAGGCCGCGCTGAGATGCAGTGTTTCACCCTGCTGGCTCAATACCACCAGCTGTCCTTCGCGCGCATTTTCAGCGCCGTTAACGCTAATCTCACCTTCAAGAACAACCAGCGCGGTGCTCCAGCCGGCAGGCTGGCGTAACGAGACGTCGTGCCCCTGCGTCAGCTGCATATCCCAGACGTTCAGCGGGGAGAAGGTGCGTGCCGGTCCGGAAACGTCGGCGTAATCACCGGCGATGACCCGAACGTGGCCTGCATTATCCGGCAGCGCGACGCGGGGAATGAGGTCAGCGGTGATGCTCTGGTAGCCGGGCGCGGCCATTTTGTCTTTGGCCGGCAGGTTGACCCACAGCTGGATCATCTTCAGCTCGCCGCCGGTACGGGTAAATTCCGCCGAGTGGAACTCTTCGTGCAGGATCCCGGCGCCCGCCGTCATCCACTGCACATCGCCGGGGCCAATCACGCCGCCTCTGCCGGTTGAGTCGCGGTGCTCAACTTCACCCGAATACACGACGGTTACGGTTTCAAACCCGCGATGCGGATGCTCGCCGACGCCGCGTTTGCCGCTTCCCGCCGGGAAGCTGTGCGGACCGGCATAGTCCAGCAGCAGAAAGGGGCTCAGCCGTTCGCCGTGCGTGGTGTAGGAAAACAGCGAGCGAACCGGGAAACCATCGCCCACCCAGTGCTGCGCAGGCGCGGTGTAGACGCCGGTAATCTGTTTCATTGCTCTCTCCTGGCTACGTGTTTCGATATCGATAAGCTTAGATGCGTGGCTAATGCCCCGGTAGATAGCAAAAATGACCTATACTGTTCTGAAAATGGAACAACGGGGGAAGGATGCAGGATCTCAACGACTTAGCCTGGTTTGTCCAGGTGGTGGATCATGGCGGATTCGCCGCTGCGGGTAGGGCGCTCGATCAGCCGAAATCGAAACTAAGCCGCCGCATTGCCCAGCTGGAAGAGCGTCTCGGCGTGCGCTTGATTCATCGCACCACCCGGCAGTTCGCAGTCACCGAGATCGGCCAGGCCTTCTATCAGCACTGCAAAGCAATGCTGATCGAGGCGGAAGCGGCGCAGCAGACGGTTGAAACGCTGCGGGCCGAACCCTGCGGAAGCATCAGATTGACCTGTCCTGTCACCTTGTTGCATGCCCACGTCGGGCCGATGCTGGCGCGGTTTATGCTGCGCTACCCGAGCGTCAATATCCTGCTGGAGGCCACCAACCGGCGGGTCGATGTGGTCGGCGAGGGGATCGATGTCGCGATCCGCGTGCGGCCGCGGCCCTTCGATGATAGCGATCTGGTGATGCGCGTGCTGGCCGATCGCGGGCACCGGCTGTTTGCCAGCCCGGCGCTGGTGGCGCGCATGGGGCAGCCGCAGGCACCGTCTGAACTGAGCGAGTGGCCGGGGCTGAGCCTGGGCGCCGGAAAACATCAGCATAAATGGCAGCTGACCGGTCCGCGGGGGGCGCGCGCGGAGGTCTATTTTACGCCGCGAATGGTGACCACCGACATGCTGGCGCTGCGGGAAGCGGCGATCGCCGGCATTGGCATTGTTCAGCTGCCGCTATTAATGGTGCGCGATCGGCTGGCGGCGGGTGAGCTGGTGGTGGTACTCGACGAGTGGCAGCCGCGCCGGGAGGTGATTCATGCGGTTTTTGCCTCACGCCGCGGTCTATTGCCGTCGGTGCGCGCGCTGGTGGATTTCCTCAGCGAAGAGTATCAGCGTATGGAGGAGGATTAGCGCAGGGGCGTGGCGTTTGCTGGCGGTAATTAATGCCGGAATGATGCGTTGAAAGGTCGGTATGTTATCGGTCATCGGCAGAGCGCCGCTCAGGCTGCGGAGGCTGCACAATGGACGAAAAAAAAGCCCGTACTTGCGTACGAGCTCTTCTTCAAATATGGCGGTGAGGGAGGGGTTCGAACCCTCGATACGTTGCCGTATACACACTTTCCAGGCGTGCTCCTTCAGCCACTCGGACACCTCACCATATTGTTGTTCCCGTTGCTGCCGGGACGGGCGCTAATTTAGGGAAATACGTATCTCTCGTCAATCAACTTTTTTAAAAAAGCGCGTGTTTAGCCAAACTTCACGCAACTTGCTGGCGAAATGCACGACAATCGTTTTTTTTGCCACCACTCTCTTTTTACCCGCCGGCCAGTCGAAATTTGCTATGCTGGCAAACCAATAGAAAACAACAAGTAAAATACGGCGCTAACGCAAACCTGCTTAAGACATTAGCTATCAGGAGTCACAATGGAGATTATCTTTTACCACCCGACGTTTGATATCCCGTACTGGATTGCCGAGCTGGAAAAGCAGCTCCCCGGTTCGCGCGTACGCGAGTGGAAGCCTGGCGACGATCGGCCCGCCGATTATGCGCTGGTCTGGCACCCGCCGGTGGAAATGCTCCAGGGCCGCGACCTAAAAGCTGTCTTTGCGCTCGGCGCGGGGGTGGACTCGATCCTCAGCAAACTGCGCGAACATCCGCAGATGCTGCCGCTATCGATTCCGCTGTTCCGCCTGGAAGATACCGGTATGGGGCTGCAGATGCAGGAGTATGCGGTCAGCCAGGTGCTGCACTGGTTCCGCCGGTTTGACGATTATCAGGCGCTGAAGCAGCAGGCGCGCTGGCAGCCGCTCGATGAATATCGGCGCGAAGATTTTACCATCGGCATCATGGGGGCCGGCGTGCTCGGCGCGAAGGTTGCGCAAGGGCTGCAGGCATGGGGCTTCCCGCTGCGCAGCTGGAGCCGCAGCCGCAAGTCGTGGCCGCAGGTGCAAAGCTTTGCCGGGGCTGATGAGCTGAATGAATTCTTGCGCGAAACCCGGGTCCTGATCAACCTGCTGCCCAACACGGCGGAGACCGTCGGCATTATTAATCAGCAGCTACTGGCGCAGCTTCCGGACGGCAGCTATGTTCTCAACCTGGCGCGCGGCGTTCATGTCGTTGAAGACGATCTGCTGGCGGCGCTGGAAAGCGGTAAACTTAAAGGCGCCATGCTCGATGTCTTCAGCCGCGAGCCGCTCCCGGCAGCAAGCCTGCTGTGGGCGCATCCGCGAGTAGCAATGACGCCGCATATCGCCGCGGTGACGCGGCCGCAGGAAGCGATTGCCTATATAGCCGGTACGATTAGCCAGCTCGAACGAGGGGAAACGGTCAGCGGGCAGGTCGATCGCCAGCGCGGTTATTAAAAGAGAACCCCGCTGCGGCGGGGTTTTGCTAATCATGCGTCCTGATTCCTGCTATTCTTGCCACAAACAGAGAAGGAGATTGTGATGTATCCTGTTGACCTGCACATGCATACCGTCGCCAGTACCCACGCCTACAGCACCCTGCACGATTACATTGCCGAAGCAAAGCGCAAGGGGATCAAACTCTTTGCGATCACCGACCATGGCCCGGATATGGCCGATGCGCCGCACTACTGGCACTTCGTCAATATGCGCATCTGGCCGCGGCTGGTGGACGGCGTTGGCATTTTGCGCGGTATTGAAGCCAACATTAAAAATATTCACGGTGAAATTGACTGCTCCGGTCCGATGCTCACCTCCCTGGACCTGTTCATTGCGGGCTTCCATGAGCCGGTCTTTCCACCGCAGGACAAAGCAACCCATACCGAGGCGATGATCGCCGCGATGGCAAGCGGCGCGGTGCACATTATCAGCCACCCTGGCAACCCTAAATTCCCGGTCGATATCCCGGCCATCGCCGAAGCGGCGGCAAAATACCAGGTGGCGCTGGAAATCAACAACTCCTCATTTATCTCTTCACGCGTAGGCAGTGAAGATAACTGCCGGGCCATCGCCGCCGCGGTGCGCGATGCCGGAGGCTGGGTGGCCCTCGGCTCTGATTCGCATACTGCCTTTACGCTGGGCGAATTTGGGGAGTGTCGCAAGATCCTCGATGAGGTGAATTTCCCCGAGGAGAGGATCCTTAACGTTTCTCCGCGCCGGCTGCTGAACTTCCTTGAGTCTCGCGGGATGCCGGCGATCGCTGAGTTTGCCGATCTTTAATTTGTCTAACTGGAATAAATGAATGAACGAGTTTTCAATCCTCTGCCGCGTGCTGGGCTCCCTGTACTATCGTCAGCCACAGGACCCGCTGCTGGTGCCGCTGTTTACCCTTATTCGTGAAGGCAAGCTGGCGGCAAGCTGGCCGTTGGAGCAGGATGAGCAGCTGGAGCGCCTGCAAAAAAGCTGCGACGTGCAGCCGCTGGCCGCCGATTACAACGCGCTGTTTGTCGGCGAAGAGTGCGGCGTCCCGCCGTATCGTAGCGCCTGGGTTGAGGGTGCAACGGAGGCCGAAGTTCGCGGTTTTCTGAGCGAGCACGGGATCCCAACCGGAGAGGGGCGAGCTGACCATATTGGTTCCCTGCTGCTGGCCGCTTCGTGGCTTGAGGATCATGCGACGGAAGATGAAAGCGAGACCCTGGAAACGCTGTTTGCCGACTATATTCTGCCGTGGTGCGGGATCTTCCTCGGCAAGGTCGAGGCCCATGCGGTGACGCCTTTCTGGCGGACCATGGCGCCGCTGACGCGCGAGGCGCTCTCCGCCATGTGGGATGAGCTGCAGGAAGAGAACGAAGAATAAGTGTGATTCATATCACAATTAAAATGCAACGCGGAGTGCATAATTTCAGATAGCGTGCTCAGGATCGCATTTGAAGGGTGCCTATCTGCTATGATACGCGCCATGAACATACTTCTCGCAATTGCAATAACGACGGGCATTCTCTCCGGGATCTGGGGATGGGTGGCGGTTGCGCTCGGTCTGCTGAGCTGGGCTGGCTTTCTCGGCTGCACGGCCTATTTTGCCTGCCCGCAGGGCGGCCTGAAAGGGCTGCTGATCTCTGCCTGTACGGTGATGAGCGGCGTGATATGGGCCCAGGCGATCGTCTACGGCAGCGCGCTGGCGCCGCATCTGGAAATCCTCGGCTATATGATAACCGGCATCGTGGCGTTTCTGATGTGCATTCAGGCGCGTCAGGTGCTGCTCTCCTTCGTGCCCGGAACCTTTATCGGCGCCTGCGCAACCTTTGCCGGCGGCGGCGACTGGCGTCTGATTGTACCTTCTCTGGCGCTGGGGCTGGTTTTTGGCTATGCGATGAAAAACAGCGGACTCTGGCTGGCGGCGCGGGCGGAAAAGAGTAAATCGTTGGCCCACGAAACCCCCGACGAAGCCTAAGCGACATTATGCCGTACTGATAAACAGGATCACAGGTCCTGTTTTGCTTTTCTGTCAATCACCTTTTCCTGCTTGCGCAGCGCTCCTTTGCGCCACGGCGGGCGTAACCCCCCCGGACTTTACTCTCGAAGCCATTTTATTCGATGGCTAATCATATTGTTACGCCCTGATCCGGGTGAAAAATTGAACGGATTGCCGGTCGGCAGCCCGCAAAACGGAGCCTGGATGTTGAAAACGGCGAATCAGTACAATTAAAGTATATTAATCCGCAACATACCCTTGCTATTCTGGCAACCGAATATCGCGCATTGCCGGGCCTCGGGGTTTCGTCCTTGGGGCCGTCATGCGATATTACCGCTAAGCTTTACTTAAGACGTTTGCCGACAGGAGGCGAAATGGCTGTTAAACCTGAGGTTATTCTCGGAGACATCACGACGCTGGCGGTCGATGTTATCGTCAACGCTGCTAACCCTTCACTGCTCGGCGGCGGCGGGGTTGACGGCGCTATTCATCGAGCCGCCGGGCCGGAGCTGCTGGCCGCGTGCAAAATAGTGCGTCAGCAGCAGGGCGAGTGCGCTCCCGGTCATGCGGTGATCACCACCGCCGGCCAGCTCCCGGCCAGCGCGGTGATTCACGCCGTTGGGCCGGTCTGGCACGGCGGCGATCGCCAGGAGGCTGAACTGCTGGCCGATGCCTATAAAAACAGCCTGCAGCTGGCGGCGGCGAATAGCTACCGTTCTATTGCCTTCCCGGCGATCAGCACCGGTGTATACGGCTACCCTAAGCAGGCTGCGGCGGAGATCGCCGTGCGGACGGTGAACGCCTTCCTCACGCGCTACAATCCGCTGGAACGCGTCTGCTTTGTCTGTTTTGATGCCGAAACGGCTGAGATTTATCACCGCCTGCTGCAGGCACAATAGGCGCAGCGCAGCCGACGCTGCTGGCCAGGCAGGCGTCGGCAATTATCAATGAAGGAGATCTGTTGGTGGCTGAGGGAAAGGTAGCGCAAAAGCAGCTCGTTCGTCGGGCGGAGATTGTTTCTGCGGCACAAGCATGTTTTGCCGCAAAAGGGCTCCACGGCGCATCCGTTGCCGATATTGCCCGCGAGGCCGGGCTTAGCGTAGGGCAGCTGTACCGCATTTTTGCGAGCAAAGAGGAGATCATCGAGGCGATAGTCAGCGAAATTGTTCACGCCAGGGTGGAGGAGATAATTCGCGGCAATCACGACCTTGAGCGGATGGCATCGCTGCTGGCTGGCGTTATACCGCCGTCGGCCGCCACGATAACCGACAATTATCTGCTGATGGAGATTAACGCCGAAGCCTCGAGAAACCCGCGCCTGCGCGAAATTTTACAGCAGGCCGACCGGCGCCTGAAAGAGGAGGGCGGTCGGCTTACCCGTCACTCTCATCCCGAGATGTCGGCGGAGCAGATCGATGCCGCCAGTGAACTGATTGCGATATTAACCGAGGGCGCGGCGTACCGTCGCGAGCTGACCACCGCAGCGGAGGCCAATAAGCCGGCGATGGCCGCGCTCTATCGCGACCTGTTCCAGCTTCTGTTTGACAAAAAATAATCTTCGCTGGCCTGCCCCGGGGCCGCGCGCCTGGCGCAGCCCCGACGGGGCTATCCGTTGGCCGAAACCTGCGGCTTCGGCGTTTTAGTCTGGAATTTCCCCGAAAAGAGGAAGCGCAGCAGCGGGATCCGCAGATGAATTTCGTAGAGGATCACCGCAATGCCCACCACAAAAATCAGCCCGGCAATAAACCCTAAGGCGTTTGATTGGATGGCAGGAGCAATCCACGCGCCGTACAGCAGGGTGAGCGGGTGGTGCACCAGATAAATAAACAGCGAGGCATTGACAAAATAGGTCACCCGCGCCGACTGGAAGTTCAGCAGGCGGTGCCCAAGGGAAAATACCACGTTAACCATCCACAGTCCGAGCACCATGGTAATGACGTACTCGGTCTCAAACATCCACGCGTCCCCGGAGCCGTACTGCTGGTTCAGGCGGTAGGCGATAAAGCCCAGCAGGGCCCCGACGTAGCACCACGGCGACGGCCGGGTGAAGAGCGCTTTCAGGCGCGGGTTGATAAAGGTCTGCGCGCCGAGAATGAAGAACGGCAGGTAGAACAGGGTCTGCATGACGATAAAATTAAACAGGCCGTTGCTGAGAATCGGCGGGTAGAGAATAAACAGCGTGCGGCGGATCAGTGCGTAGAGCACGCCGAGCGCGAGGAAAATCATCGACAGCTGAGACAATGTGACAGTGTCACCAAAACTCGGGCCGCCTTCCGTGCGGCGCCCGGTGAGCCATTTGAACAGCACCACCCCGAGGGTGGTCAGAACGACCAGCACCAGTAAAAACCACAGATGCGAGATCAGCTCCCAGGCGAGGGTGTTGAATTTGTCGTACCCTGAGAGCGCGTGCCAGCTATCGGCTTTCCCGTTGACGTACTGCAGCATAATAAACTGCGGCAGGGTTAGAAGCGGAATGGCGGTTAACAGGGGAATGCCCACGCGCTCGACCCGCACTTTCCACCATTTTTTTAGCGGATAGCGAAGAAAAAGCATGTAGGAGAAGTAGCCGGAGATGACAAAGAAAACCTGCATGCGAAAGGCATGAATAAAATCGTTGAACAGCGTCAGCCACCACGAGGGTTCGGCGCTGTTAACATGCCAGCTGTGGCTGGAATAGATAAGCGATATGTGAAAGGGTATCCCCAGCAACATTAACCATGCGCGGATGCTATCGAAGAAATATTCACGTTCTACTGGCGCGTTATTCATACAGTTTCACTACTTTCTCAGACAATTCGTCTTATCACTCAAGGTGATAACGTTTAAATTCTCAGCAACCCTACATCAACTCTGGATACCTGTCTCCAGGATAAGCACGCAAAGTGCAAAAGTGACAGAGAACTGTCCATTACCTGTACTGCTAAGCTGAACAATGCAGGGATTATGTTGTCGGAATGCCTGAATTTCCATTAAAATAGATCGGATCGATTTAAGCACACAAAGGGGGAAGTGCTTACTTATATGAAACATAAACCACAGATGATGAAAATGCGCTGGTTAAGCGCAGCCGTAATGTTGTCCCTGTGTACTTCATCTGCATGGGCGTTTAGCATTGATGACGTTGCAAAAGAGGCAAAATCGTTAGCCGGGAAGGGCTATGAGGCGCCGAAGAGCAACCTGCCCTCCGTTTTCCGTGACATGAAATACGCGGACTACCAGCAAATCCAGTTTAACCACGATAAAGCATACTGGAACAACCAGAAGACCCCGTTCAAACTTGAGTTTTATCATCAGGGCATGTACTTCGACACGCCGGTCACTATCAACGAAGTGACTGTAAGTAGCGTGCATAAGATCAAATATAACCCGGACTACTTCAATTTTGGCAGCGTCCAGCATGACAAAGACACGGTCAAAGACCTTGGCTTTGCCGGGTTTAAAGTGCTGTACCCGATCAACAGCAAAGATAAGAATGACGAAATTGTCAGCATGCTCGGAGCCAGCTATTTCCGCGTACTGGGTCAGGGCCAGGTTTACGGGCTCTCCGCTCGCGGCCTTGCTATCGATACCGCACTGCCTTCAGGCGAAGAGTTCCCGCGTTTTCGCGAGTTCTGGATCGAGCGACCAAAAGCGACCGACAAGCGTCTGACGATTTATGCTCTGCTCGATTCCCCGCGCGCAACCGGAGCGTATCGTTTTGTCATTATGCCGGGTCGCGATACCGTCGTTGACGTGCAGTCCAAGGTTTACCTGCGTGACAAGGTCGGTAAGCTGGGCGTTGCACCGCTGACCAGCATGTTCCTGTTTGGGCCGAATCAGCCCTCTCCGGCGACAAACTACCGTCCGGCGCTGCACGACTCTAACGGTCTCTCTATTCTCGCCGGCAACGGGGAGTGGATCTGGCGTCCGCTGAACAATCCGAAGCATCTGGCCGTCAGCAGCTACGCGATGGAAAATCCGCAAGGCTTTGGCCTGCTGCAGCGCGGACGTCAGTTCTCGCGCTTTGAAGATCTCGACGACCGCTACGATCTGCGCCCGAGCGCATGGATCACGCCGAAAGGCGACTGGGGTAAAGGTAAAATCGAACTGGTTGAGATTCCAACCAACGATGAAACTAACGATAACATCGTGACCTACTGGACGCCGGATCAGCTGCCGGAGCCGGGTAAAGAGATGAACTTCAAATACTCTATTACCTTCAGCCGCGATGAAGACAAGCTGCACGCGCCGGATAACGCCTACGTGATGCAGACCCGTCGTTCCACCGGCGATGTGAAGCAGTCGAACCTGATTCGTCAGCCGGATGGCACTATCGCCTTCATCGTTGATTTCACCGGTGCTGAGATGAAAAAACTGCCGTCAGATACGCCGGTAACGGCGCAGGCGAGCATTGGCGATAACGCGGAGATCGTTGAGAACGCGGTGCGTTATAACCCGATCACCAAGGGCTGGCGTATGATTCTGCGCGTGAAAGTGAAAGATCCGAAGAAAACCACGGAAATGCGCGCTGCGCTGGTCAATGCCGACCAGACGCTGAGTGAAACCTGGAGCTATCAGCTGCCTGCTAATGAATAACATAACCAAGTACATTGACGCCTTACCGCTGTCGGGTGCAGAGAAGTCTGCACTTCCTGATACCAGCCTGAAGGCGGTACATGAAGCGCTGGACGCCGATCGTCACGATTTTCCCCGCGAAGACGATTCTCCTCTGGGGTCGGTGAAAGCGCGGCTGGAGCATAGCTGGCCGGACGCGCTGGCGGGCGATCAGCTCATCAAAGATGATGAAGGTCGCACCCAGCTGCACGCCATGCCGAAGGCGAAGCGCTCCTCTATGTTCCCGGATCCGTGGCGGACCAACCCGGTCGGCCGCTTCTGGGATCGGCTGCGTGGACGCGATGTCACCCCGCGCTATCTTTCTCGTCTGACCAAAGAAGAGCAGGAAAACGAACAGAAATGGCGTACCGCCGGTACCATTCGTCGCTACACGCTGCTGCTGCTAACGCTGGCGCAGACCGTCGTTGCGACCTGGTACATGAAAACCATTCTGCCGTATCAGGGCTGGGCGTTAATCAACCCCGCCGACATGGTAGGGCAGAACCTGTGGGTTTCATTTATGCAGCTGCTGCCGTATATGCTGCAAACCGGCATTCTGATCCTCTTTGCGGTCCTCTTCTGCTGGGTATCAGCGGGGTTCTGGACGGCGCTGATGGGCTTCCTGCAGCTGCTGATGGGGCGCGATAAGTACAGTATTTCCGCCTCCACCGTCGGCGACGAGCCGCTGAATCCGGCGCATCGGACGGCGCTTATCATGCCTATCTGTAACGAGGACGTCGATCGCGTATTCGCCGGTCTGCGCGCCACCTGGGAATCGGTGAAGGCGACGGGCCAGCAGCAGCACTTCGACGTTTACATCCTCAGCGACAGCTACAACCCGGATATCTGCGTAGCGGAGCAAAAAGCGTGGATGGAGCTGATTGCTGAAGTCCAGGGGGAAGGGCAGATTTTCTATCGCCGCCGCCGTCGTCGCGTGAAGCGTAAAAGCGGCAACATCGATGACTTCTGCCGTCGCTGGGGCAGCCAGTATAGCTACATGGTGGTGCTGGACGCCGACTCGGTGATGTCCGGCGAGTGCCTGACCGGCCTGGTGCGCCTGATGGAAGCGAACCCGAACGCCGGGATCATCCAGTCCTCGCCGCGCGCCTCCGGAATGGACACCCTCTACGCCCGCTGCCAGCAGTTCGCTACCCGCGTATACGGACCGCTGTTTACCGCCGGTCTGCACTTCTGGCAGCTTGGTGAGTCGCACTACTGGGGTCATAACGCCATTATCCGCGTAAAACCGTTCATTGAGCACTGCGCGCTGGCGCCGCTGCCGGGTGAAGGCTCTTTCGCCGGATCGATTCTGTCGCACGACTTCGTGGAAGCCGCGCTGATGCGTCGCGCCGGCTGGGGCGTGTGGATTGCCTATGACCTGCCGGGCTCCTATGAGGAGCTGCCGCCGAACCTGCTGGATGAACTGAAGCGTGACCGTCGCTGGTGCCACGGTAACCTGATGAACTTCCGCCTGTTCCTGGTTAAAGGTATGCACCCGGTGCACCGGGCTGTGTTCCTGACCGGCGTCATGTCCTATCTCTCCGCGCCGCTGTGGTTTATGTTCCTTGCCCTGTCGACCGCTCTGCAGGTAGTGCACGCGCTCACCGAGCCGCAGTACTTCCTGCAACCGCGTCAGCTGTTCCCGGTCTGGCCGCAGTGGCGTCCGGAGCTGGCGATAGCCCTGTTTGCCTCAACCATGGTGCTGCTGTTCCTGCCGAAGCTGCTGAGCATCATTCTGGTGTGGTGTAAAGGGTCGAAAGAGTACGGCGGGTTTATCCGCGTGACCCTCTCTCTGCTGCTGGAGGTGCTGTTCTCCGTGCTGCTGGCGCCGGTACGTATGCTGTTCCACACCGTATTTGTGGTCAGCGCGTTCCTCGGCTGGGAAGTGGTCTGGAACTCGCCGCAGCGTGATGACGACTCCACCCCCTGGGGTGAAGCGTTTATGCGCCACGGTTCACAGCTGCTGCTGGGCCTGGTTTGGGCCATCGGCATGGCGTGGCTGGATCTGCGCTTCCTGTTCTGGCTGGCGCCGATCGTCTTCTCGCTGATTCTGTCGCCGTTTGTGTCGGTGATCTCCAGCCGGGCGACCATTGGTCTGCGTACCAAACGCTGGAAGCTGTTCCTGATCCCGGAAGAGTACTCCCCGCCGCAGGTGCTGAAGGATACCGACGCCTACCTGACCCTGAACCGTCAGCGTTCGCTGGATGATGGCTTTATGCACGCCGTGTTTAACCCGTCGTTTAACGCGCTGGCTACGGCAATGGCTACCGCTCGTCACCGCCACGGTCGGATCCTCGATATCGCCCGTGAACGTCACGTTGAGCAGGCGCTGAACGAGACGCCGGATAAACTTAACCGCGACCGTCGTCTGGTGCTGTTAAGCGACCCGGTGACCCTGTCGCGCCTGCACTATCGCGTATGGGCCGCGCCGGAGAAATACTCTTCGTGGGTGGATGCCTATGACAAGCTAGCGCTGAATCCGCTGGCGTTAAAAACGAAGTAAGCCGCACGTTAAGAAAAATACCGGCAATTTTGCCGGTATTTTTTTCTCCAGGAATTGAGGTTACAGATGAGAATTTTGCTGGTCATCGTCATGACCGTGGTACTCAGCGGCTGCGGCAGCATTATTAGCCGCACGGTGCCGGGGCAGGGGCACGGCAATCAGTATTACCCCGGCGTCCAGTGGGACGTTCGCGACTCTCCGTGGCGCTATATCACCATCCTCGACCTGCCTTTTTCGCTGGTGTTCGACACGCTGCTGCTGCCGCTTGATGCGAGCCACGGCCCCTACAATTAGCTAGCGCTCGTCCCACTCATCGGCCGCCGTCTGACCCTCTTCCGTATCCAGAGAGGGTTCAAGCTGAAACTCACCTTCGTCCCATTCATGGAGCGTATTCTCTTCCAGCCACTCCTGGCGGAGCTCTATCTCGTCGTAGTCGCCGTCAAAAACGCTCTGCGCCGCTTCGCCGCTGAGCATCGGCAGGCACTCGCCTTCCCCCTCATCGTCGGCGAAGAACTCGGCCTGCCAGGCGATATCGCCATCCTGCAAGACGTACTTCTGGATATTGAGCTGCTCGACGCTGGCGCTCTCCTCGTCGCTATCCGGATTATTGGCCAGGTACTCTTCGCGGGCCGCATCGATAGCTTCTTCGAGCGTGGCATAGAAAACGGAATCCTTTGGCATGGCTAACCCCCTAAGAAGAATGAGAAATGGACACGATCCAATCTATAGAAGGCGGCGGGCGATGCGTCAAGGGCAAGGACGCTTTGCGGACTTAATTTACCGAACGATCGCCGGAGCCCCGGCCGTCAGAGGGTTCGCTGCTTCGCGGCTGACGTAAGGTGATGGTCGAGTAGATAGCGTTGAACAGCACCACGCAGGCGGTGACCAAAAAGACCGCCCGGAAGCCATAGTTGGCGGAGACGGAGGCGCCGATGAGCGGGCCGGTGACGTTGCCAATATCGCGAAACGACTGGTTATAGCTGAAGATGCGGCCGGCGACCTGGCTGGTGGAGTTGTACACCAGCAGCGTTTGCACCGCCGGCAGCAGCGCACCGTCGGCGGCGCCGAGCAGGAAACGCAAAATGCCCAGCTGCAGCGGGGTCTGGACGAATGACATCGGAATAAGCAGCAGAACGGAGAGGATCAGCGCCACGATGAGGATTTTTTCCGGCCCGATACGATCGCCCAGCCGGCCAAGACGTGGGGCGCTGATCAGGGCGGCAACGCCGGGTACGGAGGCGATCATTCCGCTGATAAACGCAATATTGCTGATATCCCCGCTCAGATCCCGCACGTACAGCGTCAGGATCGGCGCAATCGACCCGGTCGCGACCTGGATAATCAGGGTGGTGACGAACAGGCTGAGCACCAGTTTTGGGCTTTTCAGGGAGGAGAAGACGTCTCTGGCGCTGAGCATCTCTTTTTTAGCCACCGGCACAAACTGCTCGCGAATAAAGAATAGCGTCAGGAGGAAGCATATAAACAGGACGCTGGCGGTGAGAAAGAAGACGGGGCGCAGGCCCCACAGGTCAGCGAGAAAACCGCCGGCCAGCGGGCCAAGTAGGGCGCCGCTGACCGCCCCGGTGGAGAGTGTTCCCAGCGCCCACCCGCTCTTCTGGCGAGGAATTTGGGTGGCGATAAGGGCGTTGGCGTTCGGGATAAACCCGCCTAACAATCCCAGCAGCGCGCGCAGCAGCAGAAATTGCCAGATATTTTGCGCCAGCCCCATCAGCACCATGACGATAGCCATTCCGAGTGCGGAACGGAGCAGCATAATTTTGCGACCTTTTCGGTCGGCCAGGCCGCCCCAGAACGGTGAGGCAACGGCGGAGAAAAGAAAGGTAATGCTGAAGACCAGACCCGACCACATATTGAGGGCACTGTGGCCCGTTACGCCGAGCTGTTCAACGTAAAGCGGAAGGAACGGCATCACGAGGCTGAACGCCGCGCCGGTTAAAAAACAGCCGAACCAGGTGACGGTAAGATTACGTTTCCAGTTAACAGGTAGATCGGCAGACGACATAGGATCCCACTGGCCTGCGCCGCAGGCCAAAAGTTGAAAATATGAGCCTGCTAATTATGCGCCTGAGAAACGGTTGCCGCAATGGAGGAGCGCTTTTAATGCTAAGGTGGTGGCCCCCAAACGGGGGCTTTGGGCGTAATAACGGCAGCTATTCGTAGCGCGAAGGGACGCCGGGCGGGCGCGACTTGAAGCGGCGATGCATCCACATATACTGCTCCGGCGCCATCAGAATGCACTTCTCGACGATGTGGTTCATCCATACGGCGGTCGTCTGCGGGTCATCCAGCGGCGGATCGCACTCCGGCGGCAGAATAATCAGCTCGTAGCCTTTGCCGTCGGGCTTACGCCGCGGCACGAAGGGAACGATGCAGGCTTTCGACATTTTTGCCAGCATCCAGGTACCGGAGGTGGTGGCGGCCTGTTCGACGGCGAAAAAAGGCACAAAGACGCTGGAGGCCGGGCCGTAGTCGTGATCCGGCGCGTACCAGATAACATCGCCTTTTTTCAGCGCCCGCACCATGCCCTTCAGGTCCTTACGGTCGATCATATCCTTGTTGGAACGCAGTCGTCCCCACGTCTGGAGCCAGTCGATAACCGGATTATCATTCGGGCGATAGACGCCAATACCCGGCTCATTCATCCCGAACATCCGGGCGCCCATTTCGAGAGTGAGGAAGTGGATACCGATCAGCAGAATGCCGCGTTTTTGCGCCTGTACGGCCCTGATATGTTCGACGCCGATAGAATCGGTCCAGCGCGCTATGCGGTGCGCAGGCCAGAACCAGGCCATGCCGGTTTCCATCAGGCCCATGCCAACGGATTCAAAATTTTGTTTTATCAGCTGATGACGTTCCTGCTCGCTCTTCTCGGGAAAGCAGAGCTCCAGGTTACGGTAGGCAATTTTTGCGCGCCGGGTCATCAGGCGCATCGCGAGTCGACCCAGGGCGGTACCCAGGCGATAAATCAGCGGATAGGGGAGTTGGACAACGAGCCACAGCAGGCCGATTCCTGGCCAAAGTAGCCAATAGCGCGGATGCAGCAACGCCACGGAAAATTTAGGTAAATGGGTCATCTCATACCTGTTTAATTAAGCAACGCGTTCTATTATCGCATTTTTTTATGGTTCAGCCAAAACCAGCGAACAGGTTGGCATTTATTGTTAAATCATAGCTAAGGTTGCTGTAAAAAATGTAGCGTGAAATGTATGGATGTAAATTAATGCCTTTTACTATATGATGCCGGCCGTTTGTTTTACTCATTTTTATGTCGAGCAGGTACACCATGCCAGTGTTACATAACCGCATTTCAAATGAGACGTTAAAAGCGCAGATGTTGGCCGAGACCGAGCCGCGCACGACGATCTCTTTCTATAAGTACTTCACCATCGTTGACCCAAAAGCGACGCGCGACGCCCTGTGGATTGCGCTGACTAAGCTGAACGTATTTGGCCGTATTTACCTGGCCCACGAAGGGATCAATGCGCAAATCAGCGTCCCGCAAAGCCGAGTTGAGGCCCTGCGCGAATATCTGTACGCCTTCAACCCGGCGCTGGAAGGGCTGCGCATGAACGTCGCCCTCGACGACGACGGGAAATCGTTCTGGGTGCTACGCCTGAAGGTGCGTGACCGAATTGTTGCCGACGGTATCGATGATGAGACCTTTGATTCCTCTGACGTCGGTGACTACCTGAAGGCTGCGGAAGTTAACGAGATGCTGGACGATCCCGATACGGTCTTTATCGATATGCGTAACCATTACGAATACGAAGTGGGGCATTTCGAGCAGGCGCTGGAAATTCCCGCCGACACCTTCCGCGATCAGTTGCCGAAGGCGGTTGAGATGATGCAGGAGCATAAAGATAAAAAAATCGTTATGTACTGTACCGGCGGTATCCGCTGCGAAAAAGCCAGCGCGTGGATGAAACACAACGGCTTCAGCAAGGTCTGGCACATTGAAGGCGGCATTATTGAGTACGCGCGTCGCGCGCGCGAGCAGGGTTTGCCGGTGCGTTTTATCGGTAAAAACTTTGTTTTTGATGAGCGCATGGGCGAACGTATTTCTGACGACATCATCGCGCATTGTCATCAGTGCGGTGAGCCCTGCGATAGCCACACCAATTGCCTGAACGACGGCTGCCATCTGCTGTTTATTCAGTGTCCGAGCTGCGCGGAGAAGTTTGCCGGATGCTGCAGTGAATCCTGTATGGAAGAACATAAGCTGCCGGAAGAGGAGCAGCGTCAGCTGCGGGCCGGGCGTGAGAACGGGAATAAGATCTTCAATAAATCCCGCGGGCGTCTGAATACCAAGCTGGGGATCCCGGATCCTGAGACGTCAGAAAAACCATAGCCAGACGAGGTCGATGATGGCCAGCAGCAGCCACAGAGCGAGATAGATCATAAAGTGCTCGCGGACGTTGTTGATCAGTAAGTCATACAGGCGACGCATAGGATCTCTCAGTGATAAACGGCCTCCGATGAGGCCGTTTTTTTATCGGTGCGGTGGCGGCACCGCGGGTGGGCTATTATTGCTGAAAGCGGGCCAGTGAGAAGGGGGTCAGATCAAACGCTGACGATTCTCCGCGGGCAAACTGGACGGCGATTTCGCCCAAAACCGGCGCAAACTTAAAGCCATGACCGCTCAATCCACTGATGAGCAGCGTTTGCGGATGACCGGGGAGTGTATCGATAATGAAGTCCTCATCCGGCGTATTGTCATAGGTGCAGGATGCGCCGTGCAGGCAGCCGCCGATGCCGGGCAGGACGTTGCGCAGGAAACTGAACGATTCCGAACCGTCCGTCGCCACGCTGCCAAACGGCGTGCGCTCTTGTGCAGTAGAGATAAGCTGCCCGCCGTTGTGCTTGCCGATTTTGAGTTCATTATCTTCCGCCGGGAAGCCGTAGAACTGGTCGCCGTTAGGCAGCTCTCCGGTAAATGCCGGAAAGTTATTTTTGCTGCTGTAGCGGCCATCGGCCTGGAACCAGGCAAAGATTTTGCGCACCGGCTGAACCGGCAGATCCGGCAGCAGGCGCGTCACCCAGGTACCGGCGCTGATCAGCAGTTTTTTAGCGCTGTACTGGCCGTCGGCGGTGTCGATAGTGACGCCGTCCTGGTGATGGTCGATAGCGGTGACCGGACAGTTGAACAGCTGCGCGCAGCCCGCTTCACGGGCCAGGCGAATCCAGGTTTCAATCGCCAGCTCGCTGCGCAGGACGCCTGATGCCGGCTCAAAAACTCCGCGATAGCCCTCAGGCACGCGAATCTCCGGCCAGCGGGCCATAATGGCCTGGGCGTCCATCTCTTCAACGTTGAGCTCAAATTCACGAGCGCTGTTCATGACGTTGGTGAGAAACGCAGACTCCGCCGGGCCAAGATTGATAACCCCGGTACGCTCAAAAACGGCTTCACCGCTGAGGGCCGCCAGTTCATCCCACAGCTGCTGCGCCCGCAGCACCAGAGGGACATATTTTTCACCTTCACCATAGGCGTGGCGGATAAGACGCGTATTGCCGTGATGACTGCCTTCCTGATGCGGAGGCTGGTGGGCGTCGATCATCAGAACGTTGAGTCCTGCGCGACGAGCGTAATAGCCTGCGGCGGCGCCGGTTGAGCCGCTGCCGATAATGATGAGGTCGTATTGCATGGTATGTTCCGGGTTTTTGCTTTATTAGCAGGGTAATTAACAACCCGCACTTATTCAAGCCCGAAAATAAATCAGGCACCAATCGGTGCCCGTTTAGTTAGAGTATATGGATGACAGCAGAATCACTAATGTCTGCGGTACTCATTTATCTGGTATTCACCTGCTTCAATCTTCGCAATACCGGCTTCAAGAATAGAAATAAATTGACGTGCGACGTCCGTCGTCAGCCATAAAGTCTGGCCAATTTCAGCTTCATTACTGCTTTCATGAGTGGGGTTCTGGTAGTGCAGGCGCAACATCAGCGCGTCGTAGCTGTCTACAGTGCTGATGTCCCATCCGACGAGGGGATGGGTCTGGATGACTTCATTATTCTTTTCCATCATAACCCCTTATTCATATGTTAAAAGACAACAATTCTCGAGGTTTAATGCATATTTTTTGAAGCAAGTTAATTATATCAGGAGTTAAGAATAAACTCGAGAAATTAACGCACGCGGGGCGATATTTTCTCTTTTTGCCGCTTTTCTTGCGCAAATTTTGTCCCGCCGTACGTTATTTTGTAAGGAAATAATCAGGAAATTAAAGAAAAGTCTGAGTATTCAGGAAGAGGGAATAAAAAAGCCGGGGCGACCCGGCAAAAGAAGCACAATGAGGGAGCGAATTAATTTGCTGTACCGGTCAGACTTCGAGTCGCATGAGCATGGAACAGGCAAAAACCTCGATGAACGACCTGAGGTATTTTGCGCCGCCGCCTGCATGCAACCCGAATGACTCAGGGTACGTCGTGGATAAACCAGTCATCAGCGCTTTCCCAGGTTTCTTGCAGGATTTCGCTTATCCGGTCTTTATCTTCTTTAAGGCCACCAATAACAGAAAGATTGTTAGCGGTGGCGAAGCGTACGGTTACCTGGCTTGGTTTGGCCGGGAACTGCTGATCGATACGTCGGGAGAGTTCATTATTCAGCGCTTCTAAAGCGCCGCTCGGTAAGGCGGTAGTTTTGGCGATAGACACTTCGATGCGCATGATAGCCCCCTGTGTAATATACTGTTTATTTATACAGTATCGTTTGCGTATTTACAACAGAGGGCAGCGTTTTATTTTTTCATCGTCCAGCGCACTGTTTCACCGGCCAGGAAGGGGACCAGCGTGTCGCCAGGCAGCGCGATGCTCTCTGCCACAACGCTCTCTTCGCGCACCAGTTCAACAAAGGTCTCGTTAACCGGCAGACCGTAGAAGCGCGGGCCGTTAAGCGAGCAAAACGCCTCGAAGTGCTGCAGCGCATTCATCTCTTCAAACACCGTCGCGTAGCTGCCCAGCGCGGTCGGCGCATTAAAGCAGCCGGCGCAACCGCAGCTGGCTTCCTTACGATGACGGGCGTGCGGCGCGGAGTCGGTGCCGAGAAACGCGCGCGTAAAGCCGCTGGCGACCAGCTCGCGCAGCGCCTGCTGGTGAATATTACGTTTGAGGATCGGCAGGCAGTAAAGGTGCGGACGAATACCGCCGACCAGCATGTGGTTACGGTTAAACATCAGATGCTGCGGCGTAATGGTGGCGGCCAGCAGCTCGTTGCCATCGCGAACGTACTCTGCGGCGTCTTTGGTGGTGATATGTTCGAACACCACCTTCAGGCCGGGCAGGCGCTGGCGCAGCGGCTCCATGACCGTCTCGATAAAGCGCGCCTCGCGATCGAAAATATCGATTTCCGCGTGCGTAACTTCGCCGTGGACCAGCAGCGGCATGCCGAGTTTTTCCATGCGCTCAAGCACCGGCATAATGGTATCGATGCTGGTCACGCCATGGCTGGAGTTGGTGGTGGCATTGGCCGGGTAGAGTTTAGCCGCGGTGAAAACGCCGGCCTCAAATCCGCGTTCCAGCTCGGCTGGATCGAGCGTATCGGTGAGGTAGCAGGTCATCAGAGGGGTAAAGTCATGCCCGGCGGGCACGGCGTTAAGGATCCGCTGGCGATAGGCGACGGCGGCTTCAACGGTGGTGACAGGGGGCGCCAGATTCGGCATCACGATCGCCCGACCGTAAAACTCGCTGGTATAAGGCACGACGGTTTCCAGCATATCGTCATCGCGCAGATGGATGTGCCAGTCGTCAGGGCGACGGATTTTCAGTACCTGGGGTTGTGCTGTCATGGAAGGCTCCGGCTAATAGGTTCAGTCATCAGGGCTGTTTTTCACCGGGCACAAAGGATAAGCGTAAACGTTTTCCTTTGCATCAACTTCCGTAAAAAAACGGACGCCTGGCGCCCGTGATGTTAATTGGTGAAGGGGATGATTATCTCACCCGGCTTGACCTCTATGCCTTTCGCGTACTTTTTCGCCAGCGCTTCGCCGGTGCTGGCGTCTTCGCGCAGAACGTAGGCGGGCTGCTGGTTAAAATAGCTGCGCAGGGATTGATTCAGGTAGGGGATCAGCGTCTGCACGACCGACTGCAGCTTCTCCGGCGCGACTTTCGCATCGACGACTTCCATCTCCTGCAGGAAGATCGCTCCTTTTTCCTTGTTGAATACCGGCAGCGCTTTCAGCTTAAGGTCAATCGTGGCTTTTTGATTACCGAACAGCGAATTGAGATCCAGGCTGGCAACGCCGCTCAGAGTCACCTTATTCGGCTCCTCGCGACCAATCGCGCTGGTTAAATTGTGCAGTTCAATATGCGCATCCGCCACGCCCGGCAGGCCGATATCCTTGGCGAAGTGATTACGTTTCTGCAGCGCCTGATTAATTTCCTGTTCGCTTACCGAATACTGCGTAAGCTGGTTACAGCCGCTCAGGAGGCCGCTGACGATAAGCGCGGCCACGATAAACATCTTTTTCATTGGGTTCCTTAACGTAATGCCATGGACTCATCCTGACACAAAGCAGCATGGCCTGCCAGCACCACAGGCGCTAGCGGAAAATGCTGAAAATCAGCCCGGCATGACGCATCGAATCAGGTTCGTGGCTCCAGCATGCCGGAGGCCGAACGCCTGGCGCTGAATTGCCACCACAGGGCGATAAAGGTGATGAAGCCGATAATACCCAGCATCAGCCACGGCAGCTCCGGTTGATTGACCGCTTTACCGGCGTCAAATAGCCACCCGCCGCCGGCGTAGCCAAAGGCCCCACCAAAGGCCAGCCCTAGTCGACTAAAGCCCATATAGCTGCCGCGCGCGCGTGCGTCGGCCAGCGATGCGCCCAGCGTTTCACGCGCCGGCTCGGCGATGATCGAACCCATATAGAAAATGCAAATCAGCGTAAACAGCTGCTGCAGGTTGCTGGTTAAGCCTATCGGCAGCATGGCCAGCGTCATGACCAGCAGGCCGGCCATCAGCCGATGCTCCAGCCGATAGCGTTTTTCACTCCAGCGGGCAATCGGATAGAGCAGCGTCAGGGAGATAGCCGCTTCAATGGCATACATCCATTTGACGGCGGCAGGGGAGCCGGCGATGTCGTTGACCATAATCGGCAGCATCAGCATGACCTGCACCGCCAGCATGTAATAGCCGGTTAGCGTCAGGACATAGGTCACGAAGCGCCTGTCGCGCAGCACGCGCCCCAGCCCCTCGCGCAGCGGCGTTTTCACCGTCGACAGCTTCCACGCCGGGAGATACCAGGCGTTAAAGCCAGCGCAGGTGACGAACAGCGCCGCGCCTACGCTGCAGACGAGGCGGAAATCGTACTGTAACAACCAGCTGCCGAGCAGGGCGCCGATGACCGCGCCGGCGCTGTCCTGCATCATCAGGATCGAAAAGAAGCGGCCGCGCTGATGCGGGCGCACCAGCTTAACCACCAGCGCCGCGCGCGGCGGGTCGAACAGCGTCCCGCCGAGGCCAGATAGAATGCAGGATAGCCAGAGTACCCATGGTTCGTGGGCCACCGCCATCGCGGCAAAGCCGCCCGCGCGCATCAGCATACCGGTGACGATCATCGGCTTGGCGCCGAAGCGGTCGGCAACCGCGCCGCCAAAAATCCCCAGCCCCTGCTGCACCAGCTGGCGCAGGCCGAGGGCGATCCCGACCATCAGCGCGGCCCAGCCCATCTGGTCAACAAAGCGAATTGAAATCAGCGGGAAAACGACAAAAAAACCGAGAACGACCAGCATATTGTCGACCAACAGGAAGTATTTACCCAGGCTCCTTGCCTGCGATACGCGGGACATTTCCCCTCCAGGGAAAATAGAGATTAGCCCCTCTAGTGTGCGGGGAAGGGCGGGCGTTTCCCAGCGAACCTGCGACAATATTTTTTTATCAAAAAGCAAGTTTGATTGAGGCTATTCATCGAAAAGGGGAGATGGTGCAGAAAATGGTATGTTGCTGTTTTCACACCGTCGTTCAGGACAGGTATAGTGAAGGGAGCAGGGTAATAAGTCAGGGGAACAGGAGAGGGGAATGTTTGGCTACCGCAGTAACGTACCAAAGGTGCGTTTGACGACGGACAGGCTGGTGATGCGGCTGGTCCACGATCGTGACGCCTGGCGTCTGGCCGACTACTACGCGGAGAATAAAGGGTTCTTAAAACCCTGGGAGCCGGTGCGCGATGACAGCCACTGCTACCCCTCCGGCTGGCAGGCGCGCTTGTCGATGATTTCGGAGTTTCATAAGCAGGGATCGGCGTTCTACTTTGCGCTCCTCGATCCGGAAGAAAAAGAGATAGTCGGCGTGGCGAATTTTTCGAACGTGGTGCGCGGCTCGTTTCATGCCTGCTACCTCGGCTACTCCATCGGCGAGAAGTGGCAGGGGCAGGGCCTGATGTTTGAAGCGCTGACTTCGGCGATTCGCTATATGCAGCGCACGCAGCATATCCATCGCATTATGGCCAACTATATGCCGCACAACCAGCGCAGCGGCGATTTGCTGGCGCGTCTTGGCTTTGAAAAAGAGGGTTATGCCAAAGATTATCTGTTAATCGATGGCCAGTGGCGTGACCACGTATTGACGGCGTTGACGACACCGGACTGGATCCCGGGTCGCTAAGGAGAGAGCATGAAATATCAGTTAACCGCGCACGAAGCGCGCGTTATTGGCTGCCTGCTGGAGAAACAGGTCACGACGCCGGAGCAGTATCCTCTATCGGTTAACGCGGTGGTGACCGCCTGCAACCAGAAAACCAACCGCGAGCCGGTGATGTCGCTCAGCGAAAGCGATATCCAGGATCAGCTGGATACGTTAGTTAAGCGTCATTTCCTGCGCACGGTGAGCGGGTTTGGCAATCGGGTGACCAAATACGAACAGCGTTTTTGCAACTCCGAGTTCGGCGATCTGAAGCTGACCCCGGCGGAGGTCGCTGTGGTCGCGACGCTGCTGCTGCGCGGCGCGCAGACCCCGGGTGAGCTGCGCAGCCGGGCGCAGAGAATGTACGAATTTAGCGATATGGCTGAAATCGAAGGCGTGCTCGAGACGCTGGCTGGCCGCGAAGATGGCCCGTTCGTCGCGCGTCTGCCTCGCGAGCCGGGGAAGCGCGAATGCCGCTACATGCATCTGTTTTGTGATGATATGGACTCGCTGATTACGGCGGTAGAAGCGGTATCGCCGTCGGGAGACGATCTCCAGACCCGGGTTGAGGTGCTGGAGGCCGAAGTGGCGGAACTTAAAGAGCGGCTGGCCTCGCTGCTGGCTCATCTGGGGGATTAATCGTGACGGCGAAACTACGCGTTGGAGTGGTGGGACTGGGCGGCATTGCGCAGAAGGCCTGGCTGCCGGTATTAGGCGCCGCAGACGGCTGGACGCTGCAGGCGGCGTGGTCTCCGGGGAAAGAGAAGGCGCTGCGCGTCTGCGAAACCTGGCGCATACCCTACGCTGACTCTCTGGAGCAGCTGGCGGCGCAGTGCGATGCGGTATTTGTCCATACCTCAACGGCCTCGCATTTTGAGGTCGTCAGCCGGCTGCTTGGCGCCGGGGTGCACGTCTGCGTGGATAAGCCGCTGGCGGATAAGCTCAGCGACGCCGAATCCCTGGTCGAGCTGGCCGCCCGCCGCGGGCTGACGCTGATGGTCGGATTTAACCGTCGCTTTGCGCCGCTTTATCGCGAGCTGAAAGCGCATCTGGACGATGCCGCCTCGCTGCGTATGGATAAGCATCGCAGCGACAGCGTTGGCCACGATCTGCGCTTTACGCTGCTTGATGACTACCTGCACGTGGTCGATACCGCGCTGTGGCTGGCCGGCGGGAAGGCGCGTCTCAGCGGCGGTCTGCTGCAAACCACCGCCCAGGGCGAAATGCTCTATGCTGAGCACCACTTCAGCTCGCCGCAGCTGGAGGTCACCACCAGCATGCACCGGCGCGCCGGCAGCCAGCGGGAGTGGGTGCAGGCGGTTACCGACGGCAGCCTGTATGAGGTTCGCGATATGCGCGAGTGGCAGGAAGAGGGCGGTCAGGGCGTGGTTCAGCGTCCGGTTCCCGGCTGGCAAACCACTCTCGAGCAGCGCGGCTTTGTCGGCTGCGCGCGTCATTTTATCGAATGCGTGCAAAATCAGACGGTTCCCGAAACCGCTGGCGAACAGGCGCTGCTGGCCCAGCGCATCGTTGAAAAGCTGTGGCGCGAGGCGATGAGCGAATAATTCGTTGTAACATCTGGCAGTAGTAATTCATGACGAACCCGGTAGACTATCGCCACTTTCCAGCGCCCGCCATTGCGGGCGTTTTACTTCAGGGTTGTGGAAAACACCTCAATGAATCTTTTAAAATCACTGGCGGCAGTCAGTTCGATGACCATGTTTTCGCGCGTGCTGGGCTTTGCGCGAGACGCCATCGTCGCGCGTATTTTTGGTGCCGGCATGGCGACGGACGCCTTTTTTGTGGCGTTCAAATTACCGAATCTGCTGCGGCGCATTTTTGCCGAAGGCGCGTTTTCTCAGGCGTTTGTACCGATACTGGCTGAATATAAAAGCAAGCAGGGCGAAGACGCCACCCGCGTATTTGTCTCCTACGTTTCAGGCCTGCTGACGCTGGTTCTGGCAGTAGTGACCGTGCTCGGCATGCTGGCCGCACCGTGGGTCATCACCGTGACCGCGCCAGGGTTTGCCGACTCCCCGGATAAATTTGCGCTGACGACCCAGCTGCTGCGCATCACCTTTCCCTATATTTTGCTTATCTCGCTGGCCTCGTTAGCCGGCGCGATCCTTAATACCTGGAACCGTTTTTCGGTCCCCGCCTTTGCGCCGACTTTTCTTAACGTCAGCATGATTGGCTTTGCGCTATTTGCGGCGCCGTATTTCCACCCGCCGATGCTGGCAATGGCGTGGGCGGTCACCGTCGGCGGCGTGCTGCAGCTGGCGTATCAGCTGCCGCATCTGAAAAAAATCGGCATGCTGGTGCTGCCGCGTATCAGTCTGAAAGACGCCGGTGCGGTGCGGGTAGTAAAACAGATGGGGCCGGCGATCCTCGGCGTATCCGTCAGCCAGATCTCACTGATTATTAACACCATATTCGCCTCTTTCCTCGTTTCCGGGTCGGTCTCCTGGATGTACTACGCCGACCGCCTGATGGAGTTTCCCTCCGGCGTGCTGGGCGTAGCGCTGGGGACTATCCTGCTGCCGTCGCTGTCGAAAAGCTTTGCCAGCGGCAATCATGATGAGTACTGCCGTTTGATGGACTGGGGGCTGCGCCTGTGCTTCCTGCTGGCCTTGCCGAGCGCGGTGGCGCTGGGGATCCTCGCGAAGCCGCTGACGGTAGCCCTGTTCCAGTACGGCAAGTTTAGCGCCTTTGATGCGGCGATGACCCAGCGTGCGCTGGTGGCCTATTCCGTCGGCCTGATGGGGCTAATTGTCGTCAAGGTCCTGGCGCCGGGGTTCTACTCGCGCCAGGATATTAAAACGCCGGTTAAAATCGCCATCGTCACCCTGATTATGACCCAGGTGATGAATCTGATCTTTATCGGTCCGCTGAAGCATGCCGGCCTGTCGCTCTCTATCGGGCTTGCCGCCTGCCTCAACGCCGCGCTGCTCTACTGGCAGCTGCGTAAGCAAAAAATATTCACCCCGCAGCCGGGCTGGTTTACCTTCCTGCTGCGTCTGGTGATTGCGGTGCTGGTGATGTCTGCGGCGCTGCTCGGGATGATGTACATCATGCCGGAGTGGTCCCAGGGGACCATGCCGTTCCGTCTGCTGCGCCTGATGGCGGTGGTGGGGGTTGGCGTAGTGGCCTATTTTGCCAGCCTGCTGCTGCTGGGCTTTAGGGTGAAAGAGTTTGCCCGACGCACGGCCTGACGCTAAACGTCGGGTAGAAACAGACCCGTTCCGCAGCGCGGAGCGGGTTTTTTTACTCTCCTGCGCGCTGTAGCGCCGCGATCCGTGCGTTTTCCAGCAGGCGAATTGCAAGGGCGATTGCGCCCGCGGCGACGGCCAGAATCACCACGCCGCTCCAGCCGGCTATCACGTACAGCTTGCTGCCGAGCACGGAGCCGAGCGACATACCGATAAAGACCCCGGTGAACAGCAGAGCGTTCAGCCTGCCGCGAGCCTGCGGCTCCAGGCCGTAGACGAGGTTCTGGTGCGCCACGAGGCTTGACTGCAGGCCAAGGTCGAAGCCGATAGCCGCGATGGCGATCAGCACCAGCTGGCCGTGGGGCGGCAGTACCGGCATCAGGAACATCAGGGCAAAGGAGAAGGTAACCAGCGCGGCGCCCAGCTGGGTGACCTTCCCTGCGCCATACTTATCCGCCAGGCCACCGGCCAGCGGTGCGGCGAGCGCGCCTGCGGCCCCGGCGATGCCGAATCCACCGGCAACGGCGCTGCCCATCTGATAGCGTTCGAGCAACATGACCGCCAGCGTTGACCAGAAGGCGCTGAAGGCGACGGAGAGAAATCCCTGCGCCAGCGCGGCGCGGCGCAGGGCGGGGTAGCGCTGCCAGAGATGCGCCATCGACTTCATCAGCTGCGGATAGCTCAGCGCGGAGTGAATTTCAAACCGCGGCACCACCCGCCACATCAGCAGGCCAATCAGCGCGATGCTCACCGCCGCAGCCTGGTACATCACCCGCCAGCCAAATAGCGCGCCGACCACGCCGCTCACCGTTCTTGAGAGCAGGATCCCCAGCAGCAGGCCGGTCATGACGGTGCCGACCATTTTCCCCTGTTTTCCCGCCGGAGCGAGGATAGCGGCGGCCGGAACGATGTCCTGGGCCATCGTCGCCGCCATACCGATAAGCAGGCTGGCAATCAGCAGGGAAGTGAGCTGCCCCGTCAGGCTACACAGCAGCAGGAGCACGGCCAGCGCCGCGCTTTTCAGCAAAATTAGCGTACGGCGGTCATGACGATCGCCCAGCGGCAGAAGAAACAGAATGCCGAGCGCGTAGCCCGCCTGAGTCAGGGTAGGAACCAGCCCCATGCCTTCGACGCTAAGATGTAGATTGGCACCCATCAGCGGCAGCAGCGGCTGCGCGTAGTAAATAGAGGCGACGCTAAAACCTGCGCCAAGTGCGAGTATGAAGATAATCCAGCCGGCTTCGCGGGAGGATAGTGTTGTCGGTGCCATGATAAAGCCCTCGTAGATGCGATGGCGCTATTTTTCCCTGAATCCGGCTGGCGCGGTAGATAGCGTGGTGGTAAAACGGTTATACGCAAAACGTATAGGCATGGTAGGTATGAAACGGCAGGAACGTATAGACCGAATTGAACTGATGCGCACCTTTATTCGAATCGTCGAAGCCGGTTCGCTTTCTGCCGCTGCGCTGCAGATGACCACGACCCAGGCGACGGTGAGCCGGCGCCTGCAGTCGCTGGAGGGGCTGCTGGGCAGCAAGCTTATTCTGCGAACCACCCATGCGATGAAGTTGACCGACGACGGCGAGCGCTGCTATCAGCATGCGCGTCGGGTGGTTGATGCGTGGCTGGCGCTGGAGGACGACCTGAGCATTGCCTATGACCGACCCGTCGGCGTGCTACGGGTACGCGCGCCGCACGCTTTTGGTCAGCAGCAGCTGCTGGAGCCGCTGGTCAGCTTTCTGCAGCGCTATCCTCAGCTCTCCGTAGAGTGGATGCTCAATGACAAAAACGTCGATTTTCTCAGCGATAATATCGATTGTGCGATTCGCGTCGGGGCCGAAGTTGATCCGGAGACGGTGTCGGTGCTGCTGGCTGAAGTACCGCGCAGCGTGGTTGCCTCTCCCTCTCTGCTGGCGCGCTATCCGGTATTAGAAACGCCCCAGCAGCTGTCGCAGCTGCCGTGGGTGGCGATCAGCACCTTTTATCAGCATGAGGTGAAATTATTCCATCAGGAGCAAAGTCAGCAGCAGGTCTTCGGCATCGTGCCGTGCCTGAGCACCGACAGCGTCTACGTGGCACGCAATACCGCGCTGGCGGGATTGGGAGTGGCTATCGTTTCAAGCTGGGCGGTGGTGGAGGATATCGCCGCCGGACGGCTGGTCGAGCCGTTCCCACAGTGGCGAGCCTCTTCGCTGCCGGTCCACCTGGTCTATCCGTGGGCGCGGTACTATCCGACCCGTTTACGCAAGTTTCTCGACCTGATGCGCGAGGTTATGCCGCAGGTAGCGGGTATGCAGCGCCCGGAAGGGGAATAAAAAAAACCGGCCAGAGGCCGGTTTTTTTAGGCTTAACGCTTACTCGACGGACTGTGGGCGGGTTGGTTCCGCCGTAGCCTGATGAGTTGCGCTATGGCCGCCGGCAGAACCTTTGCCGTCGAACGCGAACGACGGACGAACCCAGTCGCTGCGACGCGGTGCTTCCGGTTCGTAAGCCGGAGCCGGTGCGCGGGTCATCGGCGCGGTAGCGTGGTGGTCAGTATCGATAGCCGCTGCAGCGACGGGAGCGGGTGCTACCGCGGCAACAGGGGCCGGCGCTGCTGCCGGTGCCTGGTCAACGACCTGCGGTGCCACAGCTTCTTCCACTTCAGCCGGCGCTTCTGCCTGGATTGCAGGCTCGGCGTCAACGACGGCGGTTTCAGGCTCGGCAGCCGTCTGCTCAACCACGGTTTCTTCGTCTACGGCTGCAGACTCAGCGGCGGTGACAGGCTCAGCAGCGATAACCGGCTCAGCGACGGCTTCAGCTTTAACCTCAACCTCAACTTCAGCTTCAGCTGCGGCTTCTGCTGCTACGGTCTCGGCAACGACTTCCTCAGGCGCCGCCTGCGGTTCGCTGGCAGCGACGTCAGCCGCGACCGGTGCGATGACTTCCGCAACAGCCGGTTCGCTAACGATCTGCTCGGCAATAGCCGGCTCGGCAACAACAGTTGGCGCGACGGTTTCGGCAACAGCCTGAACCTGCGGCTCTTCCTGCTGCTGGTCGTTCGGGCGAGCTACCGGGTAACGGATCCAGATTTTACCTGAAGCCATTTCCGGCGATGCACAGGCTACGGTCAGCGGCATCGGTGATTGGGTCGGATAACGCTCGTCACGGTAACGACGACGACGCTGGCCGCTCACGCGCAGGTGGCGCGGCGAACGACGGGAGCGACGCGGCATACCGTTAGCATCACGAGATTCGTTGCTCTCTTCGTGCTCGACGTGAGTCTCAACCACCGCAGGCAGGTCAACTTTCGCCAGTTCAGTACGCGGAGCCACAACAACGTCTGGCTGCGCTTTCTCAACTACGGCTTCAGCTGCTTCTACGGCGACTTCCGCTACCGCAGATTCAATGCGAACCTTCTGGGCCAACTGGCGAGGTTTACGACGCGGCATGTTCTGAACGCGTTCTTCCAGCTCAGCTTCCTGCAGAACAACCGGCTCATCCTGTACTTTAGCGGCTTCCAGCGGTGCCTGACGCTTATCGTCATTATTACGACGACGGTTACGTTCACGACGCGGCTGCTGCTCGTCACGGGATTTCGCTTTTTCCGCTTCGTCGCCGGTGGCCTGGCGAGGTTCGCGCTGCTCGACGTTCTGCTGCTGCTTCTCACGACGGTTACGGCGGTTCTCCTCGCGAGATTCACGAGACTCACGGCCTTCGCCATTTTCGCTGCGGTTATCGCGGTCAGCACGCTCTGCACGGTTATCGCGCTCGGTACGGCTGTCGCGCTCGGTACGGCTGTCGCGCTCGGTACGGTTGTCGCGGTTGTCACGATTTTCGCGGTTATCGCGACTATCACGGCCTTCGCGGTTGTCACGACGATCGTTACGATCGCGTCGATTATTGGTGCGCGGTTTACGACGTTCCTGCTGACGCTCCGGCTTCTCTTCGACCTTTTTCTCTTCCTGGACTTCAGCCGGTTTGGCTTCTTCCGTACCAGAGAAGATATTTTTCAAGGCACCAAAGAAGCGAGAGATCAGGCCCGGCTCGGCCGGCGCTGAGGCCACGGCCGCAGTCGGTGCGCTGGCGGCTACGGCTACGGCGACGGCTTCAGGCTCTTCATATGCCGGCGCAGGCGGAGCATCCGGCATCACGAAGGTTGCCAGAGCCGGCTGTTCCGGACGTTTACGTTCTGCCGGTTCTTCATCAGCTGGCAGCGCCATCTCTTCTTCATGCAGCTTCGGCAACAGATAGCTCAGGGTAGAGGTCTCTTCGCCTTTGCGCACGCGCAGCACGGAATAGTGTGGGGTTTCCATCTGATCGTTCGGCACGATGATAACGCGCACGTCGCCCTGACGGGTTTCGATAGCACTTACCGCCGCACGTTTTTCGTTCAGCAGATAGGAGGCGATTGGCACAGGAACGATCGCGTGAACTTCCTGGGTGTTCTCCTTCAGCGCTTCTTCTTCAATCAGACGCAGAATGGAGAGCGACAGGGATTCGTTATCGCGTACGGTGCCGGTGCCGCTACAGCGCGGGCAGACGTGATGGCTGGATTCGCCGAGCGACGGGCTCAGGCGCTGACGCGACATTTCGAGCAGGCCGAAGCGAGAAATATGGCTGATCTGGATGCGCGCGCGATCCTGACGTACGGCTTCGCGCAGGCGGTTTTCTACCGCGCGCTGGTGGCGTACCGGAGTCATATCGATAAAGTCGATAACGATCAGACCGCCAAGGTCGCGCAGACGCAGCTGGCGGGCAATCTCATCGGATGCTTCAAGGTTGGTGTTGAAGGCGGTTTCTTCGATGTCGCCGCCGCGGGTTGCGCGTGCGGAGTTGATATCGATCGCGGTCAACGCCTCGGTGCTATCGATAACGATAGAGCCGCCGGACGGCAGACGAACTTCACGCTGGAAAGCGGATTCGATCTGCGATTCGATTTGGTAGTGGCTGAACAGCGGGATTTCACCGGTGTAGAGCTTAATTTTGCTGCTGAAGTCCGGACGACCCAGCGCGGCGATGTGCTGGCGAGCCAGCTCAAGCACTTTCGGGTTATCGATAAGAATTTCACCGATATCCTGACGCAGGTAGTCGCGGAACGCGCGCACGATGACGTTGCTTTCCTGGTGGATCAGGAACGGCGCCGGGCGGCTTTCTGCGGCTTTCTGGATAGCTTCCCAGTGCTTCAGGCGGAAGCTAAGGTCCCACTGCAGCGCTTCGGCAGATTTGCCGACGCCCGCGGTGCGTACAATTAGCCCCATACCGTCCGGCAGCTCGAGGCTGGCCAGCGCTTCTTTCAGCTCGGTGCGATCGTCACCCTCGATGCGGCGGGAAATACCGCCAGCGCGCGGGTTATTCGGCATCAGTACCAGATAGCTGCCTGCCAGGCTGATAAAGGTGGTGAGCGCGGCGCCTTTGTTGCCACGTTCTTCTTTATCAATCTGAACGATAACTTCCTGACCTTCACGCAGCACATCCTTAATATTAGGACGGCCGTGAGCGTTGTAGCTGGCTGGGAAGTATTCGCGGGCAATTTCTTTAAGAGGGAGGAAGCCATGACGCTCGGCGCCGTAATCAACAAATGCGGCCTCCAGGCTAGGTTCAATACGGGTGATTTTGCCTTTGTAGATGTTCGCTTTTTTCTGTTCGTGCCCGGGGCTTTCGATATCCAGGTCGTACAGGCGCTGCCCATCAACAAGGGCGACGCGCAACTCTTCCTGCTGAGTTGCGTTGATTAACATTCTTTTCATCGTAACTTACTCATTATTCTTACATTGACGACTAAGCTGCGGGCAGAGTAACGCCTTGCCGGGGGAAACCGATGGCCTCGTGTCTGTTTCACGTCGCCAACCTCACGGTTGTCGCGCGCTTAAGAGGCGCAGAGTGTCGGTCGCCTGCATTTCAAACGGAAACACAGCGCAATTGTCAGGGGAATTGCCTGGGATGTATCACCAGAGAAGATTCCATTTATACACTTCATGCATCGAGCTGCTTTTGCACTGGCTGCGCTCGTTCATCCCTGTTACCTGGCGATGCAGGCTTCCGGGGATTCACTCTCTTGCTGCCATGACGCATCTCGAATAATTTTGCGTATATTCTATCGTCTTTCACGTTGCAGGCGTGTTGGCTTAACCTGCTCATCACAATCATGCGATTATTATGAGCTCCCGGGGATACCCGGAGTCGACGCCTTCCTGCGACGTGAAATCCATAGAGCCTGTACCGGTAAGGACTGCAACCCGCAGCCCGCTAACTGTCTGAAAGATCAATACGTCTTACGCCATTGCTGCGTTGATGATCGGTCAGACAAAATTGGTCATTCCGCTAATCTCTTGTTCTAACAAGATTCAACACGGAAAACGGCATCATTATTCCATTGCTAAGCTTGTTATAGCAAGTTGACTTTTACCTTTTATCACCCGGTTACTCACAGTTTTATCACCTGCGTATACAGATTGTTCTAATAACAAACAAAACGACGATGACGCATACGATGAAAACCGGATAATGATAAATATAAGCATATAAAAATGAGTGGCGCTAATGCGTCGGGCTATTTAGAATCGCGCACCATGAAAACTGAGACCCCAACCGTAAAAATGGTTGCCATTACCGCTGATGAAGCGGGGCAACGCATCGATAACTTTTTGCGTACGCAGCTTAAGGGCGTACCGAAGAGTATGATTTATCGCATCCTGCGTAAGGGCGAGGTGCGGGTAAACAAAAAACGCGTCAAGCCTGAGTACAAGCTGGAAGCGGGCGATGAGATCCGTATTCCACCGGTCCGCGTAGCCGAGCGTGAGGAAGACGCGGTCTCCCCGCATCTGCAAAAAGTCGCGGCTCTGGCGGACGTCATTCTGTATGAAGACGATCATATCCTGGTGCTCAACAAGCCTTCCGGTACCGCGGTTCACGGCGGCAGCGGCCTGAGCTTTGGCGTGATTGAGGGCCTACGTGCGCTGCGTCCTGAGGCGCGCTTCCTCGAGCTGGTGCACCGTCTTGACCGCGATACCTCCGGCGTGCTGCTGGTGGCGAAGAAGCGTTCCGCGCTGCGTTCGCTGCATGAGCAGCTGCGCGAGAAGGGGATGCAAAAGGATTATCTGGCGCTGGTACGCGGGCAGTGGCAGTCGCATACCAAAGTGGTACAGGCACCGCTGCTGAAAAACATCCTGCAAAGCGGCGAGCGTATCGTGCGCGTGAATCAGGAAGGCAAGCCGTCGGAAACCCGCTTTAAGGTAGAAGAGCGCTTTACCGACGCCACGCTGGTGCGCTGCAGCCCGGTGACCGGTCGAACCCATCAGATTCGCGTGCACACGCAGTATGCCGGACACCCGATCGCGTTTGACGATCGTTACGGCGATCGGGAATTTGATAAGCAGCTCACGGGAACCGGCCTCAATCGCCTGTTCCTGCACGCCGCGGCGCTGAAGTTTACCCACCCGGGTACGGGTGAGGTGATGCGCGTTGAAGCGCCGCTGGACGGCCAGCTGAAGCGCTGCCTGCAGGTGCTACGCGACAAGAAGTAACGGAACGGCGGATGCACTCTCCGCCGCTTCACCGCGCGGGCCGATAAGCCCGCGGCGCTAATGCTTAGAGCGTGGCTCCGCGCTTCAGGTAAGCAGCGGATTATAGCCTTCTCTGCGCAACATCTGACAAAGCGCAATCAGCGGCAGGCCGACCAGCGTATTGGGGTCCCGGCCTTCTAAGCGCTCGAAAAGCGCGATCCCCAGCCCTTCGCTTTTAAAGCTCCCGGCGCACTGCAGCGGGTTCTCTTTACGCACGTAGGCCTCTATCTCCCGGTCGCTTAAATGGCGAAAATGAACGTCAAAGGGCTCGCATTCGGTTTGCAGATGGCCGTTCGCCGAGTTGTAGAGCGCCAGCCCGGTGTAAAACGTCACGATGGTGCCGCTGGCTTTTCTTAACTGCAGGCAGGCGTTCTCTTCGCTATGCGGTTTACCGGTGATTTCGCCATCAAGGACGCAAACCTGATCGGAGCCTATAATGAGATGCTGCGGGTAGCGGGCGGCGAGAGCCTGCGCCTTAGCCTGCGCCAGACGTACGACCAGCTGGCGAGCGGACTCGCCAGGGTGAGAGGTTTCATCGACCTCAGGTGCCGCGCATTCAAACGGCACGGAGAGTTTTTCCAGCAGCATGCGCCGCCAGGGCGAGGTCGACGCCAGGATCAGCTCAGACATATTTTTTCATCCACATATAGCGCTTCGAAGAGCATCATTTTAAACTATGGGCCGCAATGTGTGCGAATAAATGGCAAAAGGCAACCTGAGGCTGCCTTTTTCTTTGACTCTATGACATTACAAAGTTAATATGCGCGCCCTATGCAAAAAGTAAAATTACCCCTGACTCTTGACCCGGTTCGCACGGCTCAAAAACGCCTTGATTACCAGGGCATTTATGCTCGCGATCAGGTAGCACGTGTGGCCGATTCTGTAGTCAGCGTGGACACCGATGTGGAATGCAGCATGTCGTTCGCTATTGATAACCAGCGTCTTGCCGTTATAACCGGCGATGCGACGGTGTCAGTAACCCTCGAATGTCAGCGTTGCGGGAAACCGTTCCCCCGTCATGTCCACACAACGTATTGTTTCAGCCCGGTCAGAAATGACGAACAGGCCGAAGCACTGCCGGAAGCGTATGAGCCGATTGAGGTTAACGAATTCGGTGAAATCGATCTGCAAGCGTTGGTTGAGGATGAAATTATTCTCTCCTTGCCTGTAGTTCCGGTGCATGATTCTGAACACTGTGAAGTGTCCGACGCGGACATGGTTTTTGGTGAACTGCCTGCAGAGGCACAGAAGCCAAACCCATTTGCCGTATTAGCCAGCTTAAAGAAATAAGTAATTGAGGAGTAAGGTCCATGGCCGTACAACAGAATAAACCAACCCGTTCCAAACGTGGCATGCGTCGTTCCCATGACGCTCTGACCGCAGTCACCAGCCTGTCTGTAGACAAAACTTCTGGTGAGAAACACCTGCGTCACCACATGACTGCCGACGGTTTCTACCGCGGCCGCAAGGTTATCACTAAGTAATCACGCGATACTCTATGAACTTCGCGTTGCATGAAGTCCGTGCAGTTAACGGTGCTGCAGCGTGAAGGTCAACGAGTATAAGCGTGGTGAAGCTTAGTGAGGATTTCCCCAGGTTACTGGGGAATAACCGAACCGGGCAGCGACGATACCTTGACACGTCTAACCCTGGCGTTAGATGTCATGGGGGGCGATTTTGGTCCCTCCGTGACGGTGCCTGCAGCACTGCAGGCACTGATCTCTAATTCGCAACTCACACTTCTTTTAGTCGGCGACCCCGACGCCATCACGCCATTACTTGCCAAAGCTGACTTCGAACAACGTTCACGTCTGCAGGTTATTCCTGCGCAGTCAGTTATTGCCAGTGATGCGCGACCCGCGCAGGCGATTCGCAGCAGCCGCGGAAGCTCAATGCGCATGGCGCTCGAGCTGGTGAAAGAGGGGCGGGCAGAGGCCTGCGTCAGCGCGGGCAATACCGGCGCGCTAATGGGGCTGGCAAAACTATTGCTCAAGCCCATTGAGGGAATTGAGCGCCCGGCGCTGGTGACGGTGCTGCCGCATCAGCAGAAGGGGAAAACGGTGGTGCTGGATCTTGGCGCCAACGTCGACTGTGACAGCACCATGCTGGTCCAGTTTGCGGTGATGGGGGCGGTACTGGCGGAAGAAGTTGTCGGTATTGAAAATCCCCGCGTCGCGCTGCTGAATATTGGCGAAGAAGAAATGAAGGGCCTCAGCAGCATTCGCGACGCCGCGGCGGTTTTGAAAACGCTGCCGTCTCTCAACTATATAGGCTATCTTGAAGCCAATGAACTCTTGACGGGCAAAACCGATGTTCTGGTTTGTGATGGATTCACGGGCAACGTCACATTAAAAACCATGGAAGGTGTTGTCAGAATGTTTCTTTCGCTGCTGAAATCGCAGGGAGAGGGCAAAAAACGGTCGTGGTGGCTGCTGTTATTGAAACGTTGGTTACAAAAAAGCCTCGCAAGGCGATTCAGTCACCTCAACCCCGACCAGTATAATGGCGCCTGTCTGTTAGGATTGCGCGGTTCCGTGATTAAGAGTCATGGTGCTGCCAATCAGCGTGCCTTTAGCGTTGCAATAGAGCAGGCAGTGCAGGCGGTGCAGCGGCAGATACCTCAACGGATCGCCGCTCGCCTGGAATCTTTATACCCAGCAGGCTTTGAACTGCCGGGGGGCGGCAGAAACGGGAACTCCCGACAGCAAAGCGGGACGAACGAGCAGGACTGACGCCCCAGCGGTTTGAACAAGGCGGGTATGTTACCCAAGAGTGACTGAGCGTACATGTATACGAAGATTATTGGTACCGGCAGTTATCTGCCTGAGCAAGTGCGTACTAACGCCGACCTGGAAAAAATGGTAGATACGTCTGACGAGTGGATTGTCACCCGTACGGGTATCCGTGAACGTCGTATTGCCGCGCCGAATGAAACCGTTGCTACGCTGGGTTTTGAAGCTGCAAAAAATGCGCTGGATATGGCGGGCGTTAAGCCGGAGCAAATTGGTCTGATTATTGTTGCGACCACCTCCGGCACCCACGCGTTCCCGAGCTCGGCCTGTCAGATTCAGTCTTTGCTGGGCATTAACGGCTGCCCGGCGTTTGACGTTGCTGCGGCCTGTGCCGGCTTCACCTACGCCCTGAGCATCGCCGACCAGTATGTCAAAAACGGCGCGGTAGACTACGCGCTGGTTATTGGCGCTGACGTTCTGGCGCGCACCTGCGATCCAACCGATCGCGGGACGATCATTATTTTTGGCGACGGCGCGGGTGCCGTTGTGCTGGGCGCGTCCAGCGAGCCGGGCATTATCTCGACCCATCTGCACGCAGACGGCCGCTACGGCGAGCTGTTAACATTACCGAACGCCGATCGCGTAGATCCGGAAAACTCGATCTATCTGACGATGGCGGGTAACGAAGTCTTTAAAGTGGCCGTGACCGAGCTGGCGCATATCGTTGACGAAACGCTGGCGGCGAACAATCTTGAACGCTCCGCGCTCGATTGGCTGGTTCCGCATCAGGCCAACCTGCGTATTATCAGCGCGACGGCGAGAAAGCTCGGGATGTCGATGGACAACGTGGTGGTGACGCTCGATCGTCACGGCAATACCTCCGCCGCCTCTGTTCCCTGCGCGCTGGACGAAGCGGTGCGCGATGGCCGTATTCAGCGCGGTCAGCTGATTCTGCTGGAAGCCTTTGGTGGCGGTTTCACCTGGGGTTCCGCGCTGGTTCGTTTTTAGTATAAGGATTTAGAGATGACGCAATTTGCTTTTGTGTTCCCGGGACAGGGCTCGCAGGCGGTAGGCATGTTGTCAGAGATGGCAGCAGCTTATCCGGTGATTGAAGAGACTTTCCGTGAAGCCTCCGCGGCGTTGGGTTACGATCTGTGGGCGCTTGCTCAGCAGGGCCCGGCAGAAGAACTGAATAAAACCTGGCAGACACAGCCCGCGCTGCTGACCGCCTCGGTGGCGCTGTATCGCGCGTGGCAACAGCAGGGCGGCCAGGCGCCGGCTCTGCTGGCAGGCCATAGCCTTGGCGAATACTCCGCGCTGGTTTGCAGCGGGGTGATTGATTTCACCGACGCCGTGCGTCTGGTTGAGATGCGTGGCAAATTCATGCAGGAAGCGGTACCGGAAGGTACCGGCGCCATGTCGGCCATCATTGGCCTCGACGATGCGTCAATTGCCAAAGCCTGCGAAGAGTCTGCCGAAGGCCAGGTGGTTTCACCGGTCAACTTCAACTCCCCGGGTCAGGTGGTTATCGCGGGCAACAAAGAAGCCGTAGAACGCGCTGGAGCCGCCTGCAAAGCTGCCGGCGCCAAACGCGCGCTGCCGCTGCCGGTGAGCGTCCCGTCCCACTGCGCGCTGATGAAACCTGCCGCGGAAAAGCTGGCGGTTGAGCTGCAAAAAATTACCTTTAACACCCCGGCTATTGCGGTGGTGAACAACGTTGATGTGAAGTGCGAAACCGCGCCTGACGCTATTCGCGACGCGCTGATCCGCCAGCTTTACAGCCCGGTTCAGTGGACCAAAAGCGTCGAGTTTATGGCCTCTCAGGGCGTAGAACATCTGTATGAAGTGGGCCCGGGTAAAGTCCTCACCGGCCTGACTAAACGTATTGTTGACACCCTGACCGCTTCCGCGCTTAACGAGCCTGCAGCGCTGTCTGCGGCGCTTGAGCAATAAAAGAGGAATATCATGAATTTTGAAGGAAAAATCGCGCTGGTTACCGGTGCAAGTCGCGGGATCGGCCGTGCAATCGCTGAAACGCTCGTCGCCCGTGGCGCGAAGGTTATCGGTACTGCCACCAGCGAGAGCGGTGCGCAGGCGATCAGCGACTATTTAGGTGCTAACGGTAAAGGTCTGCTGCTGAATGTGACCGACCCGGCATCTATCGAATCTGTTCTGGGAAATATTCGCGCAGAGTTTGGTGAAGTTGATATCCTGGTTAATAATGCCGGTATTACTCGTGATAACCTGTTAATGCGGATGAAAGATGACGAGTGGAACGATATTATCGAAACCAATCTGTCATCAGTTTTCCGTCTGTCAAAAGCAGTAATGCGCGCTATGATGAAAAAGCGTCACGGTCGCATTATTACTATCGGTTCTGTGGTCGGTACCATGGGAAATGCTGGTCAGGCTAACTACGCTGCGGCGAAAGCGGGTCTGATCGGTTTTAGTAAGTCGCTGGCACGTGAAGTCGCGTCCCGCGGTATTACGGTTAACGTTGTTGCTCCGGGCTTTATTGAAACGGACATGACGCGTGCGCTATCTGACGATCAGCGTGCGGGTATTCTGGCGCAAGTTCCGGCGGGTCGCCTCGGCGATGCAAAAGAAATCGCCAGTGCGGTTGCATTTTTAGCTTCTGACGAAGCGGGTTACATCTCTGGTGAAACCCTGCACGTCAACGGCGGAATGTATATGGTCTGACCGAGTTTTGTGCAAAACGTTCAGGAACCGCGCAGTCTGTGCGGTTCCGGGTACGGTTTTGTGCAAAATGATTTGCGTTATGAGGGCAAACAGCCGCAAAATAGCGTAAAATCGTGGTACGACCTGCCGGGATTTAGTTGCAAATTTTTCAACATTTTATACACTACGAAAACCATCGCGAAAGCGAGTTTTGATAGGAAATTTAAGAGTATGAGCACTATCGAAGAACGCGTTAAGAAAATCATCGGCGAACAGCTGGGCGTTAAGCAGGAAGAAGTTACCAACAATGCTTCCTTCGTTGAAGATCTGGGCGCTGATTCTCTTGACACCGTTGAGCTGGTAATGGCTCTGGAAGAAGAGTTTGATACTGAGATTCCGGACGAAGAAGCTGAGAAAATCACCACTGTTCAGGCTGCCATTGATTACATCAACGGTCACCAGGCGTAAGTGAACATCTCCAGGCGGTCATTCGACCGCCTGAGTTTTATCTTTAGTTTGTCCCACAAGAATCTATTTTCCCTCCCTGGAGGACAACCGTGTCTAAGCGTCGTGTAGTTGTGACCGGACTGGGCATGTTGTCTCCTGTCGGCAATACCGTAGAGTCTACCTGGAAAGCTCTCCTTGCCGGTCAGAGTGGCATCAGCCTGATCGACCATTTCGATACTAGCGCCTATGCAACAAAATTTGCTGGCTTAGTAAAGGATTTTAACTGTGATGACATTATCTCGCGCAAAGAACAGCGCAAGATGGATGCCTTCATTCAATATGGAATTGTCGCTGGCGTTCAGGCCATGCAGGATTCTGGTCTTGAAATAACGGAAGAGAACGCGGACCGCATCGGCGCAGCTATTGGCTCCGGCATCGGCGGCCTCGGCCTGATTGAGGAAAACCACAGCTCGCTGACCAACGGCGGACCTCGTAAAATCAGCCCGTTCTTTGTACCGTCTACAATTGTTAACATGGTGGCCGGACATCTGACCATCATGTTTGGTCTGCGTGGGCCGAGCATCTCCATCGCGACCGCCTGTACTTCCGGTGTGCATAATATCGGTCAGGCCGCGCGTATCATTGCCTACGGCGATGCTGACGCTATGGTTGCCGGCGGTGCGGAAAAAGCCAGTACCCCGCTTGGCGTGGGCGGCTTTGGCGCAGCGCGTGCGCTCTCTACCCGCAACGACAATCCGCAGGCGGCAAGCCGTCCGTGGGATAAAGATCGCGACGGCTTCGTGCTTGGCGACGGCGCGGGCATGGTGGTGCTGGAAGAGTACGAGCACGCTAAAAAACGCGGCGCGAAAATCTACGCGGAAATCGTCGGTTTTGGTATGAGCAGCGATGCCTACCATATGACTTCTCCTCCGGCGAACGGTGCCGGTGCCGCGCTGGCAATGGTTAACGCCATTCGCGATGCGGGCATTGAACCGGGCCAGATTGCCTACGTCAACGCGCACGGTACCTCGACGCCAGCGGGCGATAAAGCGGAAGCTCAGGCTGTTAAGTCAGTCTTTGGCGATGCGGCTCGCAGCGTAATGGTCAGCTCGACCAAATCTATGACCGGGCACCTGCTGGGCGCCGCAGGAGCGGTAGAATCTATCTACTCAATCCTTGCGCTGCGCGATAGCGTGGTTCCGCCGACCATCAACCTGGATAACCCGGACGATGGCTGCGACCTGGACTTCGTTCCGCACGAAGCCCGCCAGGTTTCCGGTATGGAGTACACGCTGTGTAACTCCTTTGGCTTTGGTGGCACTAACGGTTCGCTGATCTTTAAAAAGGTCTAAGCGCGTTAGTCGCCTCACCCAGCCATGACTCAGGCCTGCATTTATGCGGGCCTTCTTTTTTCTTCAGCTTTCTCTGCTTGTCCTGCGTAATTCATCCTGCGACACTAGCGAGCCACCGATAAGGAGCCACTATGTTCTTGATTAATGGCCTTGAACAGGACGTCCTGGCCGCTAACGACCGGGCGATACAGTTTGGCGACGGATGCTTTACCACCGCGCGGATTGTAGAAAGTCACGTGCAGATGCTGCCTGCCCACCTTCGGCGTTTGCAGCAGGCCTGTGAAAAGCTGATGATCCCCTATGCCCACTGGCAAACGCTGGAACAGGAGATGCTGCGCCTGGCACAGGTCCAGAAAAGCGGCGTCCTCAAGGTTATCCTGACGCGCGGTTCCGGCGGCCGCGGCTATAGCGGTACGCTGTGCCAGCAGCCGACCCGTATCCTCAGCGTATCCCCGCTGCCGGCGCACTACTCCCGCTGGCGCGAAGAGGGCATCACCCTGGCCCTGAGCCCGATACGGCTGGGGCGTAACCCGTCGCTTGCCGGCCTTAAGCACCTTAACCGCCTGGAGCAGGTGCTGATCCGCTCTCATCTTGAGCAGACGGACGCCGACGAGGCGCTGGTTCTTGACAGCGAAGGGTGGCTTACGGAATGCTGTGCCGCGAATCTGTTCTGGCGCAAGGGAATGGAGGTATTTACGCCGCGCCTTGACCAGGCGGGCGTGAACGGGATCATGCGCCAGTATTGTATCGCGCGGCTGGCACAATCGCCGTTTCGCGTTGTCGAAGTCACCACGGGCCCTGATGCGTTGCGCGATGCCGATGAAGTGCTGATTTGCAACGCCCTGATGCCGCTGGTGCCGGTTCGCCGCTGGGACGAGAGCCGTTGGTCCTCGCGCGAGCTTTATCATTTTTTAGCCCCACTGTGTGAGCTGTCTGGTTAGTCATGAAGAAAATGTTACGTTTTATCCTGCTGTTGTTAGTGGTGTTTGGCATTGCCGCAGGCGTGGGCATGTGGAAAGTCCGCCAGCTCGCTGACAGCAAGCTGCTTATCAAAGAAGAGACCATCTTCACCCTTGAAGCCGGCTCCGGGCGCATCGCGCTGGGCCAGCAGCTGTATGGTGACAAGGTCATCAACCGGCCTCGCGTCTTCCAGTGGCTGCTGCGCATTGAGCCGGAGCTGTCGCACTTCAAAGCCGGGACCTACCGCTTCACGCCGCAAATGACGGTGCGCGAAATGCTCCAGCTGCTGGGCAGCGGCAAAGAGGCCCAGTTCCCGCTGCGCTTTGTTGAAGGAATGCGGGTGAGCGACTATCTGCGCCAGCTGCGCGATGCGCCGTATGTGAAGCATACGCTGGCTGACGACAGCTACGAAACGGTGGCGAAAACGCTCGACCTTGAACACCCGGACTGGGTCGAAGGCTGGTTCTGGCCGGATACCTGGATGTATACCGCCAATACCAGCGATGTAGCGATCCTCAAGCGGGCGCATCAGAAGATGGTCGCCGAGGTGGACAAGGCGTGGGAGGGGCGGATGGATAACCTGCCGTACGAGGATCGAAACCAGCTGCTGACCATGGCGTCAATTATCGAAAAAGAGACGGCGGTAGCGGAAGAGCGCGATCGCGTGGCGTCGGTATTTATCAACCGCCTGCGCATCGGCATGCGTCTGCAGACCGACCCGACGGTGATTTACGGCATGGGTGAGAGCTATAATGGCAGGCTGACGCGCAAGGATCTCGAAACCCCGACGGCCTATAATACCTATGTGATTAGCGGTATGCCGCCGGGACCGATCGCCGCGCCCGGAGAGGCTTCGCTGACCGCCGCCGCGCACCCGGCGAAAACGCCGTACCTCTATTTTGTCGCTGACGGCAAGGGCGGACATACGTTTAATACCAATCTGTCCAGCCACAACCGCTCGGTTCAGGATTATCTAAAAGTTCTTAAGGAAAAAAATGCGCAGTAATTACATCGTTATCGAAGGCCTGGAGGGCGCAGGGAAAACCACCGCGCGTAACCTGGTGGTGGAGGCGCTGGAACAGTCTGGCGTCAGCGATCTGCTGTTTACCCGTGAACCGGGCGGCACCATCCTCGCCGAGAAACTGCGCAGCCTGGTTCTCGATATCCAGTCCACCGGCGATGAAGTGATTAATGATAAAGCCGAAGTGCTGATGTTTTATGCCGCCCGCGTTCAGCTGGTGGAAACGGTGATTAAGCCGGCCCTGGCCCGCGGGCAGTGGGTGATTGGCGATCGCCACGATCTCTCAACCCAGGCGTATCAGGGCGGCGGCCGCGGCATTGACCAGACGATGCTGGCGACGCTGCGCGACGCGGTGCTCGGCGATTTTCGCCCGAACCTGACGCTCTATCTCGACGTGACGCCTGAGGTGGGCCTCAAGCGAGCCCGCGCCCGCGGCGAGCTCGATCGCATTGAGCAGGAGTCGCTGGACTTCTTTAACCGCACCCGCGCGCGCTATCTTGAGCTGGCGACGCAGGACCCGACGATCCGCACCATCGACGCCACTCAACCGCTGGAAGCGGTCGCGCGCGATATCCGCGCGACGATCGGCCAGTGGGTGGCGGAGCAGCGCGCATGAAATGGTATCCGTGGTTACGCCCGCCGTTCGAGCAGTTAGTCACCAGCTATCAGGCCGGGCGGGGTCACCATGCGTTACTGCTTCAGGCGCTGCCGGGAATGGGCGGCGATGCGCTGCTCTACGCGCTGTGCCGCTACCTGATGTGCCGACAGCCGGAAGGGCACAAAAGCTGCGGCCACTGCCATAGCTGCCAGCTGATGCAGGCCGGTACCCACCCCGACTACTACACGCTGGTGCCGGAGAAGGGCAAAAGCGTCCTCGGGATTGATGCCGTTCGCGACGTGAATGAAAAGCTCTACGAACGCTCGCGCCTCGGCGGAGCCAAGGTGGTGTGGATTAGCGACGCGGCGCTGCTGACCGATGCGGCAGCCAATGCCCTGCTGAAAACGCTGGAAGAGCCGCCGGAAAATACCTGGTTCTTCCTCGCCTGTCAGGAGCCGGCGCGGCTGCTGGCCACGCTGCGCAGCCGCTGCCGTCTGTATCATCTTGCTCCGCCGGCGGAGTCCTACGGCCTGGCGTGGCTGGAGCGTGAGGTAGCGCTTGAGCAAAACGTCTTGCTGGCCGCGCTGCGTCTGAGCGCTAATGCGCCAGCGGCGGCGCTGGAGCTGCTCGATGAGAGCCGCTGGGCCGCCCGGCAGCAGCTCATCCAGACTCTGGCAAGCGCATTAATCGGCGGTGACTGGCTAACGCTGCTGCCGATTCTCAATCATGAACAGGCCGCCGTTCGCCTGCACTGGCTGGCATCGCTGCTGCTGGATGCACAAAAAAGGCAGCAGGGAATCTCCCTGGTGAGCAACCCCGATGCCTGGACGCTGATAAACCAGCTGGCGCAGGCGTTGCCGGCCAGCCGCCTGCAGGCCATTGCGCGGGACGTCAGCGCCTGCCGAGAGCAGCTGCTGAGCGTGGTCGGCATCAACCGCGAACTGCTGCTAACCGAGCGCCTTTTGCGCTGGGAACATTACCTGCAACCTGGGGCGGTCCTGCCCGTTTCCCACCTCTGAGCGAGACATTATGTTTTTAGTCGACTCCCACTGCCATCTTGATGGCCTGGATTATGAAACTCTGCATAAAGACGTGGACGATGTGCTGGCAAAAGCCACCGCGCGTGACGTGAAGTTCTTCCTTGCTGTTGCGACTACGCTGCCGGGATATCGCGGGATGCGCGAGCTGGTCGGACAGCGTGACAACGTGGTTTTCTCCTGCGGCGTGCATCCGCTCAACCAGGATGAAGCGTACGACGTTGACGAGCTGCGCAAGCTGGCCGCGGAAGAGGGCGTGGTGGCGATGGGGGAGACCGGGCTGGACTATTTTTACACCCCGGAAACCAGGCCCCGCCAGCAGGAGTCCTTCCGCGATCATATCCGCATCGGCCGCGAGCTCAACAAGCCGGTGATTGTGCACACCCGCGACGCGCGGGCCGATACGCTGACAATTTTGCAGGAAGAAAAAGTGACGGATTGCGGCGGCGTACTACACTGTTTCACAGAGGATAGAGAGACAGCGGGTAAATTGCTGGACATGGGGTTCTATATCTCGTTTTCCGGTATTGTCACGTTCCGCAACGCCGAACAGCTGCGCGACGCCGCGCGCTACGTTCCCCTTGACCGCCTGCTGGTGGAGACCGATTCGCCGTACCTCGCGCCGGTACCCCATCGTGGTAAAGAGAACCAGCCGGCAATGGTCCGTGACGTTGCCGAATATATGGCGGTTCTGAAGGGCGTTTCGCTGGAGCAGCTGGCACAGCAGACCACCGATAATTTCGCCAGATTGTTCCATATCGACCCCTCCCGCCTGTAACCCAGCGATCTTCCTATTATTTTAAGGCTCGTAATTAATTCTTAAAACGAGTAAAGTTCACCGCCACAAAAGGGGCGGTGACCGGCTTTTGGCAACATTTAGATACGGCTTATGTAAGTTGATGTAAATTTTTCCACGCCGACTGATTGAAACGTGATAGCCGTCAAACAATCATTCCGCCAATTATTTTACTCTGTGTAATAAATAAAGGGCGCTTAGATGTCCTGTCCACGGCACGGTACTCCCCCCGTGCCAATGCGTGAAAACGTAAAAAAGTACCAAATACTCAGGAGCACTCTCAATTATGTTTAAGAATGCATTTGCTAACCTGCAGAAGGTCGGTAAATCGCTGATGCTGCCGGTCTCCGTACTGCCTATCGCAGGTATCCTGCTGGGTGTCGGTTCCGCAAACTTCAGCTGGCTGCCAGAAGTCGTTTCCCACGTCATGGCAGAAGCAGGCGGTTCAGTATTCGCTAATATGCCGCTGATCTTCGCTATCGGTGTCGCGCTTGGCTTCACCAATAACGACGGTGTATCCGCGCTGGCTTCGGTCGTTGCTTACGGCATCATGGTGAAAACCATGGCGGTTGTTGCCCCTCTGGTTCTGCATTTACCTGCTGAAGAGATTGCGGCTAAACACCTGGCTGATACCGGCGTACTTGGCGGTATTATTTCCGGTGCAATCGCAGCGTACATGTTCAACCGCTTCTATCGCATCAAGCTGCCAGAGTATCTGGGCTTCTTTGCGGGCAAGCGTTTTGTGCCGATTATCTCCGGTCTGGCCGCTATTTTCACCGGCGTGATCCTCTCCTTTATCTGGCCACCGATCGGTACTGCTATCCAGACCTTCTCTCAGTGGGCTGCGTACCAGAACCCGGTTGTGGCGTTCGGTATCTACGGCTTCATTGAACGTTGCCTGGTACCGTTTGGCCTGCACCACATCTGGAACGTTCCTTTCCAGATGCAGATTGGTGAATACACCAACGCGGCAGGTCAGGTCTTCCACGGCGATATCCCGCGCTACATGGCTGGTGACCCGACTGCGGGCAAACTGTCCGGCGGCTTCCTGTTCAAAATGTACGGCCTGCCGGCTGCGGCTATCGCTATCTGGCACTCCGCTAAACCGGAAAACCGCGCGAAAGTGGGCGGTATCATGATCTCCGCAGCGCTGACCTCGTTCCTGACCGGTATTACCGAGCCGATCGAGTTCTCCTTCATGTTCGTTGCGCCGCTCCTCTACATTATCCACGCAATTCTTGCAGGTCTGGCATTCCCGATCTGTATCCTGCTGGGTATGCGTGACGGTACATCGTTCTCTCACGGCCTGATCGACTTTATCGTCCTGTCCGGTAACAGCAGCAAGCTGTGGCTGTTCCCGATTGTCGGTATCTGCTATGCGATCGTGTACTACGTTGTCTTCCGCGTGCTGATTAAAGCACTGGACCTGAAAACTCCGGGTCGTGAAGATTCAACCGAAGACAGCAAAGTGGGCGCAACCAGCGAAATGGCTCCGGCTCTGATCGCGGCGTTCGGCGGTAAAGAAAACATCACTAACCTTGATGCGTGCATCACCCGTCTGCGCGTTAGCGTTGCTGACGTAGCGAAAGTTGATCAGGCTGGCCTGAAAAAACTGGGTGCTGCCGGTGTGGTCGTTGCAGGTTCAGGCGTTCAGGCTATCTTCGGGACTAAATCCGATAACCTGAAAACTGAAATGGACGAGTACATCCGCGCCAACTAAGTTGTGATGTGGGGAGACTAAGGCAGCCGAATGGCTGCCTTTTTTATACCTGAATGAACACCACCTCCTATGGAGGTGGTCAGCAAAAAGTTGGCTCTGCCAGTAATGCTACTCATGGGAAAATCCGAATCTGTTATCCCCATAACTGATAAGGATTTAACCATGAGTAGATTCCAGAAAGCATCTCATGTGCTCTGGTGTTGTCAATATCATATCGTATGGACACCCAAGTACCGATTTCGCATCCTTAGGAACAATGTTGGGAAAGAGGTCTACAAGCAGATAAGGATCTCAAGCGAGCAGCTTGGGATAGAAGTGGTAGAACTGAATGTTCAGATTGATCATGTCCACTTACTGGTAAAAGTACCACCGCGACTTTCTATTTCACATGTGATAGGTCATTTGAAAGGTAAAACAGCCCTTCGGCTGTTCAGTAAATTTCCTTACCTACGGAAGAACAAGTTGTGGGGAAATCACTTTTGGGCACGGGGTTACTGCGTGGATACCGTAGGTATAAACGAAGAAATGATAAGAAAGTATGTGAAGTATCAGGAAAAGCATGAAGTTGAAGAGAGCCAGCTCCCTCTAAAAGAGGTGTGAAGGGAAGGCTCTCAGAGTCTGGACTTAGTACGCCCCTATGGGGCGTTTTCAATGCCACCTGCTATGCAGGTGGTTTTTTACTGGCTTAAGCGAGTAAAAAGGGAGCCAGCTGGCTCCCTGGGTTCTGCTGGTCAGCGCTGAGGATAAATCAGAACTGGTAGCTGGCGGTGATGCTGAAGTTGCGCGGCTCGCCGTAAACAATCGAGCCGTCAATGTTGGTATCGTAGGTTTTATCGAACAGGTTGTTGATATTACCCTGCAAGGCAAAGTTTTTGGTGACCTGGTAGCGGCTGAATAAATCAACCAGCGCGTAGCTGCCCTGCTCGGCGCGGAAGGTGCCGTACGGCGTGACGGTATCTTTATAGACGCGGTTCTGCCAGTTCACGCCGCCGCCAACGGTCAGCTCGGGTATCGCCGGCAGACGATAGCGGGTGAACAGCTTAACGCTGGTGCGCGGCAGGTTGGGGTTTACCGCATTGCCTTCATTATCTTCCGCAACGTAGCGCGTGGCCCCGAAGGTCATCTGCCAGTTATCCGTCAAGGCGCCGTTAATCTCGAACTCAACCCCTTTACTCACCGTGCCGTCCGCCGTTCTGTAGGCCGTTTCGCCGTTACTGCCGGCAATCGGCGTCCCGGTAGACTGGCCCAGGTTATCCTGTTCGATACGGAAAATCGCCAGGGAGGTGGTCAGACGGCTGTCCATCCAGTCTGATTTCAGGCCAAGCTCATAGTTGTTACCGGTGATCGGCGTCAGATATTTACCCGAGCTGTCGCGGACGTTCTGCGGCTGGAAGACGGAGGTATAGCTGGCGTAGGTCGACCAGTTATCATCGATGTCGTAAACCAGGCCGGCGTACGGCGTCGTATGGTTTTTCTCCATGCTGTAGGAGAGGGTGTCGATACGCCAGTTGGTATAACGAACGCCAAGAATCAAGTGCAGCGGATCGGCCAGCGAGAAACGCGTCGCGGCGTACAGGGACTTCATCCGCGTGGTGTCGTCCTGGGCGAGGCTTTGCGGGCCCCAGTTGGTTTCAGGGAAGTTAGCCGCATTGAAGCCAGAGAAGCTGCCGATCTCATCCGGGAATACGTTTGCCCAGGAGCTAAGGTAGCGGTTGTTCTGCTTGCTGTAGCTGCCGCCGAGCATCAGGTTATGCTGGCGGCCGAACAGATCGAAGCCGCCGTCGCTAAACAGATCCACGGCATCGACTTTACGTTTGCCGCTGTTCCAGCCCGTCCCGCCAACGTAATCGTAGCCCGGCCCATAGCTGCCATAAGGGCCGACCAGCATGCCCGTCTCTTTGTTAACGTACGCATCGACGTACATCATTTTGCTGTCGAATTTGACCTCTGAGTGGGTTGCCGTCATGGTCGCCTGCCAGGTATCGGCAAAGCGCTGTTTCAGCGTGACGAAGACTTTGTTGAACTCTTTATCGTTATAGGCCCAGTCCGGCGCGGTGCTGTGGGCGCGATCGTAGTGGTTCTTGCTGCCGTCGGTGTTCCAGCGCGGCAGGCCGCCCCAGGTTGGGCTGTTGACGTCGATGCGCTGGTATTCGTAGCCGGCGGAGAGGCTGGTTGCGCTGCCGAGGTCGGCATCGAGAATGCCGGAGAAGAACGTCTTTTCGCTATTGTAGCGATCGAGCCAGGAGTCATTATTCTGATAGCCGGCGACAATACGCGCCCGCACGTTACCGTCCTCGGTCAGCGGGCTCTGCATATCGGCGACGTAGCGCTGCTTGTTCCAGCTGCCGTACTCGGTGGAGATATTGCCGGTAAACTCGCGGCTGGTGGCATGCTTGCGGATCATGTTGATCGATGCGGAGGGGTTGCCCGTCCCGGTCAGCAGGCCGTTGGCGCCGCGTACGACCTCGACCCGCTCAAAGAGCGCGGTATCAGAGAGCGCGTCGCCGAGGTTCCAGCGGGATTCAAACCAGGTCGGAATACCGTCGACCATATAGTTGTCTATCAGAAAACCGCGGGAGTAATAGCTGCTGCGATCGGAGTCGGCCTGGCTCCTGCTGATGCCGAGCGTGTTGTCCATCACGTCGCCGAGGGTTTGCAGCTGCTGATCCTGCATCCGCTGCTCGCTGATGATGCTGACCGACTGCGGAATATCGCGCTGGGTCATCAGCATTTTTGTTCCGGCAGAGGTGGTTTTAACGCTGTAATCCTGCCGCTGTTCGTCGGTTCCGGCCGGCGTTGTTCCTTCTACAATGATGGTGTCGTCGGTGGCGTCGGCGGCAAGGCCGAGGGCGGGGTAGAGCGCTAACGCAATGCCGACGGCGAGGAGAGACGGCGCGCGGCGGCCGTCCCGGGAGCTGGTAGTGAAAGACATGATTAACCCTTAATTAGAGACTATCGTTCTACGCCGAGGCTCTGTGGCCGCGGTCGAATCATTCCCGAAGTGCGGTGCGTCCATGTAGTGAATACAAATGAGAAATATACGCATTTATATTTAATGTGTAAACAGACGTAAGAATAGTGGTCAAAAAGGCTCTTATCGCCGGCGGCGCCGGGACATAATCAGGGATATGCTTAATCCGTCATCAGCTAAGTCCGCCGCCGCGTAAGAAAAAGTGCATTCGGGTTGAAAGAGGGGGAGTAACTCGCTCATACTCTTAGACGCATCCTGTGCATCCGCGTTTATCTGCAGAGGCAGGCCAGAGCACGGTATAAAAATTAATAAGGAATCAGTCATGGCAGAAGAAACGATTTTTAGCAAAATCATTCGCCGGGAGATCCCGTCGGATATTGTTTATCAGGATGAGCTTGTTACCGCCTTTCGCGATATTTCTCCGCAGGCGCCGACCCATATTCTGATTATCCCCAATATCCTGATTCCTACCGTCAACGACGTCACCACGGAGCACGAGCTGGCGCTGGGTCGCATGATGACCGTCGCGGCGAAAATTGCGCGTGATGAAGGTCTTGCCGACGACGGCTATCGCCTGATCGTCAACTGTAACCGCCACGGCGGCCAGGAAGTCTACCATATCCATATGCACCTGCTGGGCGGTCGCCCGCTGGGTCCCATGCTGGCTCACAAAGGCTAATCAATGCGCGCAGCTCATTTCGGCACTCTTCTGGCGGCGGCGCTGCTGGCCGGCTGTGGTTCTCACGCGGAAATTCCGGTGGGAGAGCAGCAGACGCTGGTGATGGAATCTAACGTCTTAGCCGCAGGTATCAGCGCCGATGCGCCTGAGGTCACCGCCTCACAGATTCAGGCCACCGCCACCTCAAGGCTGTTCAACGAACGCCAGGAGCCGATCGTCGTGCATTACCGCTTTTTCTGGTATGACGCCAGAGGGCTGGAGATGCACCCGCTGGAGCCGGCGCGCAGCATAACGGTGCCCGCACGCTCATCCGTGACGCTTTACGGTAGCGCAAATATTTTGGGGGCGCATAAGGCCCGACTCTATCTTTATCTGTAAGAGGTAACTGTGATGATTAAAATGTGTCGCTATGCGTTGATCACAGCACTGGCGATATTCCTTGCCGGGTGCGTTGGGCAGCGTCAGGAGCCCGCGCCGGTAGGGGAGGCGCAGCCGAAACCGGAGCAGCCAGTTCAGCCTACGGTACCAACGGTGCCGGGCATTCCGGCAGTGCCGGCGCAGCCGGGTCCGATTGAGCATGAACAGCAGCCGACTCAGCCAACCCCGCGCGTTCGCCACTATGACTGGAGCGGTGCGGTACAGCCGATGGTCGGGCAGATGCTGCAGGCGGGCGGCGTGAATGCGGGCAGCATTCTGCTGGTCGATAGCGTCAATAACCGCACGAACGGTACGCTAAACGCGGGCGAGGCGACCGAGGCCCTGCGCAATGCGCTGACGGGAAACGGCAAGTTTACGCTGGTCTCGCAGCAGCAGCTCGGCGTGGCGAAACAGCAGCTTGGCCTGTCGCCGCAGGATAGCCTCGGCAGCCGCAGCAAAGCGATGGGCATTGCGCGCACCGTTGGCGCCCAGTACGTGCTCTACTCTAATGCCACCGGCAACGTCAACTCACCTGAGCTGAAGATGCAGCTGATGCTGGTACAAACCGGCGAGATTATTTGGTCAGGTAAAGGTGCAGTTCAGCAACAGTAAGCTAACGCGCGATGAGCTATTGTCGCGCTTTTTCCCCCGCTATTCGCCGCTCGACGATCCGGCCTTTGCCGGTCTGAGCGGCGGTAGCTGCATTGTCAGCGACGGCACCCGGCGGCTGGTATTACGCCAGCCGCACGATCCTGCCGCGCCCGCCAGCGATTTCCTTCGTCAATATCGCGCGTTATCCCGGATGCCGGATACGCTTGCGCCGTCGCCGATTTTTTACTCTCCGCGCTGGATGGTGGTGGAATACTGCATCGGTGAAATGAAAAGCGCGCTGCCGCCGTGCTCGCAGCTGGCCGGGGTGCTGTATCATCTGCACCAGCAGCCGTGCCTGGGCTGGCGTATCGCGCTGGCGCCGCTGCTGGAAAGCTACTGGCAGCAGAGCGATTGCTCGCGACGAACCCCGCTATGGCTGCGCTGGTATAAGCGTCTGCTACGACGCGGAGAGCCCCGGCCACTGCGCCTGGCGCCGCTACATATGGACGTACATGCGGGTAATCTGGTTCATACCGAGGGCGGGCTGCGGCTGATCGACTGGGAATATGCCGGCGACGGTGATATTGCGCTGGAGCTTGCCGCCGTGTGGATTGATTCCGCACAGCGGCGACGGCTGACGGCGGAGTATGCCCGGCTGGCGAAGATTAATGAACGTCAGCTGTGGCGACAAATTCAGCGCTGGCGCCCGTGGGTATTGATGCTCATGGCAGGCTGGTACGAGCGTCGCTGGCAGCAAACCGGCGACCGACAGTTTATTGCCCTGGCAGATGCGGCCTGGCGTCAGTTAGACACATAATATAAGAGAGGTCAGTGTGGGTCCGGTAATGTTGGATGTCGAAGGTTTTGAGCTGGATGCGGAAGAGCGGGAGATCCTCGCGCACCCTTTGGTTGGCGGGCTGATTCTCTTCACCCGCAACTATCACGATCCGGCGCAGCTGCGCGAGCTGGTGCGTCAGATCCGCGAAGCTTCGCACAATCATCTGGCGATCGCGGTCGATCAGGAAGGCGGGCGCGTCCAGCGTTTTCGCGAGGGCTTTACCCACCTGCCGGCCGCGCAGTCCTTTGCCGCACTGCTGGGAATGGAAGAGGGCGGCAGGCTGGCGGCGCAGGCCGGCTGGCTGATGGCCAGCGAAATGATCGCTATGGACATTGATATCAGCTTTGCGCCGGTGCTCGACGTTGGCCACATCAGCGCCGCCATCGGCGAGCGTTCTTATCATGAGGATCCCGAGAAGGCGCTGGCCATCGCGCGCTGCTTTATTGACGGCATGCATGAGGCGGGTATGAAGGCGACCGGGAAGCATTTCCCAGGCCACGGCGCGGTCACTGCGGATTCACATAAAGAGACGCCGCGCGATCCGCGCGCTGAGGCGGAAATTCGTGCCCGGGATATGGCCGTTTTCCGCACCCTGGTTGCGGAGCAGCGCCTTGATGCGATTATGCCTGCCCACGTCATTTATACCGACGTTGACCCGCGTCCGGCCAGCGGCTCGCCGCACTGGCTGAAGACGGTACTGCGCGGGGAGTTAGGCTTTGATGGCGTGATTTTCTCCGACGACCTGTCGATGGAAGGCGCGGCGATTATGGGCAGCTATGCCGAACGCGGACAGGCTTCCCTGGATGCGGGTTGCGATATGATCCTGGTCTGCAATAATCGTAAGGGTGCGGTCAGCGTGCTGGATAACCTGTCGCCGATCAAAGCAGAGCGTGTTACGAAATTGTATCATAAAGGTTCCTTTACCCGTCAGGAGCTAAGGGATTCCGCCCGTTGGAAGAGGGTCAACGCGCAGCTGGAGCAGCTCCACGCGCGCTGGCAGGAGGCGAAGTCCGCGTAGCGAACCTGAAGGGTGTTGTTGTCTGGTGAGGATGCGATGATTATCTATTTACACGGTTTTGACTCTAACAGCCCCGGTAACCATGAAAAGGTGCTGCAGCTGCAGTTTATCGATCCCGACGTGCGGTTGATTAGCTACAGTACGCGGCATCCGAAACACGATATGCAGCACTTGTTAAAAGAAGTCGATAAGATGCTGCAGCTCAACGCCGACGATCGGCCGCTGATTTGCGGCGTCGGTCTCGGCGGCTACTGGGCGGAACGGATTGGTTTCCTCTGCGATATCCGCCAGGCTATTTTTAACCCGAACCTGTTTCCCGATGAGAATATGGAAGGCAAGATCGATCGCCCGGAAGAGTACGCGGATATCGGCACGAAGTGCGTGAATAACTTCCGTGAAAAAAATCGCGATCGTTGCCTGGTGATGCTTTCCCGCAAGGATGAAGCGCTCGACAGCCAGCGTTCGGCTGAGCTGCTGCACCACTACTATGAAATCATCTGGGATAACGAGCAGGGCCATAAATTCAAGAGTATCTCCCCGCACCTACAGCGGATAAAGGCCTTTAAAACCCTCGGCTGATAGCTCCCCTCCAGCCCGCTGTGTGAACGCACCGCGGGCTTTTTTTATCCATTCCGTGATTGCCTGCGCAAAAAATATGCGGTAAAACTTGATGCATATCAATTTTGGTATGACCAATGAACCGTTCATGTTATTCTCGATCCCGCTGAATGGTTTCAATGCTGTAACTTGTTGTTAATTAAAGGCTATTTCTATAACCTTTAATTAACAATTGGTTGATAATTTTAGGGGGTCACGTGACTACACCATTGAAAAAAATAGTAATCGTTGGTGGCGGCGCCGGCGGACTGGAACTGGCTACTCAGTTGGGTAAAAAGCTGGGCCGCAGCAAAAAAGCGAAAATCACCCTGGTGGATCGCAACCATAGCCACCTGTGGAAACCGCTGTTGCATGAAGTGGCAACGGGTTCGCTCGACGAAGGTGTAGATGCGCTGAGCTACCTGGCTCATGCCCGCAATCACGGTTTCCAGTTCCAGCTCGGGTCAGTCGCGGATATCAATCGCGAAACCAAAACCATCACGCTCAGTGAACTGCGTGATGAAAAGGGCGAGCTGCTGGTGGCCGAGCGCAAGCTGCCTTACGACACCCTGGTGATGGCGCTGGGCAGTACCTCTAACGACTTTAATACGCCGGGCGTTAAAGAGAACTGCATTTTCCTCGATAACCCGCACCAGGCGCGTCGTTTCCATCAGGAAATGCTGAACCTGTTCCTGAAATATTCCGCGGATCTCGGCGCCAACGGCAAAGTGAATATTGCTATCGTCGGCGGCGGGGCTACCGGCGTAGAGCTCTCTGCCGAGCTGCACAATGCGGTTAAGCAGCTGCATAGCTACGGCTACAAAGGGCTGACCAACGAAGCGCTGAACGTCACGCTGGTTGAGGCCGGTGAGCGTATTCTGCCGGCGCTGCCGCCGCGTATTTCCGGCGCCGCGCACAGCGAGCTGACCAAGCTTGGCGTACGGGTGCTGACGAAAACCATGGTCACCAGCGCCGATGCTAACGGCCTGCACACCAAAGACGGCGAGTTTATTAAGGCCGATCTGATGGTCTGGGCTGCCGGGATTAAGGCGCCGGACTTTATGAAAGAGATCGGCGGTCTGGAAACCAACCGCATCAACCAGCTGGTGGTTGAGCCGACGCTGCAAACGACCCGCGATGCAGATATCTACGCCATCGGCGACTGCGCTTCCTGCGCCCGTCCGGAAGGCGGATTCGTGCCGCCGCGCGCGCAGGCCGCTCACCAGATGGCAACCTGCGCGTTGCATAACATCCTCGCGCAGATGAAAAACAAGCCGTTGAAACCTTACGCTTATAAGGATCACGGTTCGCTGGTTTCGCTCTCCAACTACTCGACCGTCGGTAGCCTGATGGGTAACCTGATGCGCGGTTCAATGATGATCGAAGGCCGCATTGCACGCTTCGTTTACATCTCCCTGTACCGCATGCACCAGATTGCGCTGCATGGCTACTTTAAAACCGGCCTGATGATGCTGGTAGGGCGCATCAACCGTATCATTCGTCCGCGCCTGAAGCTGCACTAATCCTCGGGTCCTCGGGCGCTCCGCTCCCGGATGACGGCGTTGATGCCTTCTCCGGGTTCGCGGAGCGCGCCGAGCTGTCGCCTGGTCAGATAACGCGCTGCCGGGCGATTATCCGGAATATCGTCTTGTAAGATTCGCTATATCCTCTCGGATTCCTCTGAATCCCCGCGGTTTGCTGCAGATCCTCGCATTTTTCATCCGCTTTCTCATTTGCAAGCTCCCCGGGTAGATAGCAAAATTATTGCTATCAGCAACAACGGAGGATGCCCCGTGAATAAATCAATGTTGGCGGGTATAGGGATTGGCGTGGCAGCCGCGCTGGGCGTGGCAGCTGTCGCCGGTCTGAACGTACTGGATCGCGGACCGCAGTATGCGCAGGTGGTCTCCAGTACGCCGATTAAAGAAAGTGTTAAAACGCCGCGTCAGGAGTGCCGCAACGTCACCGTAACCCACCGTCGTCCGGTACAGGATGAAAACCGTATTGCCGGTTCGGTGCTCGGCGCGGTTGCCGGCGGGGTTATCGGCCACCAGTTTGGCGGCGGCCGTGGCCGCAGCGTTGCCACCGTCGTGGGCGCGCTGGGCGGCGGCTATGCCGGTAACCAGATTCAGGGATCGATGCAGGAAGGCGATACCTACACCACCACGCAGCAGCGCTGCAAAACGGTGTATGACAAATCGGATAAAATGCTGGGCTATGACGTCACGTACAAAATTGGCGGACAGCAGGGCAAGATTCGCATGGAACATGACCCCGGCACGCAAATTCCGCTGGATAGTAACGGTCAGCTGATCCTGAATAACAAAGCGTAAAAAAGACGTTTATTGATATTTGCCCCTCACGCTCAGGGTGAGGGGCTTTTTTTATCAGAAGCTCAGGGCGTAGTTCAGACCAAAGGTGCGGCCGCGGCCTTTGTATTCATACAGTGAGCTGCTGCCGTAGGTTGGGCTGTAGAGCAGCGGCGCGCGCTGGCCCCAGATGGTGACGTAGTCTTCGTTCAGCAGGTTTTCGATGCTGAAGGTCAGCTTACCCAGCGGCAGCGCGTAGCTGCCGATAAAGTCGACGGTATTGTAGCCATCAAGCTTGTTGCCGCTGGCGTCGCTAAGATCGAACACCTGCTGCGTTTGCACGCGCAGCGCCCACGGATCCGGCGCCCAGCCGACCCAGGCGGTGGCTTTCGACGGTGAGGCCAGGGTCACATCCCATTTCTGCCAGCTGCCTTCGCTCTTCACCTGCGATTTCAGGACGTTGAAGTTAGCTCCTGTGCTCCAGTCGCTCTGCGGGAAGGCGTAATCCACCGCCCCTTCAACGCCGTAAATGCGCCGCTTATCGGACTCTACGTCAATCGTCATATCGGTGCGGTTGACGACGATGGTTTTGTCCGACGTTGAGTAGTAGGCCGCCAGCTGCGTGCGCAGGCTGTCGCCGGTGTAGCGCCAGCCCAGCTCGTAAGAGTTAACTTTTATCCCCTGCAGCGGCGAGTCGCCGACGTTGACGCTCGACAGCAGCGGAAGGTTGCCGTTAACGGCGGCGCCGTATTTACCGATGCCGTAGTATTTACCCGGATCCGGCAGCTCGACGCCCTGGGAGAAGTTAAACCAGGTCTGCTGACGGTCGGTAATGTGGGCGACAATCCCGGCATTAAACAGGAAGTTATCGTAATCGGTTTTTCCACCGGGAATGGCGTCCGCCGAGCGGGCTTTCCCGTTGGCGACGTCCTGCTGCTGCGCATAGCCGACAAAATCATTCACCCGGTTTTCCGTCCACTGGTAGCGCACGCCGCCGCTGACGGTGAAGATATCGTTCAGGTCATAGCTGCTCTGCAGAAACGGGGCGAGATTGGTGATGCTGTAGCCCGGGTAGCGGCCGGTGGTGTAGATGGCCTGATTATTCAGCCCACCGGAGGCCATCGATTCGTTGAGGTCGAAGAACATCTGGTTGGCGTTGAAGGTTTCATGATCGGCGTCGAGCCCCCAGGTCAGGTCCCAGCCCTCCAGCGGCTGGCTGTTGAGGGTAATTTTGGCTCCGTACTGATCGGTATCCTGCTTAGAGGAGGAGAAGCTGCTGACCTGGCCCTTAGCGAGGGTCGGGAAGGGGTAGAAGGTCAGGGATTCGTCGCGATAGTAGATCTGGCTGACCAGATTCTGACCGTAGAAGTCGGCGTCGGAATACTGGAGGCTTATCAGGTGGCGCTCGGTACCGGGTACGCGGTCGGAGTCCAGCCCGTCGGTGGTGTAGGCCTTGCCGTCGCCGGTGACCGCCGACATGTTTTTCCCCAGGTACAGGCCGTAGTCGTCGCCCTGGCTTTTATAGTACTGCGTTACCAGCTGGAGCTGGCGACTTTCGTCGATGTCGATGGTACCGGTGCCCATCACGTCGAGGCGATCGGAGTGCTGTAAGCCGGTCTGGGTATTATCGAGGATCAGCGCATCGTTATTGCCGTCATACCAGCCGCCAAAGCGCTGATAAGCCACCGATAATCTGCCGGAGGCGTGGTCGGTACCGCCGCTCACCGCCGCCGCCACCCGCTCATCATGATCGTTGCTGTTAGCAAAACCCGTTTTGCCGCCCAGTTCGAGATCGACCTGGCGATCCTGCTGGCCTTTTTTGGTCACAATATTGATCAGGCCGCCGGTACTGCCGCCGCCGTACAGCGAGGTGGCGCCGGAGATGACCTCGATATGTTCAATGTTGAACGGGTCGATGGCGTCGAGCTGACGGCTGTCGGTGCGGGAGGAGTTTAGCCGCACGCCGTCGATCAGCACCACGATCGCGCGGCCGCGCATATTCATCCCGTAGTTTGTCCGTCCCTGGCTGCTGACGTCGATGCCTGGAATGAGCTGCGCCAGCACATCTTTGAACTCTTTGCCGCCCTGAACCTGCTGTTCAATTTCGTGACCTTCAATAACCCAGGTGGTCTGCGCCATTTCGGCAACGGTACGGTGCGTACGGTTGGCGCTAACGATAAGGTTTTCTTCGGCCGCCTGGGTGCTAAAGACGGGGAGGGTGGTAGCCAGCAGCAGTGGGTTAAGCACCCAGAGACGCGTGTTCATTCGCATTCCTTTTATGAGTTAATTGCTCTGTTGTTAAGCATTGTTGTTCTATTTTTTCGGCGCGGGTGCACCGATTGTTACAGGGTGAAATATTTTGAAAAACTCAAATGCGAATTCTGCACGTAGTGATTATTGTTATCAATATCATTTACAGCAAGTTAACACTTAAAGGTGTGAAAACATTAGTAAAAATGAGGGTAAGGCAGAGGATGGTACGGGGAGACGCAGGCCCGGTGACTGAGATCACCGGGCAGCGGAGCGGGTCAGTGCTGAAGGATTTGCGGCCACAGGCGCAGGGTGGTCTCGGCAATTTGCATTAATTTGCTGAAATCGGCGCCTTCGCGAGCGCTGATCGACATCCCCTGCAGGACGCAGTTTAAGAACTGCGCGAGCTGGCGAACGTCGCCGTTTTCCGGAAGCTCGCCGCGCAGCTGACGCTGCTGCAGAAACTGGGCCAGGGTCTGCTCCTGCTTCGCATGGCGCGATTTGATGGTGTTGGCGATATCGGTAGAGGAGGCCGCCAGCGCCGCGGAGGTGTTGATCATAAAGCAGCCTGCCGGGGTATCTTTACTGGTAAAGCAGGTGGCGATCGCGGTGAAATAGTCCCGCAGGGCCTGGTCGACCGACTTCTCTTCGTCAAACAGCTGCGCTTCGTGTTTGGCGGCAAAGCGCGAGATATAGCGATCGAGCACCGCGCGAAACAGCCCTTCTTTATTGACGAATTCGGCGTAGAGCGTAGGGGCCTTTGCCCCGGTGGCTTCCACCAGGTCGGCAAGGGAGGTTGCCTCATACCCATGCTGCCAGAACAGTGTCATGGCCTTATCCAGCGCCGCTTCCTTGTCGAACACTTTAGGTCGGCCACGGCTTTTTTTTGTGCAACTTTGAACGTCAGTTGTCATGATGCCGCCTGTACCTATGTTGGTTTGTTGAAGGGCCATTATAAAAATAAACGGCGTAACCTGCCAGCAGAGTCAGTCTAAAAATAAATAATTCATATATATATGAATTTTAAGTTGTTTATAAATAATTAAACGATTGTTATAAAAATGCGTTGACGTGTGATTCAGGTCACATTATTATTTACCTATCGATCGTTAAGTTAATTCTTGCGACCCTAATAAAAAAATCATCTGCATAGGTATAATAATCATGAAAACCATCAAAACTCTGACCCTCGCTGCCGTACTAAGCTCACTCTCTTTCGCAAGCTTTGCCGCCGTTGAAGTGCAATCCACTCCTGCTGGCCAGCAAAAAATCGGCACCGTTTCCGCTTCCGCCGGCACTAACCTGGGCTCTCTGGAAGACCAACTGGCGCAGAAAGCTGAAGAAATGGGCGCAACTTCATTCCGCATTACGTCGGTAACCGGTCCTAACACCCTGCACGGGACTGCGGTTATCTACAAATAAGCTGTTCCCTCTGTCATGCCACTGACAAACGCGGTTCTGACCCCTTTATCAGGCCGCGGTAGTAAGCAGTAAGTTGTTCCCCTGTTATGCCAATATTGCGAAGCGGTCCCCACCCCTTATGGGACCGCGATTCGCTATCTGAGTGCTCAGCTACTGTCCTAAAAAAGCACCACCAGAAATGATGCCCGTCAGCAGCACTGCTGACGGGCATTTTTGCGATAAACGTAAGGAAAGAGGAGAACGTGCAGTCAGGCGGTCTGTTCTACCCGTCCCCGACAAGCGAAGTCAGGCACAACGGAGCGATTACAGCGCCTGCCCGGCGTCCGGGTGATGGCGGGTCACGTCAATCGGCATGCCCGAACGCAGTTCGATAGCGCGCTCCATAACCGGCCGATCGGTCAGCGGCGCCTGCTTGAAGGCCAGCATTTCGGCGCTAAGCACGATGGGCAGCGTCTGCGGATCGTCATCAAGGTGCTTCGATAGCGGCTGATGAATCTCGACCAGCCGGCTGCCGTTTGGCTCAACGGAAGTCTTAATCGGCGTGTTGATAATATTCACCCGGGTTCCGGGGGTAATTTTATTGAACAGCGTCTTAATATCATTATCGCGCAGGCGAATGCAGCCCGAGCTTACGCGCATACCGATGCCGAAATCGGCGTTGGTGCCGTGCAGCAGATAGACGCCGCCGTAGGCCGCCAGGCGGATCGCGTGGTGCCCCATCGGGTTATCCGGCCCGGCGGGAACCACGGCAGGCAGCTCGATGCCCATCGCCTTGTAGCGGGCACGGATATTGGCAGTCGGCGTCCAGGTCGGGTTGGCGCGCTTATCCGACACGGTCGTGACCATCGTTGGCGTGAGGGTATCGCCCCCGAGCTGGCCGATACCGATAGGGTAGACGGTCACCTCACTCTTGCCCGGCGGATAGTAGTACAGACGAAGTTCGGCGAGATTAATCACCAGCCCTTCGCGTGGCGCGTCCGGCAGCAGCGTCTGCAGCGGAATGGTCAGCACGCTGCCGGCGCGGGGAACGTAGGGATCGACGCCGGGGTTGGCCTGCAGGAGCGCCAGAAAACCGACGTTATACTTTTTGGCAATGGCTTCCAGCGACCCGCCGTTATCCTGCACCACGTGGAACTGATTTTGCCCCACCAGACGGCTTCCCGGCGGCGGTAAAGGCCAGGTGTTAGCATGGGCCGGAAGCGCCAGCGCGGCGACAACGGCAACCAGCGCCAGCCACAGAGAGATACGCGAAGAGTGTATAGCCATAATAAGTAAGAGGTTATTTTTCTACGAAAACAGAGACAAATTATGGCGCGGGGGAGTGTGGGGAAACCCTGGCGGATTGCAAAACATTTGTAAAGTTTGCTGAATGTGTCGGATAAAAAATGGATACGATGAATGTCACCGTATCCATTTTCTCCGTCACGGTCAGGCGACGGCGTTCTCTTCCAGCTGGCGCATAAACTGGCGAACCCACTCCATGCGCGTTTTCCGCTCGGCGAGATCCTGCATAAACTTCAGCCGCGTCGGCCCGTCAAGGCGGAAGTGCTGCGGCTGTTTCTGCAGCAGGCCAATCAGCCACACCGGGTTGACGTGGTTCTTTTCGTTAAACTCGATCATGCCGCCTTTTTCGTTCCCCTCCAGCTTGCGAATGCCAAGCTTCTGCGCCTTCTGGCGCAGACGGGCGATATCCAGCAGATTTCTGGCCGCGTCCGGCAGCAGGCCGAAGCGGTCGATAAGCTCAACCTTGATCTCCTCCAGCTCGTGTTCGCTTTTAGCGCTGGCGATGCGCTTGTAGAACGAGAGTCGGGTATTCACATCCGGGATAAAGTCGTCCGGCAGCAGGGAAGGCATCCGCAGTTCGACCTCCGTTTGCTGGCTGGTCAGGTCTTCCAGCGACGGCTCGCGCCCGGCCTTCAGGGCATCAACGGCGTTCTCCAGCAGCTCCATATACAGCGAGAAGCCGATGGTGGTCATCTGTCCGCTCTGGTCTTCGCCCAGCAGCTCGCCGGCGCCGCGAATTTCCAGATCGTGGGTTGCCAGGGCGAACCCGGCGCCGAGGTCCTCCAGCGAGGCGATCGCTTCCAGACGCTTTTGCGCATCGGTGGACATCGCCTTCGGATGCGGAGTCAGCAGCCAGGCATAGGCCTGATGGTGTGATCGCCCGACGCGCCCGCGCAGCTGGTGCAGCTGAGCAAGGCCGAAATGATCGGCACGCTCGATGATGATCGTATTGGCGGTCGGGATATCGATCCCGGTTTCAATAATGGTGGTGCAGACCAGCACGTTAAAGCGCTGGTGGTGGAAATCGTTCATCACCCGCTCAAGTTCGCGTTCGCGCATCTGCCCGTGGCCGATGGCGATGCGGGCCTCGGGCACCAGCTCGGCCAGGCGGTCGGCGGCTTTCTGGATGTTTTCCACGTCATTGTAGAGATAGTAGACCTGGCCGCCGCGCAGTATTTCACGCAGCATAGCCTCGCGTACCACCAGCGCATCGTACTCGCGAACGAAGGTTTTCACCGCCAGACGGCGCGCCGGCGGAGTGGCGATAATCGACAGATCGCGCATGCCGCTCATGGCCATATTCAGGGTCCGCGGGATCGGCGTCGCGGTGAGCGTCAGAATGTCGACATCGGCGCGCATGGCCTTGATGCGCTCCTTATGCCGCACGCCGAAGCGGTGTTCCTCATCGACGATCAGCAGCCCAAGATCGCGCAGCTTCACTTCGCTCTGCAGCAGCTTGTGGGTGCCGATCAGAATATCGATTTTGCCCTCGGCCGCCTGTTCCAGAATCTGCGCCTGTTCTTTGGCGCTGCGGAAGCGAGACAGCATTTCGATGCGCACCGGCCAGTTGGCGAAGCGATCGCGGAAGTTGTCGAAGTGCTGCTGAGCGAGCAGGGTCGTCGGCACCAGCACCGCCACCTGCTTATGATTTTCTACCGCCAGGAAGGCGGCGCGCATGGCAACTTCGGTTTTACCAAAGCCCACGTCGCCGCAGACCAGACGGTCCATCGCCAGCGGCTGGCACATATCGCTCAGCACCGCGTTGATGGCCTGAGCCTGATCGGGGGTGGTTTCAAACGGGAAGCCGTCGCAAAAGAGCTGATACTGTTCGCGATCGTGCTTAAAGGCAAACCCGGATTTGACCGCGCGCTGGGCATAAATATCCAGCAGCTCCGCCGCCACGTCGCGCACCTTCTCCGCCGCTTTTTGCCGCGCTCGCGCCCAGGCGTCGCCGCCGAGCTTGTGCAGCGGGGCGCTCTCCTCCGCGCCGCCGGCATAGCGGCTAATCAGATGGAGCGAGGAGACCGGGACGTACAGTTTGGCGTCATTGGCGTAGGTGAGCATCAGGTATTCACCCTTGATGCCGCCGGCCTCGAGGGTGGTCATTCCCGCATAGCGGCCGACGCCGTGCTCAAGATGCACCACCGGCTGGCCGATATGCAGCTCCGCGAGGTTGCGAATCAGGGTATCGGGGTTGATGGTGCGCCGTGAATCCTGGCGTCGGCGCGCCACGCGCTCGCCCAGCAGATCGCTTTCACAAATCAGCGCCAGGCCGCGCGGGCTATCGATAAAGCCGTGCTCGGCGGCGCCAATCATCAGATAGCGGCCGCTGCCGGTCGCCTCTTCGAGACGCAGGATATGCTTGGGCGCAACCTTAATGCGTGCCAGCATTTCGCCCAACGCTTCGCGACGGCCCTCGCTCTCGACCGAGAAGATAACCGGCCCGCTGAAGGATTCGAGGAAGCGGCGCAGGTTATCCAGCGGCGCTTTGTTCTGCGCCTGAATCGCCAGCTCCGGCAGCTTCTGATAGCCGAGGTTGGTATGGGCCGCTTTCTCCGCCAGGCGGTCGGTTTTTAACTGCACGCGCGGCCATTTTTTCAGCTCGCTGAACAGCTCATCGCTGCGCAGCCAGAGCAGCTCCGGCGGCAGCAGCGGGCGCATTGGGTCAACGCCGCGGCTCTCAAAGCGGGCGTGAGTTTCGCTCTGGAAACGTTCGGCGCTGGCTTCCAGCTCGCCGGTATTGACGATCAGCGTGTTCGCCGGGAAATAGCTAAACAGCGGCGGCAGGGGCTCGTTGAAAAACAGCGGCTGCCAGTATTCGATGCCGGTGGGCAGGGTGCCTTTGCTGACCTGCTGATAAATATGCTCGGCATCGCGCTTGACCTCGAAGCGATCGCGCCACTGGCTGCGGAACAGTTCGATGGCGGCCTGATCGGTCGGGAATTCGTGGGCGGGCAGCAGATTGATCGCCGCCACCTCTTCGAGCGTGCGCTGGCTGTCAACGTCAAACAGGCGCAGGCTGTCTATCTCATCATCGAAGAAATCGAGGCGATACGGCTGTTCGCTGCCCATCGGGTAGAGGTCGAGCAGGGCGCCGCGGATCGCGTATTCGCCGTGCTCCATGACCTGATCGACGTGGCGATAGCCCGCGCTATCCAGCTGCTCGCGCAGGGTATCCCGCGACAGGCGCTGGCCTTTTTTCATCACCAGCGCGTGGCCGTGCAGGTAGTTATGCGGACAGACGCGCTGCATCAGCGTGCTGACCGGTACGATAAGCACGCCGCGCTGCATGGTCGGCAGCTGGTAAAGGGTCGCCAGACGGGAGGAGATAATATCCTGATGCGGCGAGAAGCTATCGTAGGGCAGAGTTTCCCAGTCCGCCAGGGCGATGACCATGCTGTCGGTAAACTGCCGAATTTCATCATTCAGGCGCAGGGCGTTTTGCATATCGGGGGCGACGAGGATCACCGGGCCGTCGTGGCGCTCGGTCATTTCTGCGACCAGAGTCGCGCAGGCCGCGCCGGTGAGTTCGCCGAGCTGCCGCTGATCGCCGGGTTTGACCGGCAGTGAGTATCGATATTGTTGAGACATAGCGGTTGTCAGGATCCCTTAGAGCCTATCCCATTAGGCTTTTTTATTTGCCAGCAAAGTACGCCTACCGCAATAGGCTCTGAGTGATTCGCTCTACGATGTAGGGGCAAATCGCTGATATTCAATGCCTCTGATTATCCGCGATTGGCCTTAATTCGCCAACCTGAATGACAAAAGGATGTTCGTTTGCGGGGAAAGATTCTGCTAGATAAGAACTGACATATCAAATATCCGATTGATTTATCTTTACTTTTTCTCCGCCTGGCGACAAAAACTTACCGTTTCAGTGATTTACGCGTTGTGCTATGGCATATATACTCGTGCATCGGCTATCAGCAACCAGATGGAATACATGTACCAACCTGCCGCACTCTTTATCGGCCTTCGCTACATGCGCGGGCGCGCAGCCGACCGCTTCGGTCGTTTCGTCTCCTGGCTTTCAACCATTGGCATTACGCTCGGCGTGATGGCGCTGGTGACCGTCCTGTCGGTGATGAACGGCTTTGAACGCGAGCTGCAGAACAACATCCTGGGGCTGATGCCGCAGGCCATTCTTAGCGCCCAGCAGGGCTCAATCAATCCGCAAACGCTGCCGGAAAGCGCCGTGAAGCTGCAGGGCGTCAGCCGGGTCGCACCGCTGACCACCGGCGACGTGGTGCTGCAAAGCGCGCGCAGCGTCGCGGTTGGGGTAATGCTCGGCATCGACCCGGCGCAAAAAGATCCGCTGACGCCATACCTCGTTAACGTCAAGCAGAGCGACCTGCAGGCCGGGAAATATAACGTTATTCTCGGCGAGCAGCTGGCCGGCCAGCTCGGGGTTAATCGCGGCGACCAGATCCGCGTGATGGTGCCGTCCGCCAGCCAGTTTACGCCGATGGGCCGCGTGCCGAGCCAGCGCCTGTTTAACGTTATCGGCACCTTCGCCGCCAGTAGCGAAGTCGACGGCTACCAGATGCTGACCAATATCGACGACGCGTCGCGCCTGATGCGCTACCCGCTGGGAAATATTACCGGCTGGCGCCTGTGGCTCAACCAGCCGCTGCAGGTGGATACGCTCAGCCAGCAAGCCCTGCCTGAAGGCACGAAGTGGCAGGACTGGCGCGAGCGCAAGGGCGAGCTGTTCCAGGCCGTGCGGATGGAAAAAAATATGATGGGCCTGCTGCTGAGCCTGATTGTGGCGGTGGCGGCCTTTAATATCATCACCTCGCTCGGGATGATGGTGATGGAAAAGCAGGGCGAGGTGGCTATCCTGCAAACCCTCGGCCTGACGCCGCGGCAGATTATGCTGGTCTTTATGGTACAGGGCGCCAGCGCCGGTATCGTCGGCGCGCTGCTCGGCGCGCTGTTCGGCGTGCTGCTCGCCAGCCAGCTGAACAATTTGATGCCGATTATCGGCGCGTTTCTTGACGGCGCCGCGCTGCCGGTTGCCATCGAACCGCTGCAGGTGACGATGATTGCGCTGGTGGCGATGGTGCTGGCATTGTTGTCGACGTTGTATCCTTCCTGGCGCGCTGCCGCCACCCAACCCGCTGAGGCTTTACGTTATGAATAAGATCCTGCTGCAATGCGACAATCTGTGCAAACGCTATCAGGAAGGCAACGTGCAAACGGACGTGCTGCACGATGTCAGCTTCAGCATTGAAGAGGGCGAGATGATGGCGATTGTCGGCACCTCGGGTTCCGGCAAAAGTACGCTCCTGCATCTGCTCGGCGGCCTCGATACGCCGACCTCGGGCGACGTTATTTTCTCCGGCCAGCCGATGAGCCAGCTCTCCGCCGCAGCCCGCGCCGACCTGCGCAACCGCGAGCTGGGCTTTATCTATCAGTTCCACCACCTGCTGCCGGATTTCACCGCCCTCGAAAACGTGGCGATGCCGCTGCTGATCGGCAAGCAGAAGGCGGCCGATATCGAACGCCAGGCAAAAGAGATGCTGCGCGCGGTCGGCCTTGAGCACCGCAGCAGCCACCGTCCGTCCGAGCTCTCCGGCGGCGAACGCCAGCGCGTGGCGATTGCCCGCGCGCTGGTTAACAAGCCGCGGCTGGTGCTGGCGGATGAGCCGACCGGTAACCTTGACGCCCGCAATGCCGACAGCATCTTCCAGCTGCTGGGCGAGCTCAATATCGCACAGCGCACCGCTTTCCTGGTGGTGACCCACGATCTGCAGCTGGCCAAACGGATGAACCGTCAGTTGGAGATGCGTGATGGCCACCTGAACGCGGAACTGACCCTGATGGGGGCCGAGTAATGGCCTCTCCGTTATCCCTATTGATCGCCCTGCGCTTTAGCCGGGGCCGTCGACGCGGCGGCATGGTATCGCTTATTTCGGTGATTTCGACCGTCGGCATTGCGCTGGGCGTGGCGGTGCTGATCGTCGGCCTGAGCGCCATGAACGGCTTTGAGCGCGAGCTCAATAACCGCATTCTGGCGGTGGTTCCCCACGGGGAAATCGAGCCGGTTAAGCAGCCCTGGAGCAACTGGAACGAGGCGCTGGCGAAGGTTGAGAAGGTCAAGGGCATCGTTGCGGCAGCGCCCTATATCAACTTTACCGGGCTGGTGGAGAGCGGCAGCAACATGCGCGCCATTCAGGTCAAGGGCGTCGATCCTCAGCAGGAGAGCCGCCTGAGCTCGCTGCCGACCTTCGTGCAGAATAACGCCTGGGCCGGTTTTAAGCCCGGCGAGCAGCAGATTATTTTAGGCAAGGGCGTCGCCGATGCCCTGCACGTTAAGCAGGGCGACTGGGTATCGATAATGATCCCGAACTCCGACGCCGAGCACCAGCTGCTGCAGCCGAAACGCGTCAGGCTGCACGTCAGCGGGATCCTGCAGCTGAGCGGCCAGCTCGATCACAGCTTCGCCATGATCCCGATGCCGGATGCTCAGCAGTATCTGGATATGGGCAGCAGCGTCACCGGGATCGCGATTAAAGTCACCGACGTCTTCCACGCCAACACCCTGGTGCGCGACGCCGGTGAAGTCACCAACAGTTACGTCTATATCAAGAGCTGGATCGGCACCTACGGCTATATGTATCGCGATATCCAGATGATCCGCGCCATTATGTATCTCGCGATGGTACTGGTTATCGGCGTTGCCTGCTTTAACATCGTTTCCACCCTGGTAATGGCGGTGAAAGATAAAAGCAGCGATATTGCGGTGCTGCGCACGCTCGGCGCGAAAGACGGCCTGATCCGCGCGATTTTCGTATGGTATGGTTTACTTGCCGGTTCGGTCGGAAGCCTGATCGGGGTCGCTATTGGCGTGGTTTGCGCGCTGAAGCTGACGTCGATTATTAACGGCCTTGAATCCCTGATTGGGCATAAATTCCTCTCCGGCGACATCTATTTTATCGACTTCCTGCCGTCTGAACTGCACTGGCTGGACGTCATTTACGTGCTGGTGACGGCACTGTTGCTGAGTTTGCTGGCCAGCTGGTATCCCGCCCGCCGCGCCAGCCGCATTGACCCGGCGAGGGTGCTGAGTGGCCAGTAATTTATCGTCATGACCCGCTAATGCGCTTCATTTTGCAAGGTGAAGCGCAGGGTTAGAAAGAGGAATTGCTGAAATGTATTACGGATTTGACATTGGCGGCAGCAAGATTGCGTTGGGCGTATTTAACAAGGAGCGGCGGCTGCAGTGGGAAAAGCGCGTCGCCACTCCGCAAGCGAGTTATGAAGATTTTCTCCAGGCGGTAGAGGCGCTGGTGCTTGAGGCGGACGCCCGCTTCGATTGCCAGGGCTCAGTCGGGATCGGCATTCCGGGAATGCCGGAGACCGCGGACGGCACTCTGTACGCCGCCAACGTGCCTGCCGCCAGCGGTAAACCGCTGCGCGCCGACCTCAGCGCCCGGCTGGGGCGTGAGGTGCGTCTGGATAACGACGCCAACTGTTTTGCGCTCTCGGAAGCCTGGGACGACGAGTTTACCCGCTATCCGCTGGTAATGGGGCTGATTCTCGGCACCGGCGTCGGCGGCGGCCTGATCCTCAACGGCAAATCGATTACCGGACATAGCTATATCACCGGCGAATTTGGCCATATCCGCCTGCCGGTGGATGCGCTGGAGGTGGTGGGGCGTGATTTTCCGCTGACCCGCTGCGGCTGCGGCCAGCTGGGCTGCATCGAAAACTACCTTTCCGGCCGCGGCTTTGCCTGGCTATACCAGCACTTTTATCACCAATCCCTGACCTCACCCGAAATCGTCGCGCTGTGGCAGCAGGGCGATGAAAAAGCGCGCGCCCACGTCGAGCGCTATCTTGACCTGCTGGCGGTGTGTCTGGGTAATATTTTAACCATCGTTGACCCGGATCTGCTGGTAGTTGGCGGAGGATTGTCTAACTTTACTGCAATAACCGAAGGGCTGGCGCAGCGCCTGCCGCGTCACTTACTTCCCGTTGCCCGGGTGCCTCGGATTGAGCGGGCGCGCCACGGCGATGCGGGAGGAATGCGCGGTGCGGCCTTCCTTCATTTGACTGATTAATCACAGAGGTAGCTATGTTGTCGCGCCGCTTACATCGATTGAGCCGTTTTCGCCGCAATAAACGACGCCTGCGCGAGCGACTGCGTCAGCGAATTTTCTTTAAAGAGGATAAGGTGGCTCCGGAAACGATGGAAAAACCCAGGGTAGTGGTGCTCACCGGCGCAGGCATTTCCGCTGAGTCGGGGATTAAAACCTTCCGCGCGGCCGACGGCCTGTGGGAAGAACATCGGGTGGAAGACGTGGCGACGCCGGAAGGTTTTGCCCGCGATCCCGCGCTGGTGCAGGCGTTTTACAACGCCCGCCGTCGTCAGCTGCAGGGGCAGGATATCGCCCCTAACGCCGCGCATCTGGCGCTGGCGCGGCTGGAAGAGGCGCTGGGGGATCGTTTTGTGCTGGTGACGCAGAATATCGACAACCTGCACGAGCGTGCCGGCAACCGCCGGGTTATCCACATGCACGGCGAGCTGCTGAAAGTGCGCTGTTCGTGGAGCGGACAGGTGCTGGAGTGGACCGGGGACGTCACCGTGGACGACAAGTGCCACTGCTGTCAGTTCCCGGCGCCGCTGCGCCCGCACGTGGTCTGGTTTGGCGAGATGCCGCTGGGAATGGACGACATTTACAGCGCGCTGGCCGATGCCGATATTTTCATCGCCATCGGCACTTCCGGGCACGTCTATCCGGCGGCGGGCTTCGTTCATGAGGCCCGCCTGCAGGGGGCGCATACGGTTGAGCTCAACCTTGAGCCGAGCCAGGTGGGCAGCGAGTTTGCCGAAAAACGCTATGGCCTCGCAAGCCAGGTGGTACCGGAGTTTATCGACCAGCTGCTCAAAGATCTCTGATCGCGCGACGCGGATCTCAGGGCCGGAGGGCGTTATCGGATAGCGTCCTCCGGCGTATTGCCGGTCGGCGCTCCCGGCATTATCGTCTGAGGTTGTGGAATTGATGCGATGATGTGACAGGGAAAACAGTATTGCGTGCTCTTTTATGACATCTTCTTACATTCTTGCAACGGGAAGGGAGTGTAAGCATGCGCACAGAGTATTTTGACTACCTGATCCTCGGGGATGAGCATCACGGCGAGATCTACAGCGGCGTTAAAACCCACCGTCTTGAAGTTCGTTCGAAATACCCGCTGGCGAATCATGCCCATTCCCCTGCCGAAGAGGCCTCAGGCTCCCAGCCGCGCATGGTGAATTACAACGTCCACGAATATCCAGCCCAGGATGGCCGCTTCTATATGGTGGCGACGAACTATCCGCTGAGCGATTTTGACGTGGAAGATGCGCTGATTAAATCGCGGGCGCATCCCGTGCGCGCCTGATCTCTGGCCGCGAAACCGAATCCAGATAATTTGCATCATCCCCTAAGGCGCCCGTATCGGCGCTTTTTTTTGCCCGAAAAGCGCGCCGACGCCGCGGAGGACCTGCCATGCACCCATCGATGATGTATCAGGATTTAACCACCGGAACGTTAATCAATCACGCGGCGCGCTATCATGCCGATAGCGAAATCGTCTCCGTGTCCACGGGCGGGGAGACGGAGTACAGCAGCTGGGGAGCGGTGGCGGATAACGCGCGCCGCCTGGCGTTCGCCGTCGATCGGCTGGGCATCCCCGCCGGCGCCCGCTGCGCTACCCTGGCGTGGAATAATCGCCGTCATCTGGAGATCTATTTCGCCATCGGCTCGGGAGGTCGGGTTACCCATACCCTCAACCCGCGGCTGTCGATTGAGCACCTGACTTTTATCATCAACGACGCCGAGGACCAGGTGCTGTTTTTTGACGCCACCTTCCTGCCGCTGCTGCGCCAGCTGCGGCCCCATCTGCCCACCGTGCGCTACTTTGTGCTGATGGAAGCCCGCAGCGAAGAGGCGCTCAGCGAGCTCGATTCGCTGCTGTTTTACGATGAGCTGCTGGCCTCAGGGGATCCCGGCTATGACTGGCCGGCGCTGAGCGAAACCACCCCCGCATCGCTGTGCTACACCTCGGGCACCACGGGGAAACCCAAAGGGGTGCTCAATACCCATCGTTCGCTGGTGCTGCACGCGCTGAGCGGCAATCAGCCCGATGCCGCCGGGATCTCCGCCAGCGACTCCCTGCTGCCGGTGGTGCCGATGTTTCACGTCAACGCCTGGGGTACGCCGTTTATCGCCGCGATGGTCGGGGCGCGTCTGGTGCTGCCGGGGCCGCATCTCGACGGCGAGAGCCTGCTGCGGCTGCTGAGCGCTGAGCGGGTCAGCGTGGCCTTTGGCGTGCCGGTGATTTGGGCCGGTCTGCTGGCGGCGCTGCGCAAATCGGATATCCGCCTGCCCTGTTTTAAACGCTCGTTCGTCGGCGGTTCCGCGCTGCCTCCCTCGATGGCGGAGGCGTTTCGCCGCGACTACGGTATCGAGCTGATCCACGCCTGGGGGATGACCGAAACGTCGCCCATCGGCACCATCAATACGCCGCTGGGTAAACATCAGGCGCTGACCGAGGCGCAGCGCCAGCGGGTGGCCGAGGGGCAGGGAAGGGCTATCTTTGGCATCGATCTGCGGGTGGTGGACATCGACGGAGAGCCGCTGCCCGACGATGGTGAAAGCCGCGGATATCTGCAGGTCCGCGGGCACTGGGTGGTGGCCAGCTACTTTGGCCGCAGCGAAACGGCGCTTACCGACGACGGCTGGTTTGATACCGGCGATATCGGCACCGTCGATGAGAACGGCTATCTGGTCGTTCAGGATCGGGCTAAAGATATCATCAAGTCCGGCGGGGAGTGGATCTCAACGGTGGAGCTGGAAAATATTGCGCTTGCCCACCCGGCCATTCGCAGCGCGGCGGCGATTGCCGCGCAGCATCCGCGCTGGGATGAGCGTCCGGTGCTGCTGTGCGTCAGGGCGGAAGGGGGAGAGGTCGAGGAGCAGGCGCTGCTGGCGTGGTACCAGCAGCGGGTGCCGAAATGGCAGGTACCGGACCGCATCGTTTTCATAGATGCCCTGCCGGTGAGCGCCACCGGCAAGGTCCTGAAGAATCAGCTGCGGGCCGAATTCGGCCAGATACTGATGCGCGAGCCGCGGGATTAACGACCGGCCTTAAGCTTTTGATAATACTCTTCGTACAGGGTGCTGGCGCTGCCGACGTCGTTCTGCCATTCGCCTTTCTGGATCGTTTCCGCATCCGGGTAGAGTGACTTATCGTTGGCAACGCTCGGGCTGAGCATCCGGCGCGCGGCGAGGTTCGGCGTCGGATAGCCGATGGTCTCGGCAACCTGTTTGGCGACGTCCGGGCGCAGCAGGAAGTTGATAAGCTTCAGCGCGCCGTCGACGTTTTTGGCATTGGCCGGAATCGACAGGCTATCCATCCAGAAGATGCCGCCTTCTTTCGGCCATACCACCTCCAGCGGCGTCCCGGCCTGGCGAGCAACAAACGCCGAGCCGTTCCATACCATACCGAGATTCACTTCCCCTTCCATATACGGGTTCGCCGGGTTATCCGAATTGAACGCCGCAACGTTTGGCATCAGCTTTTTCAGTTCATTATACGCGGCGGCAATCTCTTTCGGATCGGTGGTGTTGCCGGAATAGCCCAGCTTGCGCAGCGCAATCTGGAACACCTCCCGGGCATCGTCGGTCAGCAGCAGGCTGCTTTTGTACTCGGGCTTCCACAGGTCGGCCCAGCTGGTCACGGTTTTAGGATCGATGGCGTCGCTGTTTACGCCGATCGCCGTTGCGCCCCAGATATAGGGAATGGAGTAGTCGTTATTCGGGTCGAACGGCTTATTCAGCATCTGCGGATCGAGGTTGCTTAAATTGGTCAGCTTGCTCTTATCGATCTTCTGCAGCATACCCTCTTTGCGCATCTTATCGACGAAATAGGTCGACGGCACCACCAGGTCGTAGGCGCCGTCTTTATAGGTTTTGAGCTTGGCGTACATGGTTTCATTCGACTCGTAGGTCGAATAGATAACCTTGATCCCGGTCTCTTTGGTGAACTGTTCCAGCAGCCCCGGCGGCACGTATTCGGTCCAGTTATAGAAATAGAGCGTTTTGCTATCGTCCGCGTGCGCGGCGCTCATCCCGACTGCCAGAGCACCCGCTGCGAGCAGGTGGCGTGACCATTTTTTCATTTAACGTCCCCTGGTTTAAGCCTGTTCAGCAGGCTATGGTAGTTGCCGGTCCGGGACGAGGCCCGAACCGGCTGCAGTAATCAGGCCCGTTTGGCTGAGCCTTTGGTGCCGTCGCGGGCAATGAGCTGGCTGGCGACAACCATCACCAGCGACAGAATCAGCAGGATGGTTGCCAGCGCGTTCACCTCCGGCGACACGCCCACTTTGACCATCGAGTAGATCTTCAGCGGCAGTATTTCGTAGCCCGGTCCGGTGACGAACGATGACACCACGACGTCATCCATCGATAGCGTAAAGCTCAGCAGCCATCCCGCCGCCACCGCCGGCAGCGCCAGCGGCAGGATTATCTTGCGCAAAATGGTTAACTCGCTGGCGCCGAGATCCTTCGCGGCTTCCAGCATCCGCACGTCGAACCCCTTGAGCCGCGAAAACACCGTCACCACCACGAAGGGCAGGCAGAAGGTGATATGCGAGAACAGCAGCGACCAGAAGCCCAGCTGAATGCCAATCAGCATAAACAGCACCAGCAGGGAGATTGCCATCACGATATCCGGCGACATCATCACCACAAACAGCATTCCGCTGACGAACGGCTTACCGCGAAAGCGGTAGCGGTAGAGCGCAACGGCGGTCAGCGAACCGATAAGGGTGGCAAAGGTCGCCGACAGCACCGCCATGGTGAGCGAGTGCTGCGCGGCCTGCAGCAGGCTGTCGTTGTTCATCAGCAGGCTATACCAATGGGTGGTAAACCCCTGCCAGCTGATGCCGAAGCGCGAACTGTTAAACGAGTTAACGATCAGAATAATAATGGGAATGTAGAGATACGCGTAAATGGCGGTCATAAAACCGCCGCGCAGCAGTCGACCGATCATTCCAGCTCCACCTTGTTGTTAAGCAGCCTTGCCGCGCGCCAGTAAATCAGCAGCATCAGGCCCATCACGAGGGTTAACGTAATGCTGGTGGCGGCGCCAAACGGCCAGTCGCGAATATTGAGGAATTGGCTCTTAATGACGTTGCCGATCAGCAGGTTCTTCGCGCCGCCCATCAGGTCGGAAACGTAGAACAGCCCCATCGCCGGCAGCATCACCAGCAGGCAGCCGGCGATAATCCCCGGCATGGTCAGCGGGATAATAATGCGGATAAAGGTTTGCAGCCGGCTGGCGCCGAGGTCCTTCGCCGCTTCCAGCAGCGGGCGATCCAGCTTCTCAATGCTGGAGTAGAGCGGCATCACCATAAACGGCAGCAGAATGTAGACCAGGCCGATAATCACCGCCGACGGGGTGTACATGATGCGCAGAGGCGTTTCAATAACCCCCAGCCACAGCAGAAACTCGTTGAGGTAGCCCTTGGTGCTGAGAAAGATTTTCAGCCCGTAGATGCGGATCAGCGAGTTGGTCCAGAACGGGACGATCAGCAGAAACAGCAGCAGCGGACGGACCTTTTCCGGCAGCCTGGCGAGAAACCAGGCAAAGGGGTAGCCGAGCAGCAGGCAGGCGAGCGTCGCCATCAGCGCCATATTCAGCGAGTGCAGCAGCACGGCGTAATAGAGCGGATCCAGCAGGCGCGCATAGTTATCCAGCGTAAAGACCAATTTGACGAAGTTAGCGTCGTCGCGGGTCAAAAAGCTGGTGCCGATAATCATCAGGTTGGGCAGGAAAACAAACAGCACCAGCCAGCCGACGATGGTGGCAATCACCACATTTTGGAATTTACTGGTGTTCTTCATTAGCCAGTACAACCTCCCAGCTCTCGACCCAGTTGATGGCCATTTTCTGGTCAAGCGGGTGGTCAAAGTCGGGATCGTCCTCGTTAAAGAATTCGCTGACCAGCACCATTTTGCCGTTTTCCAGTTCGACCACCGATTCCAGGGTCATGCCTTTGTAATTGCGCTCGCGGATGTAGCCTATCAGACCATCGGCTTCGCTGGCGTCGTGAACCTCATCGACGCGCAGATCCTCAGGACGCAGCATGACGTTCAGCGACTGCCCCTGCTCAACGGCAAAGTTAACGTAGATATTGCATTCGCGGCCTTCAACGCAGGCGCGGACGCGCTGCTCGTCGAGGCGTTCAATCACCGTTGCGCTAAAGATATTGATCTCGCCGATAAAGCTGGCAACAAACAGGTTCTTCGGCTCTTCGTAAATTTCGCGCGGGGTGCCGTCCTGCTCAATTTTGCCATCGCGCATCACCACGATGCGATCGGACATCGTCAGCGCCTCTTCCTGATCGTGGGTGACGAAGACGAAGGTGATGCCGAGCTTGCGCTGGAGCGCTTTGAGCTCGTTTTGCATCTGCTTGCGCAGCTTGTAGTCCAGCGCTGAGAGGGATTCATCGAGCAGCAGCAGGCGCGGCTTGTTGACCACCGCTCTGGCAATGGCTACGCGCTGCTGCTGGCCGCCGGAGAGCTGGTGCGGCTTGCGCTGGGCAAACTCCTCCAGCTGCACCATGCGCAGGGCGTCGACGACGCGGGGCGCTATCTGCGCCGCCGGCGTTTTTTGCATCCGCAGGCCGAAGGCGACGTTTTCGAACACCGTCATATGCGGGAACAGGGCGTAGCTTTGAAAGACGGTATTGACGTGACGGTGTTCCGCCGGAACGTGGGTGATATCGTGGTCTTCGAGATGAATGTGTCCGCTATCGACATTTTCCAGCCCGGCAATAAGACGGAGAACGGTTGTTTTACCGCAGCCAGAAGGGCCAAGCAGAGTGAGAAACTCACCGTTATTGATGGTCAGATTCAGATCGGCGATAACCGTTTTGCCATCAAAGCTTTTGCCAATTCCCGCCAGCTGAACCAGCGGAGAACGTGAACGCGGTTGTATATTCAATTTTTGACTCTGTCCCGTGTAGACGCAGCGGAAGGCTTACCGATGCGGGGTTTGTGGTTAACCACCTTTGGGGCTGCACATAATTAATAAGGGCAAGCATTCTACGGCAAAGGTTACCGATCGCCAATCCTTGTCGTCTGCAGATAGCTTACCTTTACAACATTACGCGAGTTAATGTATTAAATTCCTGTTTGCCGGGTTAAAAATGACCTGACGCAATATTTGTCTTTTCGGGCTTATCAATAATGTTGTCACAAAAGATGAGGGTGGCCACATGGATAAATTGCTTGAGCGTTTTTTACAGTACGTTTCTTTAGACACGCAGTCGAAGGCCGGCGTGCGTCAGGTTCCGAGCACGGAAGGGCAGTGGAAGTTGTTGCGCCTGCTGCAGGCGCAGCTGGAAGAAATGGGGCTGGTTAACGTGACGCTAAGCGAGAAAGGGACGGTGATGGGGACCCTGGCCGCGAACGTGGCGGGGGATATTCCGCCCATTGGCTTTATCTCCCACGTCGATACCGCGCCTGACTTCAGCGGCAAGCACGTCAGTCCGCAAATTGTCGAAAACTACCGCGGCGGTGATATTGCCCTCGGCATCGGCGACGAGGTGCTCTCGCCGGTGATGTTCCCCGTGCTGCATCAGCTGCTGGGGCAAACGCTGATCACCACCGATGGCAAAACGCTGCTCGGCGCGGACGATAAGGCCGGCATTGCCGAGATTATGACCGCGCTGGCGACGCTGAAGGCGAAAAATATTCCCCACGGCGATATCCGCGTGGCGTTTACCCCCGACGAAGAGGTGGGGAAAGGGGCGAAGCACTTCGACGTTGCCGCCTTCAACGCGCGCTGGGCCTACACCGTTGACGGCGGCGGCGTCGGCGAGCTGGAGTTTGAAAACTTCAACGCCGCCTCGGTGACCATTAAAATCGTCGGCAATAACGTTCACCCCGGCACCGCCAAAGGGGTGATGGTTAACGCCCTGTCGCTGGCGGCAAGAATTCATGCTGAAGTCCCGGCCGATGAGGCGCCGGAAACCACCGAAGGCTATGAAGGCTTTTACCACCTGTCGACTATCAAGGGCAGCGTTGACCGCGCCGAGATGCACTACATTATCCGCGATTTTGACCGCAAGCAGTTTGAAGCCCGCAAGCGCAGGATGATGGAGATCGCCAAAAAGGTCGGCAAAGGGCTGCATCCGGACTGCTATATCGAGCTGGTGATTGAAGACAGCTACTACAACATGCATGAAAAGGTGATCGCGCATCCGCACGTCGTGGAGATTGCCCGCCAGGCGATGGTCGATTGCCATATCGAACCGGAAATGAAGCCCATTCGCGGCGGCACCGACGGGGCGCAGCTCTCTTTTATGGGCTTGCCCTGCCCGAACCTGTTTACCGGCGGCTATAACTACCACGGCAAGCATGAGTTCGTGACGCTGGAAGGGATGGAGAAGGCGGTACAGGTTATCGTGCGTATAGCCGAGCTGACGGCAAAGCGGGGCGCGCAGTAGCGCCCGGCTGAACCGGGCTGCCGGCAGCGCGCTCGGAGCCCGTAGCCCGGCCCGCAGGCCGGGAAAGCTAGCTTAGTCTTCGAAGAACCAGTAGCCGCTGTTGACCAGCGCCGCCAGCATCGCGAGGAACGACGGATCTTCCAGCGCATCGCCGAAGTGCTCCGCGTTGAGCGCCAGGTGCATGGCCAGCGCGTCCAGCGCCGGACGATGCGGGGAGTTGATCCTCTCGCCGTTGACGAACACTTCGCCGTCAATGCGCACCACGCGCAGCCCGCCGAGCCTCACCAGCTTGTCGCCCTGCTGCAGCGCGTCGTAAATTTCATCCGGCTGATACGGCGGCTCCGCAGGGGCCACGTCCAGCTCGTGACGGGACTGGGTAATAAACTCGCCATACCACTGTTTGAAATGCTCCGGCTGGTTAATCAGCTCCAGCATCATCTCGCGCAGGCGATCCAGCTCGACGGGTAAAATATCCGCCGGATGGTCGCGCGACGGTACGTCAGGATCGGCGTAGCGCTGGCTGCCGAGCTCGCGCTGCAGGATATAGTCGGCAAAGCCGCTGAACAGCTCGCGGGCGTTCGGTGCGCGGTAGCCCACGGAATAGTTCAGCGAGTTTTCCAGCGAATAGCCCTCGTGCGGGAACCCCGGCGGAATATAAAGGATATCGCCCGGCTCCATCTCTTCATCGATAATCGCCTCGAACGGGTCAACCTGCAGCAGATCCGGATGCGGGCAGTGCTGCTTCATCGGCACCTTGTCGCCCACGCGCCAGCGGCGGCGTCCGGTCCCCTGAATAATAAACACGTCGTACTGATCGAGATGCGGGCCTACGCCGCCGCCGGGAACCGAGAAGGAGATCATCAGATCGTCGATACGCCAGTCCGGCAGAGCGCGGAAGGGGTGCATGAGCGCCGCCGTCGGCTCGTGCCAGTTGTTGACCGCCTGCACCAGCAGCGACCAGTTGTTCTCGCTCAGGTGATCGTAGCTTTCGAACGGGCCATGGCTGACCTGCCACTTTCCGTCCTGATGGCTGACCAGGCGGCTATCGACTTCGTTTTCCATCGCCAGTCCGGCCAGCTCATCCGGGCTAATGGGATCGACGAAATTGGCAAAGCCCCGCTTTAATACCACCGGGCGTTTTTGCCAGTAGCGTTCAATAAAGTCAGGCCAGTTAAGCGTTAATTGATAATCCATTTTTATATTCCACAGCAGGTGTCTGTTTGGGATTATACACGCCATCCCTCAAACTGCCTCTTTGTTGGCAGCGTTTGTTCGTCTGGTCACAGAGATCCGCGACGCCCGCAGGACGCAGGCGTCATTGGGGAAAAAGCGCGGTTAGCCTTCGTCCTCGTCGGGCAGCTGGCGGCCGAAAATCACCTCCATACAGGCGCCGCCGAGCAGGCTGTCGCCGGTAAGAATATCGCCATCGTACTGCTCGACGATATCGCGGGCGACGGCGAGGCCTACGCCCTGGCCGGGACGCAACGTATCGGCGCGCTGTCCGCGATCGAACACCATGCTTCGCTGGCCGTGGGGGATCCCCGGGCCGTCGTCTTCAACCAGAATATGCAGGTCGTTGTCGTTCGCCTGGCGGACGGAGACTTCAACAAACTCCAGGCAGTATTTACAGGCGTTATCCAGCACGTTACCCATCACCTCCATAAAGTCGTTCCGTTCGCCGACAAAGCTAATTTCGGGTGAGATATCGAGGGTGATGTTGACCCCTTTGCGCTGATAGACCTTATTCAGCGCCGAGGTGAGGCTGTCGAGCAGCGGGGCAATAGGATGCAGCTCACGGCTGAGCAGGGTTCCGCCGCTGCGCATGCTGGCGCGGTGCAGGTAGTAGCCAATCTGCTGCGAGATGCGGCTGATCTGCTCGAGCATGACCGGCTCGGCGGCGTTGACGTCGATCTTTTCGCTGCGCAGCGAGCGCAGGGTGCTCTGCATCACCGCCAGCGGCGTTTTCAGGCTATGGGTGAGATCGGTCAGCGTCGTGCGGTACTTGTCGTAGCGCTCGCGCTCGCTTTTCAGCAGGCGGTTCAGGTTGCTGACCAGCCGCGTCAGCTCCCGGGTGGTATTCGGGTTGAGCATTTCGCGGTGGTGCTCTTCCAGCTCGCGGACCTCTTTAGCCAGCGATTCGATGGGCCGCAGGCTCCACCACGCGGCGACCCACAGCAGCGGAATCACCAGCAGCAGGTTGGCGACCAGGACGTAGATAAACCAGCTCCACACCATATAGGAGCGTTTGAGCTCCACCGGGATGGTGTCGACCACCACGATGCTCAGCCGCGGCATTTTGTCGGTTGCCGGATAGATATTGATAGCCACCGAGTGGGTCATCTCGGAACCATCGTCCTGCTGGCGCAGCGCGTCCAGCTCCTCCTGCACCTCATGGTTATTGCGCAGCAGCATGCTGGTGCTGTCGACGTCGGATTCAATTTCGTGGAAGCCGTTGCTCTTCAGCCACTCCGGCTGAATGCGTTTGGTCAGCCACGGGACGTCGTGCTGGGTCCACAGCAGCTTGCCGTTAGCGTCGTAGATAAGGGTGACCGTCGGGCTTTGCATATTGAGGTTTTCGGGGATATCAACATCGATGCGGTTGTTTTCCCACTTCGCCAGCATATAGAACAAGTTGCTTTCGCCGCGCAGCAGGCGGAAGGTGGTTTTATCAAAGCTGACGCTATAGCCGACCAGCGCGACCATGCCGTAGGCCAGCGAGAGCACCAGCACCACGGCCGCCGTCGCCAGCAGAAAGCGGACGCGCAGGGAAAGCGGCAAAATATGCCGTAGCGGACCTTTCATCCGCGCAGTTCGAACAAATAGCCCTGGCCGCGCACCGTGGTAATCACGTCGTGCGGATGCTGAGCCTGGATTTTTTTGCGCAGACGCCCCATCAGCACGTCGATGGTGTGGCTTTCGCGCAGCTCGGCGTCAGGATAGAGCTGCAGCATCAGCGAATCTTTGCTGACCACTTTGCCGCGGTTGCGGATCAGCGTTTCCATAATGGTGTACTCAAACGCCGTCAGCTTAATCGGCTGCTCGTTGACCGACAGCTCGCGCCGCGACAGGTCGACCTGGAAAGGCGGCAGAGAAATAACCTGCGACGCCAGGCCGCTGTTGCGGCGCAGCAGGGCCTGCATGCGGGCGGCGACCTCTTCGATATGGAAGGGCTTGGTGACGTAGTCGTCCGCGCCGGCGCTCAGCACCTCGACCTTATCCTGCCAGCCTTCGCGGGCGGTGAGCACCAGCACCGGCACCGACACTTCGTGGCTGCGCCAGCGGCGGATCAGCGACAGGCCGTCTTCATCCGGCAGGCCGAGGTCGACAATGGCGATATCCGGCACGTGTTCGCCGAGATAGTAGTCGGCCTCTTTTGCATCTTCCGCCGCATCGACCTGGTGGCCTAACTCCTGAAGCTGAACTTTCAGGTGATGGCGCAGTAAAGCGTTATCTTCAACCACGAGTACGCGCATGCCGGTTCTCCATATTCATTATTTGATTTGAATAGTTTAGCGCTAATTATACACGTTGAATATAAACGGCTGTTAAATAACGAATTTCAATTATTTTTCGCGCGTTTTCTCGCTGGGCCGCTATTTTCGCAGCAGGTCATTGATAAGCGGGCGGAATATTTAAACGCGCGGCGCCGGCCGCTATCCGTCCGCCTGCACCTTGCGGACCTCGGTCGCCGAAGGCAACAGCGGGGCGCCGTCTTCGGCCGTCGGCGCCATGGGCGGAACCGCCTGCAGCGTACGTTTATCGATCAGGACGGAATGTGGCTCGCCGCTGGCGAAAAGATAGCGCTCTCCCCACTGACGCAGCGCGACCACGAGAGGAAACAGGCGCTCTCCCTTTTCCGTCAGGACATACTCCTGATACGCGGTGCCGTCCGAGGCAGGCTGGGTTCTGAGGATGCCGGCGGCAACCAGCTTTTGCAGGCGGTCGGAGAGAATATTGCGCGCCATTCCCAGGCTGCGCTGAAAGTCGCTAAACCGGCTCATGCCATCAAAGGCGTCGCGCACGATCAGCAGCGACCAGCGGTCGCCGATAATATCCACGCTGCGGGCGACGGGACAGGTTTCGTTTTTCATCATTTGTGCCGCGCGATGCGCGCTCCTCGGCGTGATGCGGTGTGGTTGCATTTTAAAACCACATGCTCTAGCCTTCAAGTGGTTTTATTTTAAAACCAGATTGCTGAGGCAGAGAATCATGAAAGCATCCATTGCATCCATTGCATCCCAGGCACCCGCCGACCCGGCCGCGGCTATGCCTGCAGGCCTGGTCTGGCTGTTCGCTATCGCCAGCGGCCTGAGCGTCGCAAACGTCTATTACGCCCAGCCGCTGCTCGATGCCCTGGGGCGGGAGTTTGCCATCAGCGACGCCTCCGTCGGCGGCGTGGTAACGGCGACCCAGATTGGCTGCGCGCTGGCGCTATTGCTGCTGGTGCCGCTTGGCGATCGGCTAAATCGCCGTCGGCTGATGGGCGCGCAGCTGATTCTGCTGATCGCCGCGCTGGCGGCGGTCAGCGCCGCAACGTCGGCGCTTATGCTGCTGGTCAGCATGCTGGCGGTGGGCCTGCTGGGCACCGCGATGACCCAGGGGCTGATTGCCTATGCCGCCAGCGCCGCCGGGACGCACGAGCAGGGGCGGGTGGTCGGCGCCGCCCAGAGTGGGGTGTTTATCGGCCTGCTGCTGGCGCGGGTATTCTCCGGCGGCATCAGCGACCTCGTCGGCTGGCGCGGGGTTTATCTCTTCGCCGCGCTGCTGATGCTGGGTATTGCTCTGCCGCTTTGGCGACGGCTGCCGGCGCTGGCGGCGGCAAAGAGTCCGCTGAGCTATCCCCAGCTGCTGGCATCGATGCTGACGCTGCTGCGTCAGGAGAAAATACTCCAGGTTCGCGGCGTGCTGGCGCTGCTGATGTTTGCTGCCTTCAATATCTTCTGGTGCGCGCTGGTGCTGCCGCTGAGCGCGCCGCCCTATAGCTATTCCCATACCGCTATCGGAGCCCTGGGGCTGGTGGGGGTTATCGGGGCGCTGGCCGCCGGACGTGCCGGGAAGTGGGCCGACAGGGGCTACGGGCAGCGCACCAGCGCCGCGGCGCTGGTGATCCTGCTGCTCGCCTGGTGGCCACTCGCGCTGATGGCCTGGTCGCCGGTGGCTCTGCTTCTTGGCATCGTGCTGCTGGATCTGGGCGGCCAGGCGCTGCACGTGACCAATCAGAGTATGATTTTTCGTACCCGGCCAGAAGCCCACGGCCGGCTGGTGGGCCTCTATATGCTGTTTTATGCTGCCGGCAGCGGCCTGGGCGCCGCCGCTACGACGGCGGTATACGCCACAGCCGGATGGCAGGGGGTGTGCCTGCTGGGGTCTGCCGTCAGCCTGTTGGCGCTCATGTTCTGGTTTGCGACCCGCCGCGCGGCGTCCGGCAAATAGACCGCCACGCGCGCCGTTTCCCGCGCGCTTAGCTTAGACGGTTGGGATGGTGCCGCCGTCAATAACGTACTCGGCGCCGGTGATGGCGCTGGCGCGCTCGGAGGCCAGGAAGGCGATCAGATTGGCTATCTCATCTGGCCGGCAGGGGCGGCCGAGCGGAATGCCGCCGAGGGCGTCCATGATGATTTTTTGTCCGCCGGCGTAGTCAGTACCCGCCTGCGCCGCCAGCCGGTTGGCTAAGCCGACGGCGGCTTCGGTTTCAATCCAGCCGGGGGATACGCTAAGCACGCGCACGCCTGCCGGCGAAACCTCTTTGGACAGGCTTTTGCTGTACACCGACAGCGCGGCCTTGGCGGCGGCGTAGGCGGTGGTCGCCTCCGGCAGCGGCAGGGTCCGCTGGATGGAGGAGACGTGAATAATCACCCCGGACCGCCTTTCGAGCATTTCAGGCAGCAGGAGCCGATCGAGGCGCACCGCCGGAAACAGATTAAGCGCCAGCTCCCGCTGCCACTGCGCGTCGTCGAGCGCGGCAAACCCGCCCGCCGGCGCGGAAGAGCCCCCCAGCATATGCACGATAATATCGACGCCGCCCAGCTGCTCCTGTAGGCGCTTTGCCAGCAGGGCGCAGCCCGCCTCGTCGCTCAGATCGGCTGTGACAAAGAGAGCCTCTGAGGGGACGGCGGGCGGATGGCGGGCGCAGGTGATCACCCGCGCGCCGAGCTGGCTGAACAGCGCGACGGTGGCGGCGCCGGCGCCTTTGGTTCCGGAGGTGATCAGCACGCGTTTGCCGCTGAAGGTCAGAAAGTCAGCCATTATTTAATCTCCAGGCGGGCGATGCGCGCATCCGCCAGCTGAAAGCGGTAGTCGAGCACCACCGGGCTGCCGGGGAAATTACCGCTCACCCTGGCGCGTACCGTAACGATATCGTCCTGGCTCAGGGCTTCGAAGGGCTCGGCAACGAACTGATATTGCGCTCTTGCTGCGATCCTCCATGCCTGAATGGCCTGACGCCCGCTGTAGGTATGACCCTCATCGCGGACCACGGCGTCGGCGGTGAACGCCTCGGCAATCGAATCTTCATCGTGGGCGGTAAAAAAAAGCTGGACGGCTGCGGGTATATTCATCGGTAAACTCCGGCAATTAAATGACCTGCTTACTGTAAGAACTCTTTATAATTTAAACAATTGGCTCCACCGGGATGCCACAATGAAGGAATCGGGATAATGTCGCGAATTGCGCTCACTGATTTAGATGCTGTGATGGCGATTGCTCGCCGGGGAACGTTTCGGGCGGCGGCCATTGAACTCGGGGTGTCCACGACCGCGCTGAGCCATGCCGTTGCCAAATTTGAGTCCAGCCTCGGCGTGCGGCTATTTAATCGCACCTCGCGCAGCGTGGCGTTAACCGATGCCGGGCAGCTGTTTATCGCGCGCATGGGCCCTTCGCTGCAGGGCGTTCACGACGCGCTGACGGAGGTGCGTTCGCGGCGGGAGACCCCGTCGGGCGTGCTGCGGATAAACGCGCCGCCGTTTGCCGGGCGCGCGATTCTGACGCCGCTGGTGCTGGAGTTCCTGCGGCGCTATCCGGAGATGCATGTCGATCTGGTGACGGAGGGGCGGCTGATAGATATCGTCGCCGAGGGTTTTGATATCGGGGTTCGCGTTGCTCATTTGATACCTAATGACATGATCGCGCTCTCCCTCGGGCAGCCGCAGCGCTATGCGGTGGTCGCCTCCCCGGGCTATCTGGCCAACCGCGAGGCGCCGCGCGAGCCGGCGGATCTGCAAAATCATCCGTGCATTCGCGTGCGGCTGCCGGACGGCTCTCTCTATCACTGGCATCTGGAAAAGCAGGGGGAAGTGGTCCATCCGCAGATCGATGGCCCGCTGACGCTGGATGAGGCCTCGCTGGCCCGCGCTGCGGTGCTTGAAAACGTCGGGATCGGTTTTTTTCTGGAGCAAAACGTGATGGATGACATTGCCGCCGGGCGGCTGGTTCGGCTGCTGTCGGACTGGACGCCGCCGTTTCCGGGGCTGTGTCTTTACTATCCCGGTCGGCGCAATCCGTCTGCCGGGCTGGCCGCTTTTCTGGCGCTGGCGCGCGAGGTGGCAAAACCCTCTTCCCCTGCGGGAAGAGGGTAGTGGGGCTTACTTCAGCTCGTCAACCATGGTAGTCGCGCGGCCGATATAGTTGGCCGGCGTCATGGCCTTGAGGCGCACTTTTTCGTCTTCCGGCAGCGGCAGGCTGTCGATGAACTGCTGCATGCCTTCGGCGTCCACGCGCTTGCCGCGGGTCAGCTCTTTCAGCTTTTCGTACGGCTTCTCGATCCCGTAGCGGCGCATCACGGTCTGAATCGGCTCGGCCAGCACTTCCCAGTTGTGATCCAGCTCGTCGAGCAGGCGATCGCCGTTGAGCTCCAGCTTGCTGATGCCTTTCAGAGTTGACTGATAGGCGATCAGGGAGTAGCCGATGCCGACGCCGAGGTTGCGCAGGACGGTGGAGTCGGTCAGGTCGCGCTGCCAGCGGGAGACCGGCAGCTTGCTTGCCAGGTGCTGCATCATGGCGTTAGCCAGGCCCAGGTTGCCTTCGGAGTTTTCGAAGTCGATAGGGTTGACCTTGTGCGGCATGGTGGAAGAGCCGATTTCACCGGCGATGGTTTTCTGCTTGAAGTGGTTGAGCGCGATGTAGCCCCACACGTCGCGATCGAAATCGATCAGGATGGTGTTGAAGCGCGCCATGCAGTCGAACAGCTCGGCGATATAGTCGTGCGGCTCGATCTGCGTGGTGTACGGGTTCCACTGAATACCCAGGGAGGTGACAAACTCTTCGCTGAACTGGTGCCAGTCAACTTCCGGATAGGCGACGATGTGGGCGTTATAGTTGCCGACCGCGCCGTTAATTTTGCCGAGGATCTCGACCTGGTTCAGCTGACGGTACTGACGCTCCATGCGGTAAGCGACGTTAGCCATCTCTTTACCCATGGTGGACGGCGTTGCCGGCTGGCCGTGAGTACGGGAGAGCAGCGGCACGTCGCGGTACTGCGTGGCGAGATTTTTTACCGCGTCAATCATCTGGCGCCAGTAGGGCAGGATAACTTCGTCGCGAGCGGTTTTCAGCATCAGCGCGTGGGACAGGTTGTTGATGTCCTCGGAGGTGCAGGCGAAGTGAATAAATTCGGAAACCGCGTGCAGCTCGGCAACGTCGGCCACTTTTTCCTTGAGGAAATACTCTACCGCTTTCACGTCGTGGTTAGTGGTGCGCTCGATGGTTTTGATACGCTGCGCATCTTCTACGCTGAAATCAGCAACGATTTTATCAAGGAAACCGATTGCGTCAGCGGCAAAAGCAGGAACTTCCTTGATCGCTGCGTGCGCGGCTAGTTTTTGCAGCCAGCGTACTTCTACCTGAACACGGAACTTCAGCAAACCGAATTCGCTGAAGATACCGCGCAGCGCGCTGACTTTATCGCCGTAGCGTCCATCGACAGGGGAAACGGCGGTCAGTGAGGATAATTCCATAGATCATAACTCCGGGGTTAAATGAGCAAGAATTTGTTTTGCCTGGTTAACCAGACGATTACGAGAAAACATGAGCTGCAGACGTCCGCCGCCAACCTGGTTCCACAGCACCGCCGCGCGGATGCCGGCCAGCAGCGAGGCGCGAACCTTCGCCTGCACCTGCGGGCTTTGCAGCACGGCGGGAGAACCGGTGACCTGGATGCGCGGCCCCAGCGGGCTGATAACGTCTACGTAGATGCCGGCCATGGCGCTGAGCAGGGTTTCAGACTGCAGATCGAAATGTTCCAGCTGGCGGTGCAGGCCGGCGATGCGGTTGCCGAGGGTATCCATGGCGCCTTTGCCTGCCGCAAGCTTACGTTCAAGCACCATCATGCTTAAGGTGTAGCGGGTCAGTTCGGCGTTCAGCCCCTGACGGCTGCCGGTGTTGAGGACGCCGAGCAGGGTTTCAAGCCCGAGGCGAAGATTGGCTTCACTGCCACCGAACACCGCCAGGGTTGAATCCGGGTTGCGGTCAATGATGCTGTTCAGCGAGACGTGCAGGGCGTCGCTATCGCAATGCCCCTGGTGCGCCAGTTGCTGAACCAGACGGGCTGCCTGGCAAACGCCAGCCAGCGCCAGCGTGATGTCATAGTAATTCTTCGCCACACGTGCTCCTTGTAAGCCACCGGTAGCGGATTTAGCTATCGGCGGTAAAAACTGTCTGTCAGGCCTGCAGCGGCAGGCGCTGTTCGATTACGCCGCCGCCGAGGCACACTTCACCGCAGTAGAAGACCGCTGACTGGCCCGGCGTCACCGCCGCAACCGGCTCATCAAAGATGACTTCGATGCGCTCGTCGTCCAGCGCCTTCACGGTGCAGGGGATATCGGTCTGGCGGTAGCGGGTTTTCACCGTACAGCGCAGGGTGCCTTGCACCGGCTGGCGATCGACCCAGTGCAGCTGCTGGGCAATCAGCCCTACCGACATCAGGCGCGGGTGATCGTGACCCTGAGCGACCACCAGAATATTATTCTCGACGTCTTTATCGACGACGTACCACGGATCTTCGCTGCCCTCTTTGGTGCCGCCGATGCCGAGGCCCTTACGCTGACCGAGGGTATGGTACATCAGCCCCTGATGCTCGCCGATCTCCTCGTCGTCGACGGTGAGGATTTTACCCGGCTGGGCGGGCAGGTAGCGGCCAAGGAATTCGCGGAACTTGCGTTCGCCGATAAAGCAGATGCCGGTGGAGTCTTTTTTCTTCGCGGTGATGAGGTCCAGCTCTTCGGCGATTTTACGTACCTGCGGCTTTTCCAGCTCGCCGACCGGGAACAGGCTCTGGGCGATCTGTTCGTGGCCGAGGGTGTAGAGGAAGTAGCTCTGGTCTTTGTTACCGTCGAGCCCGCGCAGCAGCTGGCTTTTGCCGTTAACGTCGGCGCGGCGCACGTAGTGGCCGGTGGCGATATAGTCGGCGCCAAGATCTTCTGCCGCGAACTCGAGGAAGGCTTTAAATTTGATCTCTTTGTTGCACAGAATATCCGGGTTCGGCGTGCGTCCGGCCTTATATTCAGCCAGAAACAGTTCAAACACGTTGTCCCAGTATTCGGCGGCAAAGTTGACAGTGTGAAGCTCAATGCCGAGCTTATCGCAGACGGCCTGCGCGTCAGCGAGATCGGCGGCTGCTGTACAGTATTCCTCACCATCGTCTTCTTCCCAGTTCTTCATGAACAGGCCTTCGACCTTGTAGCCTTGCTGGATCAGCAGCCAGGCGGAAACCGAGGAGTCGACGCCGCCGGACATGCCGACGATCACTTTTTTTGGATTTTCTGACATTGGAATACTCACCACATTGAACTTCAAGGCGGCATATTCTAGCACGCAGTCGCGGCTCAGGCACCCCCTCAAGGGGGCATACTTTGCGTGCCGCTGCGCTGACCGGCTTTATCTCTGCGGGGATAGCGCACGTGCGCGCCAAAAGTGCCGCCGCGTCCCGCCAGCGCCGGCTCCGGTTTTGCGTGTTAAAACGGCCAGTTAAAGGCGCCGATCAGCGACAGCGGGTGGCGCTGATCGCCCTGATAGCTGCGGATACTTTCCGCCACCAGCTGAGAGCGCAGGTTGGGCGCGTTGAGTATCTCCTCGGCGCTTAGCCACAGGCAGCGGTCGATATCGCTGTCGTGCGGTTCGGTCGTGCAGGGTTCGTCAAGCTCAATGGCGAACAGAAAGCGCAGAAACGGCGTGCGGTCCGGCGCGATCCACTGATGCATGCGGATAAAGTGCTGGGGCGTGGCGCGGATCCCGGTCTCTTCCCACAGCTCGCGTTCGGCCGCCTGCACCAGGGTTTCATCCGCCTCAAGATGACCGGCCGGCTGGTTCCACAGCGCTTTGCCGTTGATGGTCTCTTCGACCACTAAAAATTTATCTTTAGCGTGCACGATGCAGGCTACGGTGACGTGCGGTTTAAACATATTCCACTCCTGGGATGATTATTCGACCTGACGCCACTGGCCGTTGTCCAGACCGTCGAGAGTATAGCCGGCCATCGCGTAGCGAATCAGGCGCAGCGTGGGGTAGCCCACGTGCGCGGTCATGCGGCGTACCTGACGGTTGCGGCCTTCATAGAGGGTGATTTGCAGCCAGCTGGTGGGGATCGCCTTGCGTTCACGGATGGGGGGATTGCGCGGCCACAGCCATTCGGGCTGCGCGACGCGCTCAATTTCGGCGGGCAGGGTGGGGCCGTCGTTGAGCGTAATGCCGTTGCGCAGCGCCTCCAGCGCTTCTGGCGTCGGTTCGCCTTCCACCTGGACGTAGTAAATTTTACCGGTGCGCTTGCCCGGCTGGGTGAGCCGCGCCTGGAGCGCACCGTCGTTGGTTAACACCAGCAGCCCTTCGCTATCGCGGTCAAGACGGCCCGCCGCGTAGACGCCGGCGTGCGGAATAAAATCTTTTAGCGTGCTGCGTCCGGCTTCGTCGGTAAATTGCGGCAACACATCATAGGGTTTATTGAACAAGATCACGCTGGTTGGTTGGCGTTCTTTACGTTGTCTGGTGACTTGTTGTGAGCTGAATCGCTCAACGCGATGTTTTCTAAATGAAGTTTTCTGCATGGTATTTTCAGGCCCCGTCAATTGCCGCATTATAGCCTAATTACGAATGCCTTTCATGGACGCAAACATTCAGGTAGTATTGACATGCTCATCACAATTTTTTAACAAAAATATTGCTCAAACTGATTCGCGCTACTAGAAGGCGGCACGGACGCGAATCTCCGGTTAGCGGGATCACCCGGTAGCGGAGTGGGCGGATAAAGCCAACGCTCGGTTAGTGTGAAAAGGAAGAGCAGAACCAGAAGCGCTCGAAGGAGAGGTTAATGGAAAGCAAAGTAGTAGTTCCGGCGGAAGGTCAAAAAATCACCCTGAAAGATGGCAAACTGAACGTCCCTAATAACCCGATTATCCCGTTTATCGAGGGTGATGGTATCGGTGTTGATGTGACCCCAGCGATGCTGAAAGTGGTGGATGCCGCCGTGGAGAAAGCCTATAAAGGCGAGCGTAAAATTTCCTGGATGGAAGTTTACACCGGCGAAAAATCGACCCAGGTTTATGGCCAGGACGTCTGGCTGCCTACCGAAACTCTTGATCTGATTCGTGACTATCGTGTTGCTATCAAAGGCCCTCTGACGACGCCAGTTGGCGGCGGTATTCGTTCTCTGAACGTTGCCCTGCGCCAGGAGCTGGATCTGTACGTCTGCCTGCGCCCGGTACGCTACTACCAGGGTACGCCGAGCCCAGTTAAACATCCTGAACTGACCGATATGGTTATCTTCCGTGAAAACTCAGAAGATATCTATGCGGGCATCGAATGGAAAGCAGACTCTGCTGAAGCCGAAAAAGTCATCAAATTCCTGCGTGATGAGATGGGCGTGAAGAAAATTCGCTTCCCGGAACATTGCGGTATCGGCATCAAGCCGTGCTCCGAAGAAGGCACCAAACGCCTGGTTCGTGCTGCTATCGAATATGTCATCACCAACGACCGTGATTCGCTGACGCTGGTACACAAAGGCAACATCATGAAGTTCACCGAAGGCGCCTTTAAAGACTGGGGCTACGAGCTGATTCGCGAAGAATTCGGCGGCGAACTGATTGACGGCGGCCCGTGGCAGAAGGTTAAAAACCCGAACACCGGTAAAGAGATCATCATCAAAGACGTTATCGCTGACGCCTTCCTGCAGCAGATCCTGCTGCGTCCGGCCGAGTATGACGTTATTGCCTGTATGAACCTGAACGGCGACTACATCTCTGACGCCCTGGCGGCGCAGGTTGGCGGTATCGGTATTGCACCGGGCGCGAACATCGGTGATGAGTGTGCGCTGTTCGAAGCGACCCACGGTACTGCACCGAAATACGCCGGCCAGGACAAAGTGAACCCAGGTTCCATTATCCTCTCCGCTGAGATGATGCTGCGCCACCTGCAGTGGTTCGAAGCCGCAGACCTGATCGTTAAAGGCACCGAAGGCGCAATCGCCGCTAAGACCGTGACCTATGACTTTGAACGTCTGATGGAAGGCGCTAAGCTGCTGAAATGTAGCGAGTTTGGCGACGCGATTATCGCGAACATGTAATCAGCGATCGCTGATTAAAGACAGAAGGGAGCCTGGTGGCTCCCTTTTTTACGATCGTTCAAAATCTTTCCCCAAAACTTTCCCCAAAATTATTCCCCAAAACTGGCTTAAAATCATACTGCTTTTTGACCTACAACGAGCCAGTCTTTACCCCGGTCATCGTTGTATTTATCCGTCATTTTTTTCGATTTGTGGCCCAATAACTTCTGAGTATCTAAGCCTTGCTCCCGGTATAGCCGTTCTGAAAGAGATCTCTGTTCGTGGAAGGTTGGGGCGCTTCCTTCATCCCATGCAAGACAACTTTTGTCCCGAGCTTTTTTAAATGTAGAAGTCAGAGTTTTCGTGGATACCTGATCACCTCGGTTAGCCTGAGAGGTGGTATGTCTGAAATGGACCAGATATTTACTAACCACTGCATCTCTACATTTTGAAACAACATCGCGTAGTGAAATATCTAGTACTTCATTTCTTAGAGAGAGCGGAATGGCAAGCCGAGTACCTGTTTTTTCCTGCACAATATGTAACATGTCATCCCAGATATCTGAGAATTTCATATTACAAATATCACCTATGCGCTGGCCGGTTACTATTGCGAGTAACATTCCGCACTGCAAATATGGCTGTTGATGCTCCGCGAATTCATAAATAGTCTTCCATTCCTCCAGTGATAAACGTTGCCTAGTAATTTTGTTTCGAGGTTGTTTAGTGGCCTGGGCAGGGTTATAACCTGGCGGGACATGCCCAGCATGCTGCGCCTCTTTAAAAACATCAATTAATACCATACGAACAATTTGAGCCATTCTATTATGACCCTCAGCCTTAACAGCATCTGTTATTTCTGAAATATCTAGTGCAGAAATGTCTTTCAGGTATTGCATGCCGCAATGCTCACGAAACAGACGGATAGGTTTTTCTTTCTGCCGAAAAGAGTTTGGTCGAAGTTCGTTGTGTTTCAACCTTTCTTCCTGCACGGATTTATATTTATCAAGCCATGCTGAAACTGTTATGTCTGCGCGGTTTCCTTTCATACGTGCCAGACGTTCGTTAATACCAAGGATCTGCCTTGTACGCTGCTCTGCAATGATAGTATTAGCTTCGCTTGCCACCTGCTTTGCCTCAGCTTCATCCGTGCCGAGGCTATGAAAACGCCCCGAAATAGGGTGTTTGTATTGCCAGTAAACCTTTCCGGTGCGTTTATCAAGCTTGCAGTATAGGTTCGGGATAGAGATTTTATGAGTGCGTGGTCTAGCTGCCATCGTTAATTATCCGTCTCAATTTTGGGTTAACATTTTTTGGAAGTTGAGGTTCAGCAACTACACCTATAAAACGAGCTTCTCTGTCAACCATCCAGCGCCGACCGACTCGCATCGGTGGAGGCGCTATCATTTGACCTTTAGCGTATTTTTTTAATACTCGCTCGCTAGGGGCTTCACTACCGAATTCATCTTTCGCCCATTCGAGTAAAGAGACCATACGTGACATTTTTTCTCCATACACCGGCTGCACCCGGCTATCGAATATTATAAGCACATGACGAACAACCACCGCGCAGTCCGTCATTACAGGTTTTACATAACGGGTGATCTTTATGTTTACCTGCATTTAGCTGGTGGACAATCTCCACAGGAATAAGCACTGGTAACGGAATATGAAGCGAATGTCTGCGAAGGACTGACAGTTCGTTTGCATGTTCAAGGGCTATGGCTTTCCAGTCATTTGCTTCTGCTTTATACCAGGCTAAATCCTCACGTATACGGCGCCAACGCCGGCGTTTAAGTTTGCTGGGCATCAGTCTTCATCCCCAGTAGCGGATTCATTCGCCGCCCGACCTGGCTGGCGTAACCTTGCCGGCCGAGATTGTGCAGCACGCCGTAGATTTCGAACAATTCAGTGCGCTCATCGCCGATATCAAGCTCACAGGCCAGCGCGTGGCATTCAGTAGCGAGCGCCGATATCTTCTGAAGCAATTCGACCTTATTCACCTTTCACCTCCTGCGGGGCTGCTGCGAAATGCTCAACGCCTTTAGCCCAGATTTTTTTGATGGTTGTCCAATCAATCGGGATAGTGTTTGTCCATGTCCCCTCGCCGCTGCAGTCGTCGCACCCTTCACCAAAAAATTCATGGCAGGTCAGCGAGTATTCAAGGTTGAACTCCCCGAGAAGCGCTGCTTTCGCACCGTTCTCAGCGGTTAACCTCATAGGCACCATCACGTACCCCTCTGGAATTACCGGATAGTTGCCAACTTTGCGGCGTTCGCGATCCAGGTCAGTTTGCAGCTGAATCACCCAGCGAGCGAGTTCACCTTTTTCCCCAGATTCAAGCCGCAAATCATCCAAACGATATTTATCAATCATCGCTGTTATCCTCACAGCAGTAGTGCCGCCCCTCTGGGTCAGTGGATACATGTCCACAGATATCGCACTCTATTTCATCTGGTGGAAACCCATCGGGCGCTGGTTGCCCTTTGATGTGCAACCGCGGCTCACCGTCTTTTGGCGCCGGCCACTCGCGCTGTTTATTCACCGCCAGCTTCTCGATCATCGCCTGGGTAATCTGCTCGTCAGTGATACCGGCACGGCGTTGCGCATCCCATAGCAGGAATTGCATATCAGCCCATTCAATCAGATCTTGCGGCTTAGCGATGGCTTCCAGCGCTTCTTTTCTGAGGTGCTTCAGCGGGCCAATCGGGCCAACGTTGCCGAATGTGGCCTGCGACCACTCGGCGTGCTCGCGGCGTACCTGGTCACGGTCCGGAGCTGGCTGCGGTGAGGTGTATGGTTCTTCATCGAGATGAATTTGTGTGTCGCATTTTGGACAGCGCCCATCGCAATCACCAATGGCAGAAATCTCAACCTCATTTCGGCAAGACCAGCACGTCACCCTTGGCACTACCGGCTGCTGCGCGTGGCGATAGAGGTAATAAATGTCATCAGGCAATTTATGCGCCGCAGACGAATAGGCCAGCGCGAACTTATTGCCGTCAGGCCGCCCGCTTTGCACATCCAGCGTAGCCACCGGATCGCTGTCCATTGCGGCCAGCGCCATGCGGGCCATCTGACGAACTTCATACATGAACACACCGCCACCCTCGTCAAATGGCTGTGATGGAAGGGATGCGTAATGCTCAAGGCGTTCTCTGGTTAATTTGCTGGTCATTGGTTGGCTCCCCGCTTCAAATCGTTTAGTTGGCACTGTAAATCGGTGATCGCTGCAAGCGCGTGCTTAATCGTCTCGCTCGTTACCCTGCATGGGTAGGCGTGGTTCATCCCTTCTTTCATCAGCACCGCTTTGCCATCAGTCCTGTAGTGGTAGAGATTCGCGCCCAGCCAAATTTCGAAAGTGTCGCCAGATGGCCCAATGGCGATTCGTTCAGCTATAGCCATCTACTCAGCCTCCCGCTTGATGCCCATCTCATGCAGATATTCATCCGCATCCTTCACAAACTGACCGCCGGCGCCGTAGTAGCGGTTAGTTACTATGTCGATGGTTGCTAACGGGTCAGCCTTCAGAATCTGAAGGAGATAATCCTCAAGCTGACCCACCGGGTGCTTGATAACTGGCACCTTGCCAGGGTGACGGACCACTAAAAATTGGTTGCCTTCCTCCCGAACTCCATCAGCATCTTCAGGCTTCACGGTGACGGTGCGGGACTCCAGATGCTCGATATACGCCTTCAGGACATCAGCCATATGTTTCCCCAGCGGCCTCACAACGTCGAATCGCCTGTCCGTTCGCACCCAATCAGTTTTATCGCTCCATTCCATGTATGCGGTGCGGAAGGAATCCAGCTCGGCGATGCGCTGGCGAAGTGCTGCAATCTCCATTTCTGCCGCGTCGGCATAATGTACGTTCGCGTGCTCGGGTATATCGCATTTAGAGCAACGTCCAACGCCAGATGCATCCCAAAACATTGAATGCTCACATGATTTAGTAGGCTGCGTCTCCAGCAACGCCAGCAACTCCTGCAGGCACGACAGCTCGAATTGGTGGTTGATGCTCAGCGTAAAGCCACCGGGCATTGTGTTGATTGCGTGCCCGATCTGCTCGATGCGAGCACGTACCGTTTCAACGGTTACAGGTTTCATAAATCCGCCCCGCATCTTCCGCAGCGCTCACGGCCGCTCATGTCATAGTAGGTTGCCCCATCGTGCTTGCAGTCTGTCCATTCAGACAGATCAGACTCTAGCTCCTCGATGCGCTGCTGCGCCTTCTCCAGCGCCTCTACCAGCGCGAGGGCTTCACCCTCTTTCAGCACTACAGTGTCAAAGTTTTTGAGCTGCTTTTTGATTTTGGTAATCAGCGCCAGTTCGGTGATATCAGTCATTAGCCTTTCCCTCGCTGCGGTACATCATGATTGTCAGGTCGCCTTTAGTGGCCAAGCGAACGGTTGAACCAGGCTCCAGGCTGTTAAGTTCAAAGGCGTCATAAAACTCATTCACAGCCTTCTGCTGACGAGTCTGTTTGCGTCGCTTGTCCCACTGGCTGAGTACGTTTTTGATAATCCATTGGCCTGTTTTTAACATGATGTAAATCCAGCCCAGAAGCGCTAAACCCGTGTTGAGATAAGTGGCGATGCTCATTTGGCCCCCTCGCGCAGCAGCTTGATGAACACCGGACCGTATACAGTCTGTGTTGTCTCGATTGCCGCTTTGACTCCGTCGGCATACGTATCGACTTCGGTATCGCCATACGACGGCAGTGATGCAATGAACTCGCTTACCCCGTCAGCCTTAATCCCGGCATAGATGCGATCGGTGGCTGGCATGTTCCCTGTCGCACTCATGGCTGCCAGAATCGCTCTGACACCTTCGGGACCAACCTCTTCGCAAATGGCGTCAGTGTTTGCCCCAACCACATCGCAGAAAACCTGCACCGCATTGCGAGCGGTCACATTCTCCGCAGCCAGCTGCCGCAGATGGTCCTGCAGGTCTACGCCTTCGGGGCAACCTACAATCTCCCGGCACTTCTTGATAGTCGCCAGTGCAGCCGTTAGCTCGCCTTTCAATCCGCTTGCAACATTGAGTTTCCTCACCAGGTATTCAGCGTTTGATTCATTTACTTTGAGATCACCTGGTAAGCATTTACCACGGAGAAACCCTTCCATTTCGTATACGTTCATGCTGTCCACCACTCAATAATCATGCAGATGCCGCAGGTCGCTACGGCAATCAGCACCCAGTAGAACGCATCAAAAAGGGCGGCAAACCGACGTAGCGTATATTTGCTGTAATGGTCCGGATCAAATTTCATACCGCCTCCCCGAGGACCCAGCGCAGAGCCGCGGCATATTCACCACTGGCGTCGTCGAGGGCTTTGGTTATTTCTTTGCGGGTTTTAATGCGTGGTTTCTTATCGCCGAGCACCTGACGCTGCCGGCGCGCTTTTTCGTGGCCGGTAGTGCCGGCGGTTGCCGCTTCGATTTCTGCCACTTTCTTTCGCTGCTCTTCCGGCTTCAGCGATGCCAACTGGCGCGCCTGGGTGACAGTGACTGATCCGGCCTCTACGGCATCTTTCACGGCCTGGGTAGCATCGAGCAGGGACAGCGTTGCACGGACAGTTTGAACGCTACAGCCAAACAACACAGCAATGTCGTCCTCATCGAGACCGCGATCCAACGCGTCTGACATTTTTTTAGCCCGGCCCAGCGGTGTATCAGGTCGGCGAATTTCGTTTTCGCTGACCATGTATTTAGCCATCTGATTTGCTGACCCCCGCTTAACGACTCCAGGAACAAGCAGTGGGTCTTTGCCTTCTTTCAGAAGGAGTTTATTGGCCACCAATGTATGGCGAACGCGCTGACGGCCTACAACCACGCAGGTGAGCCCAGTTTCAGGGTCTTTCCAGACGATAATCGGCTCCAGCACACCCAACTCCTTGATGTTCAGCACCATCCCTTCGTCGATCGGCAGGTGTATACGCTCATCGTAGAGAAGATGGGTCTTATCGGTGACCAGGTGCAGATTTTCGGGCTCGAACATAAGCACATTGGTTTTTCCGCTGGCGCCGTATGCATCGATTGAGTTCTTAGCCATTCGCGTTAACCCCACTCTGGTTTGCGATTACCGCGGCCAAAGCAGTGTTCTGGTCCATAGCCTCGGTAAGGGCGACGAAAGTCACATCCAGCCTTGACGCTATATCGCGCATCAATTTGGCCGCTGCTGGTGGCAAGTCAGGTGCCGCAGCATTCGCCGCAGCAACTAGATCTTTTACTTTTAGATGAGCCATCAGCGCCGCTCCATCAACTGGTTAAAGCGGTTCATGAACATGCCGTAAGACTGGCCCGGGCGGACCGGGTTAATCACAAACTGGTCGGTAGGAATAACGCCGTCGAGCATCGGCCAGTGGGTGCCGTCGTCGATCTCAAAGTCGCGACGTTCGCTGGCCAGCATCACCAGGTCGGCATATTTAACGGTCGGGTGCTGTTCAGCCGGCAGGCCAAATTTTTGGCGAATAGCTGCATCAACCTGATCTTCAATGGCGCGGTAGTCAGGGAGCAGGCGTTTCAGTGGGGCAGGGATATCCTGCAGATAAGCCTCTGCGGCGTCATGCAACAATGCTTCAAGCGCAAATTCCTGGGGTACCAGTTGGCTCGTTAATACGCTGTGCTGTCCGACGCTATAGAACTCAGGCAGGTGACCGGCAAAGCGGCAGATATTCGATAGGGCATTCGCAATATCTTCAATATCGATAGCGTGTTGCTGAATATCGAGATAATTAAAATTCTTGCCTGAAAAGGTTTGAATAAAGCTCATTTTTTTCTCCATACTTTACGCCTGCACAGCGCTGATTTTTGGGTATAAAAATCCCTCGCCAGTTGGCGATAAATAAAGGGATTACGCTTCAATAAATCCCCGCCGCAGCGGAGATTTAAGGCTGAGTAATTCAGTTTTAAAATTAGGCTTTAAAATTACCGATAAAGGTATCTACCGGTTTTTTATCGAACTGAGCGACCAACAAATCGCGGAATTCGTTAGCCATTTCTTCTTCCTGCGCTTCGAGTTGAACGATCCGCAGCACAAATACTGGTTCGCCACTTTTAAGTAGGCTGTTACGAAGACTAAAGCGGCGTTCGCCCAGGCCTTCGTAAGGGATGCACTTAAATTCGAACGCGACCGGCATTACATCTTTGCTGCTCGCTTCAACACTTTGCATCAGAGATTTTCTACCTGCGAAATCACTATCTTCGTGGTCGGCCTGATTAGTCTGCTGGATAGTCACCCGACGAACAGCCTGTGCAGCTTTGGAGATATCCATAGTTGCCCCTTCGGCATCGAAAGCGAGCAAGAAATCGCTCCAGTCTTCGAGCCATTCGGCAATTTGTTTCTGGCTCAGGCGATCGCCATTGATAGCGAGCAACGCCCGGAAAGGTGCTGTTTTTTTGAGGCGGATAGACGCTACGTTGTCTGCATGTCCAGGTTCGTCCAGGGAACCGATGTTAAACACAGCACGGGCTGACATACTTTCTGCGTCGATGAAACAGCGGGCTGGGGTATCAGTAACTGCATAGCCAACTGAATAACGAACGAAATCGGCAATGCTGGTTGTTTCCAGGGCACCACGGAAGCGGAAGCGGTTGAGGTTAAAGCGCTCAAGGCTTTCGATACCGTACCCGGACGGCAACATAACCGTAGGGCATTGGGTAACTTGCAGCTCCTGGGTGTGGACAGCAGCAAGAGTTAGCTCCTGAATTTTCTCGATAGCGTCGCCGTTTAATTGTGACATAGGTTTTCCTTAAAGATTTACGGTTAAAGAACTGGTCGGTTGCGGCTTACTTAGCCGCCCGTAGCTTTCCATCAGGATCGCCAGCGAGGTTAAACAGGTTGCCCTGATCTTCCTGCAGGATCGTGAGCTTCCCGCCTTTGTTGACCCACATTGGTGTTTCGGTGGTGTCCTCTTCGGACGCTTTGCCGCGTGGGGTAGGGGTGCTGTAATTCAGGCGATGCTTAATCTTGACGCGCTTCTCTTCAACGGAGTTGCCCATACGCTCAAAATCAAAGGTGAGGACTACTTTGCCTTTATTGCCGTTGTTCAGAACGCCGAGCGCGGTGGTATTGAGCGCCGCCGCAATCTTATTCATGAACACGCCGGCATCGAGCTCGCCCAGGAAATCGGGCACGACTGTCATGCGATCATTACTCATGGTTTTTTACCCTCATGAAAGGCGGCTGCAACCGCCGGAATTTTCTCCATACACAACACAGAAGAGCATCTGCGGTTAGCAGCCGCCCGGGTGGATTGGGTTATGAGCCCGTCGCCCGGTGATGCTCTTTTGTCTTGTGTAAAAAGGGCGGTTACCCATCAGAACGTTATCCTCTTCCTCCTTTGGGTAGTGGAAAACTGGATAACCGCCAAGACTACACACAGCACAGTTAACTAGGTTGTGGCGGTGGTGCCTCCACCTGCCGGGTTAAGCCATAACCGGCGACGTACACTGCCCGGAAACGTACTCAAAGAACGGGTTGGCTCGTCACGTGCGCATAGCCGCAGTTACCACAACGAAGAGGACACTCTATGTGCAACAGGATCCGAAATTAGGAAGCGCTTAGTGAGATACGGTTCCCCAATCTCACGAACGGCGTCGGCCTTAAGTTGCCTTTCGTAGCCTTATTCTGTGCGGTTTTCGCGACCGACGCGGAGTGCCCTCATCGTTGTGCGCTATGGCGACGGGATTCGAACCCGCACATTTGAGCTACGCCACAACGGTAAGAGCACTGCCGCCACCCCTTGCGGGATAACCCGTCTGTCTGCCTGGCGGTAGGGCGTTTCCTGGCATCTTCAGTGCTCTTTCCTGTTGTGTCCCCGTCTCTTCCGGGGTGTCACACCGTATCGCCACGATGGTGGATCGCTGTCGTGCATACCGACACTGACTTGCACATTCCGGTTGTCCTGAGAGCGCATGGATCAAGGGACTCTCAGGCCGCTGACGCTGCATGTGCCATACAACGGTTGCGAATATTGCCGTTCACAACTGGAAGCGCACTCCTTCAGTAACAAACCAGTCCCCACGACCGATGGAAGATGGAGTGCGCTTTCATGTTGGGCCCTGAAAAAAACTGGCGGTTACCGCGGACAATAGGGAAAACACGGGCCGCCAGAACAGGGTTTACTACAGGCTTAGTTATCAACTACAGGTGGTTTCGGGCGGGGTGCTGGTGATGAGTCAGCAACCCTACGGTTTCCTTCCCCGGCACTGGGGGTTAGCCAGTTCCGCTTAGCCGGTGTGAGCTTTGGTTCTGGGCATCACCCCAGACTTAACCCCTCCCGAAACAACCTGTCAGCGAATCATCCGGTTATTCATACGCCACCGGCGGCTACTTCGTGGGCGTCCTGCCTGTTCGCTGTTGATGAATAAAATCTAACTTAACTTAGTATTATGGTCAAGAGAAAACACCAAACATTTCTTAGCTTGGTGTTGGGTGGGGTTAATTATGATTAGAGTTCGTACTGAACGCCTTTCACTACACCTATGATGATGCAGTTGCCATTAATAGCGATATTGGGGTAGCGAGGATTTAGTGGGACGAGGAATTTTTGTGAACCATCGATAACCAGTTTTTTTACTGTTGCTTCATTGGTGCCATCGATACGGGCAACAACAATCTTACCATGCCGGGGTTCGATGTCAGGGTCAACTATCACTGTCGCGCCCTCAGGTATGGTTGGTAAGCCATTGGGGTTAGTCATTGAGTCACCCTTAACTTCGAGCGCGAAGGAGTTATCACCTATCCGCAATGAGGTTTCGACCCATTTATCTGCATCATGAAGTACATCTTCAGCTTTAGATTCTGTAAATAATCCAGCCTGTACCCATGAAATTACAGGTACTCTTCGCATTTTAGTAATCAGATTACCTTCAAATTCTGTACCGTAGAGAATGTAATCTATTGATGTATTGAAAAATTTAGCAAGTTTCGATAATGACTCGCCGCCTGGAACGTTGACATCTTTTTCCCAATACCCCACCGCAACATCACTAACACCACAAAATTTACCGAGTTCCTTTTGTGAGGTTTTGGTGATCCGCCTTAGTGATTTTATTCGTTGTCCGACTGTTTCCATTAGCACACCAGTAGTCAATTAAGCTAAGCAATCTTAGTTTTTATTGACCTAAGATGGATTGGTAATTATTATCTAATTTAACTTAGTGAAAGGAGCCGTTATGACCACCGATGATGTTGAAAAGTACTTTGGAAACGCTGAGAAGGTAGCCGAGTTCTTCGGCATATCTAGCGAAGCTGTTTATCAGTGGCGGAACAGACCTGGACGCTTGATCCCAAAAGGGAGGGCTGCTGAAGCCGCTTACCGCACCGCTGGGAAACTAGTTTTCCAGCCAGAGCTATATCGCAAGCCTAAAGAACAAAGCGTTTGAAAGAAACCACAGAGATAGGGGGTAAGCCGTGGGTATAGAACCTGAATGGAAAGTTGATAAGCAGCCTGCCTGGCTGGTGGCTGCGATCAAAAAAACGATCACTGATTTGGACGGAGGCTATGTAGAAGCAGCTGAATGGCTTGGTGTTACTGAAAACGCATTGTTTAACCGCTTACGGACCGATGGTGATCAGATTTTCCCTCTCGGCTGGGCAATGGTCCTGCAGCGGGCTGGTGGGTCAAATCATATTGCCAATGCGATAGCGCGCCACTCGAGCGGGGTCTTTGTACCACTGGCAGATATTGATGATGTGGACAACGCCGATATTAACCAGCGCCTGATGGAGTCTATCGAGTGGATCGGAAAGCACTCGCAGTATCTCCGTAAAGCTACAGCTGACGGTGTTATTGACCAGGCCGAACGCGAGCAGATTGAGGAGAACAGCTATCAGGTGATGGCGAAATGGCAGGAACATCTGACGTTGCTTTTCCGCGTCTTCTGTCAGCCAGAAAAGAGTGACGCCCGCGAGTGTGCAGCTCCGGGCGTCGTGGCAGATAAATCAACGTGTATGGAGAAATGATCCGCATGAGCAATTTAATCGTAAATCTTCACTTACCGCAACTACGGATGTACCCGGTCCCGGGTGTTTCGTCGTTTCGGTATGAGCGCATGGTAGGCGGAAAGTGGGTCGAATGTAACCACAGTAGGGCGCGTGGAGTTGTGGGGGTCTTTAACCGGAGGGCTAGGGCGTTATGCGAGAAGTTAACCGGAAGTTCAAAGACCACTACGGTAAGCCCGTCAAGGTCATCCGCTGGGAGCCAGAAACGCAGCGTGTCATCTTCCTGCGAGAAGGGTATCCCCATGAGTGCTTTAGCCCACTCGATCAGTTCAAACGCAAGTTCAGGGAAGTAGAGGGCAGCCATGAGCAGTAAATTGCACGGTCTGGTCTGGGAAGCATGTGCTTTCAAGGGCCTGATCATATCCGAAATAGCGGTCATGGCCCGCCTGGCTGACTTCAGTAACGATGAAGGCGTGTCCTGGCCAGCGGTAACGACAATTCAGCGCCAGATCGGTGCTAAGAGTGAGAACACCGTACGCAGTGCTATTAAAAAACTGGAAGCAAAAGGGTGGCTGAAGAAACAAGAGCGCCGGGTTGGTGGGAAGAATAACTCGAACGTCTACAAACTCAACGTAGACATGCTGGAGCGTGCAGCTGCAGAGGCAAAAATTTTCTATTCGCCTCCTAAGGAACAATCAAAATTTGAGGCCTCAGAAATTGAGGGTTCAAAATTTGAAGGGTCAAAATCTGAGGCCTCAAATAATGGGTCTGCACCCCCTCAAATATTGCGGGGGGACCCCTCAATGGTTGAAGGCGATCCGTCATTAGATCCGTCATTAGATCCGTCATCTAAAAAACCTTCTTGTCGGGTTCCTGCGGATCCCGACGATAAGTCGGATCCTGAAGTGGTTATTACCGATCATGCGATCGAAGTTCTGGCCCACCTGAACCTAGTCAGCGGTTCCCGTTTCCAGAAATCAAAATCCTCCCTGGAAAACATCCGTGCCCGTCTACGCGATGGACATGCCGTCAGCGACCTGAAACTGGTAATCGACCTGAAGCATGAGCACTGGCATGAAAACGACGAGCAATACCAGTACATGCGACCTGAGACGCTCTTTGGCCCAAAAAAATTCGAAGGCTATCTGCAAAGCGCTATCCGCTGGGATGCTAAAGGCCGGCCGCCAAGAGAGGCATGGGACAAAAACAAGCCACGAGATATCAATTCAGTTAGTCCGGTACAAAACACAATTCCAGCGGGGTTCCGGGGATGATTATTGCGAAATCGGCATTTGAGTTTATCGAGAAAAACCCAGGGGTGATGATGCGGGATATCATTGCAGCATTCCCTCAGTGCAACCCCATGTCTGTGAAGAACGCGGTACACCGCCTGTATTACGAGGGCCGTCTGGCGAGCGCCCAAACGTCGAGTGTATTTCGTTATCGTGTCGCCGGTAACCCTGACGGAAATGATCAAAATCAGCCAGAGGATACCTCAGAAGCAATGCGCAATCTGGAACTGGTGGCGAGGAGCCTGGAAAGCCGGCGCTACTTCCGCCGGGCGGCAACGGTCTGGCAGCAGCTGTGCGATTCAAACTGCAGCGTTAAATCCAGAGAGCGTTATATGCGGATGAAAAATCAGTGTGTACGCAATGCCAAAAGTGGGATGAATTCCAGCGGAATTTCTATGCCGGCAGGTAATTACTGCGGAGGTGACCTGTGCTCCGATTGATTCGTGCTTTCCGGCGCTGGCACTGCCTGCACAATTGGCGCTGTTGGTGGCAAGACGATGCATTATTCCGGCGTAAACATGCACTTCTGACAGCTGATTTGTTCAATTTTGAGCAGCGTTATCATTTTTTACGGCTAATGGTCTCAGCCGAACAGCAGAGGGGGAAACTGTGAATCTTGATACTGAAGAAATGGTGACGACAGAAGAGCCATCAATCTCCCTATACTGCCAGGCGCTTAATGATCTGCGCAAAATGCCTTTCCACAAACTGAAATGGGTCGGTGACCAGTGGCGCTCGCCGGAGGAGCTGTACTTGGGTATAAACGCGCTGTTTGGGCCGTTTGTCCTGGATCTGTTTGCCGAGGATGACAACGCCAAGTGCCCGGCATGGTACACCTCTGAAATTAATGCGCTGACACAGGACTGGTCAGAGCGCCTGAAAGAACTCGGCGGCGCGGCCTTTGCAAATCCTCCCTATAGCCGATCTCAATACCATGAAAACCAGGCTGTTACCGGAATGAGAAACATCATGGCCCACACGTTAGCAATGCGTGAATTGGGCGGTCGGTATGTTTTCCTGATCAAGGCGGCGACTGGTGAAGTTTGGTGGCCCGAAGGCGCAGATCATATCGCGTTTATCCGTGGCCGGATCAGCTTCGATCTGCCTGACTGGTACAGGCCGGAAAAAGGTCAGCCGTCTGAATCATCTGCTGGGTTTGGGGCGGCGATCGCCGTGTTTGATAAAAACTGGAGCGGCAAGAAATTTAGTTATGTCAGTCGCTCAGATCTAGAGGCTAAGGGCCGGGCATTTATGGCGCTGGCTGAGTTTGCTTACGGGAAAAAACGTGTAGTGGCAGAAGCGCCAGTCGTTAAGACGGAGATCTGCGTTTTTCCGGAAACCGAATCCAGGACCTGGCCGCTGGAGGTGAATTTGATATTTCAACGAATTGCAGGGGCTGACGAGCTGACAGAGTCGCAGCAGAACAAACTGAAATCCCACGTCAACATCCTCTGGCTGGAACGAACTCCTGCAGACGAAATTATAGCTACTGCCGGCACCCTGATGGAAAGCATGCAGGGGGGTGAGCCATGCGTGAGCTGATTGTTGATAATTTTGCTGGCGGCGGCGGGGCATCAACCGGGATCGAAATGGCGATCGGGCGCAGCGTTGATATTGCCATTAACCACGACGAGAACGCCGTGGCCATGCACCGCACTAACCATCCTGACACATTGCACTATTGCGAAAGCGTGTTTGATGTTTCTCCTGCTGCTGCCACCACCGGTAAACCTGTAGGTCTCGCCTGGTTTTCGCCAGATTGCCGCCATTTCTCGAAGGCTAAAGGGGCTAAGCCTGTAGAAAAAGCCATCCGTGGGCTGGCGTGGATTGTCATTCGTTGGGCCATGGATGTTGGCCCGCGGGTTATGATGTTGGAGAACGTGGAGGAGTTCAAAACGTGGGGCCCGCTGCTGGCGGCGGAAATGCGCCCTGACCCTGCGCGCGTTGGCGAAACATTAAAGGCATTCGTCGGCATGCTGACAACCGGCATTCCTGCAGATCATCCCGCGCTGGTGGAGTGCTGCGAATTTCTGGAACTCTCGCCGGAAAGCAAACAGGCCCAGCGGCTGGTTGCCGGGCTTGGCTACGATCTGGATTGCCGTGAACTGCGCGCATCTGACCTCGGAACCCCAACTATCCGGAAACGATTCTTCATGGTGATGCGTCGTGATGACCAGCCTATTGTCTGGCCGGAGGCTACACACGGGGATCCGAAATCGCCGGCGGTGCAGGCAGGCAAGCTGGCGCCGTTTCGTACCGCGGCGGAATGCATCGACTGGACTATTTCCGCGCGGTCGATATTCGACCGCAAAAAGCCGTTGGCAGAGAATACGCTCAAACGCATAGCCCGCGGCATTCAGCGCTTCGTTATCGACAGCGCGGATCCATTCATTGTGAAATGCAACCACACAACCACCCGTGGCAAATACGACTGTTTTCGGGGGCAGGCACTGGCCGATCCTCTACAGACGATTACCAAAACTCATGGGTACGCAATCGCGGTACCTCACCTGACAAAATTCCGCACCGGTGCCACCGGGCAGCCAGTTACCGACCCGGTACCTACGGTGACCGCCGGCACGTCAAAACGCCCGGGTGGGAATGGTCATGCACTGGGTGTCGTTGAAGCTGAACTGGCGCCGTTCCTGGCCGGAAATGGTGGCAGCGAGTACCAGGCTAAGCCACGGCCACTGGATAAACCTGCTCACACCATCCTGAAAGAGTCCCGCGCCTGTATCGTTGCGCCGGTCATTGCGCGCCAGTTTGGCGCAAGCATCGGTCATCGCGCCGACGAGCCCAGTGCAACAATCACCGCCGGCGGCGGCGGTAAATCGCAACTGGTTGTGCCGACGTTGATTCAGATGGGATACGGAGAACGACCAGGGCAGGCACCTCGCGTGCCAGGGCTGGACAAACCGCTGGGTACCGTTGTTGCTGGTGGCGGAAAGCATGCTGTTGTCGGGGCGTTCCTGGCTAAACACTACGGCGGGAATTATCAGGGCGCCGGCGTAGGACTGGGTGAGCCCGCCCACTCGGTGACGACGATTGATCATCATGCACTGGTTACAGCCCAGGTTGTTGGCGTTGGTGGGCGAGCAGGGCAGAGCCGCCCGCGTGATGTTAGCGAGCCGCTGCAGACAATGACCACTAAAGCCGATGCCGCAATAGTCTCATCCCACCTGGTCAAACTGCGTGGGACCTGTCGTGATGGTCAGCGCGCTGACGAGCCGATGCCGACAATTACCGCCGGGGGCCAGCATGTTGGAGAGGTTAAAACGACACTGGCGGTCGAGGACTACGACGAAGAGCGCGCTCAGCAGGTGCTGGCATTTCTGCGGGAATACTGCGGGGAGGACAGCACCGGGCTGGTGGATATTGACGGCGTTACGTTCCGAATTGTTGATATCGGGATGCGCATGCTGCAACCGCATGAGCTCTATCGCGCGCAGGGCTTCCCTGAGTGGTACATCATCGACCGGGACTACCGCGGCGTGAAGTATTCGAAGGACAAGCAGGTTGCGCGCTGCGGAAACGCCGTGCCGCCGCCGTTCGCTGAGGCGCTGGTTAGGACCAATCTGCCAGAAATGTGCGTTAACAAACAGGAGCGGGCAGCATGATGAAGTTAACTCTCAGGCAACAGGAGGTTCTGAACCTCCTGATCGAGTACCAACGTAAGCATGGTTTCCCGCCTACCACCTACGAACTGACCGGCATGTTGGGGTGCCGGTCCCCCAATGCGGCGGCAACCCACCTCAAGGCACTGGAGAGAAAAGGGGCCATCAAGATTACCCGCGGGGTTTCCCGCGGTATCAGCATCACTACTTCGCTTTTAACCAGGGAGGTTTCAGTTAACCTCAACAGCATCGTAAAGGTGAAGTTGAATGATATCGCCCTGAGATTTATGCAAGTCCAACACGATGAAAATCGTGCTCGTGCGCCAGGAATATTTGGTGAATTTGAGCCGCCGGCGACTGACGAAAATGGCTATTCGTCAATGACCCTATGGAGCCTCATGTCAGACCTGGGGCAACTCTGCTATTGCGGTGGCGATGTGCCTTTCGAACTTAAAATGGTTCTGGAGGAACGATGAAATTTTTTCTTCCTTTTCCGCCCAGCGTCAATACCTACTGGAGATCCCCAAATAAGGGGGCTGCAAAAGGTAAGCATCTGGTCAGCGCCGCCGGGCGTAAATTCAAACATGCTGTACGTTCAGCGGTCATTGAGCAACTGCGTGCAATACCTAAACCATCAACCGTGCCAGCAGCTGTAGAAATTATTCTTTACCCACCGGATTACCGCCGGCGTGACCTGGATAATTACAACAAGGCCCTGCTTGATGCTTTGACCTATGCCGGTATCTGGGAGGATGACAACCAGGTAAAACGGATGGTTATTGAGTGGGGTGAAAATGTTAAGGGAGGGCGGGTAGAAATCACCATATCAGCGTATAAAAAAACGCTGGATGTTTGTTCAGTGGTAGGTTGAAGTCTATGCAACTTAGCATTAATCTCAAGGTGTGCAAACGAAACGGGCGTGCAGGCCCTTCGTCACATAAAAAATGTATGGAGAAAGCTATGACTAACCACGTCATGGGTGCTGCTGCATCCAATAATCACTCTTTTTTTGTCATTGATGGTATTTCTGTTCGTCGTGATGTCCTTGGTCGTTATTGCCTAAATGATCTCCATCGAGCATCCGGCTCCCTTGATCGCCACAAGCCCGCATTTTGGCTCCGCAACGAACAAACAGCTCAATTGATAGGCGAGTTGCAAAATAGCAACTCGGATATATCAGAACCAGTAAGCGTTATCCGTGGCGGAAATGAGCAAGGTACATATGTTTGCCGTGAGTTGGTGTATGCCTACGCGATGTGGATCAGCGCTGTTTTTAATCTGAAGGTCATCAGAACGTTTGATGCGCTCCACACTGTCGGGGCAGCAACCGTCAATGCCGATCGCATCCAGGCTGGCGTAATCCTTCTTGAGTCTGCAGCCAAAATGCTCAATCTCTCCAACTCGTCAAAGCTCGGTGCATATCAGAAGCTTCAGCAGGTGGCCGGGTTGCCTGATTTAATGCCTTCATATGCCATTGATGCGCCAGCTGGTGCGCAAGACGGTTCAAGCAGGCCAACACTTTCTCTCAGCGCTTTGCTTAAAGCTAACAACATCAGAATGACCGCGAACCAGGCTTATCACCTTATGGCAGGCCACGGCATAGTCGAGCAGAAGGAGCGTCGTAGCCGAACGGGTATCAATGGCGTGAAAAGATTCTGGTCTGTTACGGCAAAAGGTTGCCTGTACGGGAAAAACATCACCAGTCCGGCGAATCCCAGGGAGACCCAGCCACATTTTTTTGAATCGAAATTCCCTGAGCTGTTGAAGCTGCTCGGTATTGTTACTCAGTAAGGGGGTGAAGATGAGAATGACACCCCCACACCTGCAACCAGTTCTCTCCCGGGTTAAGCGTTTTGTTGAAAGGCAACAAGAAGGCGCAACGTTAACTCACCTGACGCACAAAGTGGCGGCATACAGTGGGCTCAATCGCAAGGACAAAGAGACCCTGATCGAAATAATCCGGGAAAGTGGGATGCTTTGCGTGGTTGACGACGGAAGGTCTACTACTTTGCACCACCCGAAATATGGTCACAAATCTGTGGCACCTGTTATGGCGACTCCTCAGCCGACGATGGAATGCAAAATGAATAAACAGCTTGAAGTAACTCCAGAAGCATTACGTAAACAGGCTGACGCCTTGATCAAAGCGGCAGAGGAAGCGGAGAAAAAAGCCGGGGATCGTGCAGAAATTAAGAAGCAACTCGATCCCTTGAAGTTGGAAATTCTGCAGGCGTATGGGATGGCCAGCAGGAAGTTTGACGAGTTCGTTGATGCGATGGCTGAAGTTGGAAAAGCCGTGCAAAAGCTTAAAGATCTGACTGTTTAGGGGGTATTGTGCGAGCGTTACTTACTCCTGAAATTGTGCCACGCCTCGGCGTGGTTCTATTCAAGCCAGGGCGCGAGCTTATGCCTCTTTTTGCTGGCGGCCGCGTGTTGATTGAACGTCAGCCAGAAAACATGAAAGGCTTGCATACAGGCCGGATCCCTGATGCACGTCAGCCTCTTGCGCAGCTTGATATTCTTCGCTTTTTCATGAGGGATGAAAGGGTCATTAATGCTGCTGGTGGCATTAACGCGCTTGAGGCGTGGCTGATGCGTAATGTTAAACAATGCCAGTACCCGCATTCACATTATCATCACCATGAATTCGTCACTATGCGCCATCCTCCGGGCGCACTGGTTGTTTGCTGGCATTGCGATAATGAATTACGTGAACAAACGACGGAGACGCTGTCTGAGTTGGCCTACCAGAATGTAGTCCAGTGGGTAATAGATACCGTGCTGGTCGGTCTGGGATACAACAAAGAGCGCGAGTTATCTATGGCTGAGCTTTGCTGGTGGGCAGTCAAATCCGGTATTGCAGATGCGATTACAGAGACGATGGCTCAACATGCCTTAAGGCTACCCGTAGAGCCTTTTCTCCCGGTCTACAAAGAAAGCGACATCGTACCGTCATTTCCCGCGGCCGATATGCTCATGAGGCTTGTTGAACGCACCGGGTCTACAGACAACATCAGGTGCATCGATCCCCAGCTCCCGCAGGAGGTTCACAAGCCGATTCTTAGTCTTCGAATTGATCCCGAAAGCCCTGAGTCGTTTATGCTCCGCCCTAAGCGCCGGCGTTGGGAATGTCCGCAATATACCCGGTGGGTAAAAACTCAGCCATGTGAATGCTGCAGGCAACCCGCAGACGATCCACACCATATAATAGGGCATGGTCTGGGAGGTACCGCAACAAAGGCCCATGATCTCTTCGTGATACCGCTGTGCAGAGTGCATCACGATGAATTACATGCCGACGTCTCAGCATTCGAACAGAAATACGGCACTCAGTTAGAGCTGTGGGCTCGTTTTCTGGATCGGGTTATGGGTATCGGCGTCATTTTAAAAGCATGAGTGTATGGAGAATGTAAATGCGTGATATGCAACAGGTTTTAGATTTGTGGGGCGGATGGGCGGCAGCTGACAGCTCTGGTATTGATTATTCCCACATTGCAGCAGGTTTTAAGGGACTTCTTCCGCAGGGCGGCAAAACACGTTTATGCTGCACCGATGATGATGCACTAATCATAGAAGGCTGCTTGGCAAGACTTCGCGAAAAGAAACCATATGAACATAATTTGCTCGTAGCTCATTATCTGTACGGTATCTCGAAACGAAAAATAGCTAAGGCACAAAAGAAAGATGAGAAGTTGATTCGAATAGAGATACAGATGGCTGAAGGTTTTATCGATGGGTGCTTATCTATGTTAGATGTAAGACTAGATATGGACCAATAAATTAGGTAGAAAAATGAAAATCACGGCGAATTCGCCGTGATTTTATTATAATCATTCAGTTTGAAATTCAAGTCCAACAATGGATACGTTACACTTTGCTGCTAACTCATCAAATTTATCTGGATCAATTGACAATCGACTTTTTATTTTTATATTGGTTATGTCATCTATTAGGGGGTCGTTAGAAGATAATTCCATATAGTCAATGGGTAAAAAAGTGCTCAATGATTCATAAAATAATTTTATATTACTTGGATTGCCTTTTATTTTTATGCAATGGACGCCTACGATATGGTTTTTATTCCCCCTTGAATTAAGGGTATTGTTAAGGATTAGTCTTTTTTCAATATCGTCCAGTCTGTCCATTATGTACTTCTCAGCGCTCGGGGCATTAACAGATTCTTTTATTAATAATGAATCTGATACCCTATATATTGGATTGTCTGGTTCGTTATCTTCTATAGCTGAGTTGATTGCTTTGATAAATAATGGTTTGAACTCGTGTGCTCCCAGCATATCGTTTTTATAGAAAATCGTTCGTTCATCAGCAATATCAAATGGGAGGTTTGTCCCATCCTCGGCTATCGCAATAACAGGTAACCTGACCGCATGACGAACAGCAAGCTCATACATCACGTTGGGATTTAATTCTGTTAAATTAGCAATGACTAATTCATCTTTTAAAAGGTGTTCAATAACCTGTTTGGTTATTGAACCAAGAGAGGATATCTCATGGGCAACAAATACCTCGAATCCTTTCTCTTCCAGTACAGGTCTTATTACTGCATCGAGGATACCTTGGGCTTTTCTGCGTGTCGGAGAGTCCGAATTCCCTATAGGTGTAACAATAAAACATCTCGATCGGTTGAGCATGAAAATATTTTCCTTAGGATCAGCTACGTTTCAAGTATGTTATACCCCAACATAATAAAAAAAACATTACTGCGGTCCGCAATTTATGTTGTACTGTGTTAAGAGTGGTCACTTAGACACACAGCTTAATCATAAAAACCTCGCATCTGCGGGGTTTTGTCGTTTCAGGAGCCTGAAATGTGCCAGCAGATAACCGAAACATTGAGTTTCCGACCAGCAAGCGAAAAGCTAACCAAAGAACTTGATGGGCGCTGGGTCATTCTTCTGAACCCCTGTGATGGCTGGCATGTTGCCCATGTTATTGCGCTTGAGGAAGATGGCGAGGTCTATCATGTTGGCGCATATCAGTTTGCTGGGGATGAGTTTGAGCCTCACGAATTCTATATTGCATGGGCCTTATTACCGGATTCTCTGTCCCTGGCTAACAATTTTGAAGATCAGCGCCTGAGCCCTGAGATTAGGGAGGCGCGCTGGCGAGAATGGGTGGCGAAAATGAAGCAGTAAAGCGGCCAGACCGCAGCAGTCGATAGGCGGCAATAGCAGGGTAATGACTTGCTCCCGAGTCTCCGAGTAGAGAGCCAGCTTTGCATCTGGAGAGGGTTAATAAGAAAAGAAGCACCGGCGTCGCCGCGCGACAGCCAATCGCGCACTGGTTAGGGCCAACGGGGAACAGAGATGAACTGGGGTGACTGACTCAAGGGCATGAGCGCTGACCACTGCGAGAGTGTGGCAAGAATTTGCTGGTTTAGCTCAGCAGGTAGAGCGCCTGCCTTGTAAGCAGGATGTCGGCGGTTCAATTCCGTCAACCAGCACCATATACCAATGTGATGATTCTGCCGGTGTAATTCCGGCGGCGTCGGCTCCACGAAACGGAGCGCACAACAGGTAATGGCGCTTTCCCTTTTGGGGCCTGGCTTAAATGCACTGAGCGTCATTATCGTTGTGGCGAGCGAACATATCGGTTGATCCCGGCCCATAACGTAGCGATGTGCAAGCGTTGATTGACGTTAAGCAGGAGATGGGCGCCTGCCACCACAACCCAATCCCTTACCTTAGGGCTTAACCGGGCGAAAGCCGCCGGATAAACGTAACCGGCACATATAGGCAGCGGGGCCAGCGTCTGAAGCGAATCCCGATCGCGATGCGAAACCTACACGTCCCAGTTGACCGCAAAGCGACTCCAAAACAGGGCCACAATTTGAATCTGCGGCAGCTTAGGCTGGTCGCTCCGTATCAGTAAGCGGAACTAACAGGCTCGCGTTCGCGGGCCTTTTTCATATCTGCGTCCCGCCCGGCGCATAAACCTGCAGAGCTTTTCGGGGTGAGCCTTTGGAATGGTCGTGTGACTGTTCTGCAGGGCGGCCACTCCGGGCGAAGGCTCACCTCAAAAGGAAAGTCACATGAAAAAGTTAATCATGGCCGCCATCGCGGTCGCTTCGCTATGCCTGAGTAATGTTGTAGCAGCTGCGGATGTCGTTATCACCACCGGTCAACAGGGCTTAACCTACAACGCGGTTTACGGTGTAAATCTGGCCGGCGCCCTGACCGAATATGGCTACAGATCGACGGTGATCCCCAGCAAAGGCTCACTGGACAACCTCGATAAGGTCGCCAGTGGTACTGCTCAGATTGGTTTTACCCAGGCCGACGCTTACCAGTTCTGGCGCAGCCGTCACGGCAATGAAGCCCAGAAGGTGGACATTATCGGTGAGCTCGCTGATGAATGTGTTTTCGTAGCTGCTAAGAAGGGCGGCAAAGTCAGCGATGAGGGGGATTTAAAAGCTGGGGTGAAAATTGCGGTCGGCGAGCCCACCAGCGGATCGTATGCGTCCTGGCAATACCTGCAAAGCCTGGAAAAAAACTACGCGAAGGTCGAAACCTATGCGAAAGGCGGTGTGCGCTCGCTGGCGAAAGTGACTACCGGCGAATATGACGCTTTCCTCTGGGTATCCGCACCGGACAGATCGAATAAGTTTCTGGAAGCAGTTAACCAGGAGAGCAGTGGACTGATCATGATCGACATGAACGGTTGGCACGTCGACGATAAGCTGCCGAACGGTAAACCGGTCTATGAGCTCAAAAAAGCGGTAACTCAATCCGGCTGGTTGAGCGATTCGAAGGTGAAGGTACCCTGCACTAAAACGCTGGTAGTCGCCAACACAGACGCAGGTGATGAGCTGCTGGAAACCGCGTCAACCGTACTGCTAAAAAATCTCAGCCGTGTGCTGGGTGCTGATGGTAAGTGATCATGATGCGCCGGTTATGCTACTGGGCGCTGTTTGTCGTCCTATTGCTCGTTGCCTGGAGGCTGGCAGGCGTGCTGGTAGATATGGTGCTGCTAGTCATCATCATTGTGGCGCTGGTGGCCTGCCGACGCTGGCCTTTTAAAAGAAAAACCTGACAATTTGCAAAAGGCATCTGCGGGTGCCTTTGACAAAGTAAGTGTTTAACTTCCTTTGATATATAATCTCCAGAATCAAAAGAGGGGATTTTTCATGTCAAACTGGAACATTGCAGCAAAATCAAAAGAAGAGCAGGACAAAGTTAACGTCGACCTGGCCGCATCCGGCGTCGCCTACAAAGAGCGCCTGAATATGCCGGTTATAGCCGAACAGGTAGCGAGAGAGCAGCCTGAGCACCTCCGCGAGTATTTCATGGAGCGCGTGCGCTACTATCGTGAACAGAGCATTCAGCTCCCGCGGGCATCCGATCCGCGTTACATCGAGATGGCAGAGCAGAACACCAAAAAATAGGTAGTAGACCAGCCCTGCTTATTGGTTTTTCAAATCCCAGAGTTCCGTCGCTGCATATTCCTCAATTAATTTAGGGCCTGCCATTGTGCAGGCTTTTTTATTCCCCTCGCTTATGAGAGGACTCACAGCAATAAGAGGGGGCTAAATGTCCGATCCTTTAACTGGTACTGGCCTGATTTTTGGAGGTGGGTTAATTGGTTCCATCGTGTATGGCGTTATCACTCACACTGATTTTGGTGTGGTATTTGGTGCCTTCGGCGGCGCGGTGTTTTATGTGGCAACGACCGCAAACCTGACGCGAGGGAGGCAGATAGCCTACTTCATGACATCGTTTATTGTCGGTGTCCTGGCCGCTGGACTATTAGGCTCAAAATTTACTACCTGGACAGGCTATACAGACCGACCGCTAGATGCGCTCGGTGCGGTGGTGGCATCGGCTATCACCATTAAGGTCCTGACTTTCATCAACAGCCAAGACCTGAGCAGCCTGTTCGGATTACTTTCCCGATTAAGGGGAGGAGGTTCGAGTGGTAATAAATGACCCGGCTGCGCTGACCAATGCTGTGATATGTGCCGTTATTGTCTGTGCATTGATGTTTTATCAACGTCGCGGCGCCCGACATCGGCCTGGTATTTCCATTCTTGCTTACTTGCTGGTGTTGATCTACGCGAGCATCCCTTTCCAATTTATCTTCGGTCTTTACGTTCAGTCCCACTGGCTGGTGGTTCTGGCAAACATCCTTATTTGCGCCGCTGTGCTGTGGGCACGGGGTAACGTGGCGCGCCTGGTCGATACACTGAGGCACTAATGAATCAATCACAATTTCAGCAGGCGGCTGGTATCAGCGCCGGGTTAGCTGCGCGTTGGTATCCGCATATCACAGCCGCGATGAAAGAATTCGGCATTACGGCACCGGTCGACCAGGCGATGTTTATTGCTCAATGTGGGCACGAAAGCACTGGGTTCACCCAACTGGTAGAAAGCTTCAATTATAGCGTTGGTGGCCTGGCATATTTCGTAAAAGTAAAGCGGCTCACGCAAGACCAAGCCAATATGCTCGGGCGAAAATCTTACGAGAAGTCGCTACCGATCGAGCGTCAACGTGCTATCGCAAATCTCGTGTACAGCAAGCGGTTCGGCAATAAGACAGCTGGCGATGGATGGAAGTACCGGGGGCGCGGAATTATCGGGATCACCTTCCTGGATAACTACAGGAAATGCGGCACTGCGCTGAAACTGGATTTAGTCAGCAACCCTGAGCTGCTGGAGAAGGATATTAACGCAGCTCGCAGCGCAGCCTGGTTCTACGTGTCTGGCGGATGTCTCAAGTATCCCGGCGACCTGGTTCGCGTCACCCTGATTATCAACGGTGGGCAGAACGGCATTGATGACCGTAACGCCCGCTTCCTGAAAGCAAAATCGGTACTGGTGGTGTGATATGCAATTAATCGAAAACTGGCAGTCAGCCTGGAAGATGTGGTCCGTTCGCATTCTGGCTGTTCTGGCCATCGTCGCTACGTCGTGGGCCGCGGTACCGGATAGCGTAAAAGCGCTCATTCCCGATCAGTATCTGGGTTATGTCATTGGTTTCGTCTCTGTCTGCGCTGCTATCGCCCGCATCATTAAGCAGTTCAGCCTGACAGACAGTGGCACCAATACGGATCAGCAGCCATGACCACGATGGAAATCATTGTAGGTGCGATTGCTACGGTGCTGGCTCTGATATTCGGTGCATTCCATCTCGGTAAAAGCCAGGGTAAAGGTATCGCTACTGCTGAGGCCGAGAAACAGAGTGCAGAAAATATCGCCGCCGGTAATGCAGCCGTGGCAGAACGCCGGGTGGAGGCAACGAAAGGGGCCAGCGATGTACAGCAGACTGTTAATCACATGCCTGATGACGATGTTGATCGGGAGCTGCGCGAAAGCTTTACCCGCAAAACCTGAAGTCATCGACACCGCTTGTGACTGGGTGCGGATCATCTACCTGACCGACCACGATATCGATGTGCTGGATAAGCAGACCAAGCGCGACATTCTGGCGCACAACAAATCAGTGCTGGCGAACTGCCCATAACCAACCGAAAAGGCTAAGAAATGATTGCAACCATAGGAACCATTATCGTTTGGGCGCTCATTGTTGTGGGTGGCGCTGTAGGGTTGTTGTGCGCATTAATCGGGCTTATGTTCATCATCAACTTTCCCATGCGCTAACCCCACGAAGGGATAACCCAACAGCTATCCCCACCCGAGGATACAGCCATGAAGAATTAAAGCGGATAGACCGCAGTCGAAAGGCAGAGCAGCAGTAATGATGCTGCCCCGAGTCGCGTAATGGCGAGCAGGTATAGCAGACCGTTGTGAGGGTAAATAAGGGAACATGCTCCGGTAAAGAAGCGCGAATGCCAGACGCGCACTAGTTATAAGCGGCGATGATGTGGCAGCTACTCAAGGGCATGAGCGTGGCCACTCCGGGAAGTGGCAAAGCATTGCAGGAGCCATTCACCAGGTGGCGGCCCTAATATATTTTGTTAGAATAACCTCATAACTAATGTGAGGTGGATATGGATGCTAGTTATATAGCTTATGAAACGCTCGTGGCTAATCGCAATGCAGCTGAGTGGGCGTTTTGGTCAATGATTGCTGCATTTATTAGTGGCACTGCAAGCGTAGTCACTTTGATTTTTGCTTATAGAGCCCTGACAACCTGGCGAGAGCAAGAAAAAACAAAAGTAAAAATGGAGTTTAGATTTGCGATCAAACAATTAAGAGTCGCCTTGTTAAATATGCCACTAAACCTTGACCGAGATGAACTTGAGGAAGAGAGGGAGCAGGTTATTGTGAGGTGGCTTTTTAAAGATGTCGATCTCATAAGTCAGCAGATAGATGCTGGAGAGCAGAATGTGCAGAGATTTGATAACCTTCTTAGCATCTTTGACGCCTGCCAATCGTCTTGGCTTGCTACTGAGCACTTATTTGATGGGACTCAACTTGCTAGAGACTGGATAATACTCGAAGACGACTTTGAACATTATATCAATGGAGAAGGGACTAAGGCACCATTAGTGCAGTTGCTTAATAAAATAACATCTTCACGATTTGTCTTTGATTCAAAATAATCACTGCCCTGCAATTTATTTAGATATTAAAAAGGCCACCCACAGGTGGTTTTTTTAATGGCACTTCAGAAACCATTCCGAATAGTGATTTTGATAATGCTCCCCACATCGCATAGAGGTAAGACAGACATGGCAGACATCACACCAGCAGAACAAATACGCCTGAACTTGCTTTCAATCCTGAACTACGATACAGCAGCAGCTGCTAAGGCTATTGCATTCGTACAGGACAGTCAGTTGAAATATCAGATTTTCATCCAGCAGTACAACCGGGTTGTAACCGAATCGGAAGTGGTAGCTAAGACCATTAAAGCGATTCAGGAAGCAACTGAAGCGCTGGCGCTGTTTGATACCGCTGCTGAGCAGTCCAGCTAAGGCATTACAACAGGTATTCACTGAGTGCCTGTGATAATGTCAAATTGTGGTGAATGCGCAGGCTGATGCGCGCCCGCTGCGGGGTTCCCAAGAGGCCATTAAACGCAGACATAACTTGCAGCAATCCGAAAGGACTGAATGCCGGAGATCAGCACCGGTCACCACACCTAATTGAATTGTCAGTGGCTAGGGTCGCTCCCGAAAAGCGGAATCGTCACCGCCTGCCACTGATAACCTGACGAGCAACTTAGACGAGGTTGTCATGACAACGCAGCCATTCACTCACGTGAATGAAGTCCTTGCTTTTGCACCGTTGGAAGAAGGTGAACGAAGCCTCTTCTCTAAGCAAAACGTTTATCTAATTGGTAATGGTTTTGCTGAAAATAGCGAAATTCAGTGGGATTTCGTTTTGCCATGTGGAAAGGATTGGCACTTCCGACAGAAGGTTTGCCTACTCAGTGATGAATCAAGGCTAAGCGCATTTAAAGATTATATTCGGCGGATCCTGATGGATGCTTCTCGTGAAACCATGCTGGTCATGATAGATGGGAAAGCGGTTTCTGTACCTTTCCATTATGAAGCTGAAACAGGAGGAAGGATGATTAAGGTTCCTGAATTAGTGGGCGATTTTCACGATTCCACACAACTCGGTGAATCTATACCGTCATTTATCAGCGCCCGACGCTAAGTAAACATCCAAAAATCATCAAGGTCGCTAAGGCGGCCTTTTTTATTGCGCATCGCACGCGCACATCTAAGAAAGTCTTTCAGCTGTGAGCCTGGGTAAACCGTTAACTTTCGGCGGCTTTTCCGTGCGACAGGTTCACGCCTAAAAGGAAACGCACATGAAACGTGTAACGCTAAAAGAAGCCAACAAATCGCTTTGCATTGTTGTGAAAGAGACCGGATATGAACTCCATAGCGGAGCCGGATTCGCCGAATACGATGCATTTGGATGTCGTGGAAAGGTTAATGGAATCCCTGAATTCTTTCCGGATCGAATTGCAATTGATGGTGCTGCTAACCTGAGCTCTCCCGAATGCGATACAAGCGGACAAGAGTTGGTTATCAAGCTTTACCTCAATGCAACGCCTTGTCTTGAACAAATCGAAGCTATCAAAAAAGCTGTTACTGACGCTGCTGCTCGGAATTACCGAGAGGTGGCTAAGTCTGTTACCAAAAGGCCGATTTGAATTATGAGGGTCATTATCGATGGCGTTGAGTTTGTTCCAGCTTTTAATAGCTGCGCAAAAGTTGGAATTGCAATAACCACGCATCAGCGTCCCGAGGTACTGAAGAGAGCCATTGATCAGCACATGAAGCATCTACCAACTGGTGCGCTGGTGGTTGTGGTCGATGATGGTTCGAATCCTGCAGTTGATGTTCCATGCAACGTGCAACTGCTGCGGCAGAATACATCGCTCGGTATCGTTGCATCGAAGAACGCCAGCCTTAACGCGCTGATGGATGCCGGGTGCGAGCATCTTTTCCTGTGGGACGATGACGCCTGGCCCGTTGCTGATAACTGGCACATTCCGTATATCGAGTCAGCGGAGTCACATCTCGCTTATCAGTTTCTCGATCTTGCCGGCCGCAATAAGCTGAATGACCTTGCGGTGCTTTATTGTGACGATAAGCATATTGCGTATACCGGGCAGCGTGGTGTCATGTTGTATTACCACCGCAGTGCCATTGAGCGAGTGGGTGGTTTTGACCCGGTATACGGTCGTGGGATGTACGAGCATAGCGATCTGGCGCTGCGTATCCACAACGCAGGGATGACAACCTGGGCATTTGCCGATGTGGCCGGGTCAGAAAAGCTGATCCACTCTCTGGATGAACATGAAGCGGTAGAACGCTCTGTGCCAAAGCCAGAACGAGAGCAGCAGGTAAAACGAAACGTCACAATACACAATGCCCGCCGAGATGCCGGGTACACTGGATACGCTGAATATCGGCGGCAGCGTGATGCTGTAATTACCACGCTACTCACCAGCCAGCCAGACCCACAGCGCGGCACCAGAATGACTTCGACCCCTGACGTATTATCCGCTTGGGCGAACTCAATAACTGGCGCTGATGCTGTCGTGTTGGCGGACGAGTTAGCAATCCCGCCCGCTGGTGCAAAACTCGTCACCGTTCCTGACGTGCAAATGAATGTCTACTTCCGCCGCTGGCTGCACATTTACCAGCACCTGCGCGACCACCCTGAATATCGGTTTGTGTGGTGTACCGATGGAACTGATGTCGAAATGCTGCGTGCGCCGTGGGATGAAATGGAGCCGGGAAGGGTTTATGTCGGTTCAGAACCGAAGACATACGCCGACACCTGGGCAAAGCAGAATCATCCGGAGAGTATCTATCAGGAATTCATCGAACAGCACCGCAATGATGTGATGCTTAACGCTGGGCTACTGGGTGGTACCCGCGCCGATGTAATGGCGTTCGCGCATGGCATCATTCGGCTGTATTACCGCCTCGAAAGCTACCGGTTTTGGAAGAAAGAACAGGCGAATGCCGCTGTAGGGGACATGATTGCCTTTGGCGTCGTCGCTAAATCTTTTGGCGATCGGATAGTAACCGGCCCGCGCATCCACACGGTGTTTAAGTCGGATGGTGTCGGTAAGGAGTATGCCTTTTGGAAGCACAAATAAAATTTGCGGTGGTCGGGCATCACTCAAGAGAACCTCAGGCGCGAGCACTGGCCTACCAAATTGGACCGAGTGCCCACGCGATGATCGACCCTGGCAATCATGGGGCAGCATGGAATCACCGGCGTGCGCTGGAGTGGGCTGCTGAACAGGATTGCCGGGTGGTAATCATTGAGGATGACGCGATACCAGTACCGCGCTTTGTGGCCCTGATTGCTGGATGGTTAGAGCGTTTCCCTGACGCTTTATGCTCTTTCTATCTTGGCACTGGACGCCCGCCGCAGTACCAGTTGCAGATTGTTGAGCGGTTGATAGTGGCTGACAAGACCCGCGCCGATTACATCACGCTGCCGCGACTGATTCACGGCGTCTGTTATGCCGTGCCGCCGCAGCATATCGCTCGGGTGCTATCCCGCTGGGACAGCAGTAAGCCTGCTGATTATGCAGTGGGCGATGCATACGGAGGTAGCGTCCTCTATCCATGCTACTCGTTGGTTGACCATGCCGATGATGAACCGGTAGAGCGACACCCTGATGGTTCATCCCGGACTGAACGCCGTAGGGCCTGGAGGTTACATGGCTAGATTGAAGACATTACCGCCTAGGCTGAAAGCCATCGACACCCGCAGGATAAGGCCGGCATTTGGCGAGCAGAGACGTGTAAGCGGCAGCGCAAGGGTAAGCCTGAAGCGGCGCATTTATGCGCGTGACGGCGGACACTGCTGCATGTGTGTCCGTGTCGTTGACCTTCATGATAGCGAACTGGATCACCGGGTCGCCCTTCAGTTCGGCGGCGATAACGGAGAGCACAACCTCTGGACGCTCTGCATTGAATGTCATTCAGGTAAGTCAGCGCGTGAAGCCTCGACGGGCCAGCCAGATGGAGAGGCCCTGAACCATTCCATCAACGATGACGACCAGGAGCCTGGCATCGTGGTGATCTGACGTCAATTGATAATGGCTCTCAATATCATTCAAAATTGATTGAATTTGAAATCATTTCACTTGAAATGATATTGATTATCATTTGCATGGGGGGGGAG